>JBEKLD010000012.1:0-37786 GCA_050010375.1 Vulcanimicrobiaceae bacterium
CAGATCGAGCCCGACGGCGCGCGGGTCGTCGACGCGGCGAACGCGATCGTCGCGCCGGGCTTCATCGACATGCACGTCCACCTGCGCGAGCCGGGCCAGACGCACAAGGAGACGATCGCGACCGGGACGGCGGCCGCGGTCGCCGGCGGCTTCACCGCAGTCGCCTGCATGCCCAACACCGAACCGGCGCTCGACGCGCCGGCGATCGTCTCCGACGTCCTGCGCCGCGCGGAGGCAGCCGGCCTGGCGCGCGTCTACCCGGTCGGCGCGATCACCAAAGGCCGGGCCGGCCACGAGCTGGCGCCGTACCATCTGCTCGCGGCGGCCGGTTGCGTCGCGTTCAGCGACGACGGCTCGACGCCACGCGACGCGCGCGTGCTGCGCAACGCGGCCCGCTACGCCGCCGATCTGGCGCAGGTCTTCATCTCGCACTGCGAGGACGCCGACCTCAAGGGCGAGGCGGTGATGAACGAAGGCGCAAACTCCGCGCGGCTCGGCCTCGACGGGGCTCCGTCGCTGGCCGAGGACGTGATCGTGGCGCGCGACCTGTTGATCGCGGCCGACACCGATAAGACTTGGCACATCGCGCACGTCTCGACGGCCACCTCGCTCGACCTGATTCGCTGGGCCCGCGCGCGCGGGATCCGGGTGACCTGCGAGGTCACGCCGCACCACCTGGTCTTCCTCGACGACCGCTTCGACGACTATCGCGCCGACTCGAAGGTCAACCCGCCGCTGCGTGCCGCCCACGACCGCGACGCGCTGCGCGACGCGGTCCGCGACGGGACGATCGACGTCTTCGCGACCGATCACGCGCCGCACGGCGCCGACGAGAAGGCGCAGCTGCTCTCGCTGGCGCCGGTCGGCTTCAGTGGCCTGGAGATCGCGATCGGGGCCTACGCGCTGGCGCTGCGCGAGCTACCGCCGGCGCGCTTCATCGCGATGCTCTCGAGCAACCCGGCGCGCATCCTGGGCGTCCCCGGCGGGACGCTCGAAGTCGGCAGCGTCGGCGACGTGACGGTCTTCGCCGACCGGCCCTGGACGGTCGACGCGCGGCTGTTCCACTCGAAGGGACGCAACACGCCGTTCGACGGGCTGACGCTCCCGCGCCGAGCCCTTGCGACGATCGTCGAGGGCGCGGTCGTCTACGAGCACGGTCGCGTCCTGCCGCGCGAGGGGGCCCTGGCATGAACCGGGCGACGCTCTTGCTCGCCGACGGGACGCGCTTCGACGGAACCGGCTTGGCGACGGACGGGACGGCGCTCGGCGAAGCCGTGTTCTATACCGGGATGACCGGCTACGAGGAGGCGTTGACCGATCCGTCTTACGCCGGGCAGATCCTCGCCTTCACCTACCCGCTGATCGGGAACTACGGCGTGAGCGGCGAGGTCGCGCAGCATCCGCACGCGTGCGTCGCCGGCGCGGCGATCAAGCATCTCGCCGCGCACCCCTCGCACCACGCGGCGAAGTTCGACCTGGGGAGTTGGCTCGACGCGCAAGGCGTGCGCACGATCGTCGGCATCGACACCCGCGCGCTGACGATCGCGCTGCGCGAGCACGGGACGATCGCCGCCGCGCTGGCCGTCGGCGACGCGGCGATCGCGACCGTCGAGGCGACGCTGACCGCCTACGCGCGCACCGCCACGACACGGGGGCTCGTCGCCTCGGTCGCCGACGCCTACGGGCCCGGCGAGCGGATCGGCACCGGCCGAAAGCACGTCGTGCTGCTCGATTGCGGCGTGAAGAAGAACATCATCCGCGACTTGACGGCGCTCGACACGACGGTGACCGTGCTGTCCTACGGCGCGACGAGCGACGAGATCATGGCCCACGGCCCCGACGCCGTCGTCGTCTCGCCGGGCCCCGGCGACCCGCGCGACCTGGACGAGACAGTCGCGACGCTGCGACACCTGGTCGGCAAGACGCCGGTCTTCGGTGTGTGTCTCGGACACCAGCTGCTGGCGCTCGCACTGGGCGCGCAAACCTACAAACTGCCCTACGGCCATCGCGGCGGGAATCAGCCGGTGAAGGACTTGGTGCGCGACGAGGTGCTCGTCACCGCGCACAACCACGGCTACGCGGTCGACGGTGCGAGCCTCCCGCCCGAGCTCGAGGCGACGATGGTCAACCTCAACGACGGGACCAACGAAGGCTTCCGCCACCGCACGCTCCCGATCGAAGCGGTGCAGTTCCACCCCGAGGCGTCGCCGGGCCCGTTCGACGCGCGGAGTCTGTTCGCGCGATGGCTCGAGCGAGTTCCGTAGCCACGGCGCTGGCACTGCTGGGCGCGCTCGCCGCGACCGCGCCGGCGACGGCGCAGGGGCTGCGGACGTTACACGTCGACGCGCTCTCGATGCGCGCCGACCGGCAAGCGATCCCGGTCGGCGCGACCTTTCACGTCGCGATCCACGTCCACGTGCGCGAGCACGTCGACGCGCTCGACGAGCTGGTCGTCCCCGACATCGGGACGATGCAGCCGTTGGGCGACGAGCGCACCGTGACGCACGCGAACGGCGGGACCGACGTCGTCGAGACGCTGACGCTCGCGCCGACCCAGCCTGGCTCCTTCACCTTCCGGCCGGCGTACCTCGACGCGATCGACGGCCGCACCGGCCGCCCGTCGCGATTCTCCTCGAATCCGTTGCGCGTCACCGTCGTGGCGGTCGGCGGGAGCCCGGTCGACGCCGCCGCGGGCGCGCTGCGTCAGGTCGCGCTCGTCGTCGCCATCCTCGTCGGCGTCGCGGTGGTCGTGCTACTCGCGCTTGCGCTGGTGCGTATCGGGCGCACGCGGACGCGCGCGAGCGTCACGGTCGCCGCGCCCGTACCGCAGCCGCCGCCGGCGCCCGCCGCGCCGCCGCGGACATCGCGCGACGAGGTCGCCGCGGCGCTGCGCCGCTATCGCACCGCGCCGGCCAACGGCGAGCTGCGCGACCTGCGTGCGGCGCTGTTCGTCGCCGCCGGGGTCGCACCCGGTGCGACGCTGCGCGACGCGTTGCAGGCGCAGCCGGGCGAACCGCTGCGCTCGGCGCTGCTGGCCGCCGAGCGGGCCGCCTTCGGCGCGCCCGGCGTGCGCGATGCGGCCTCGGCCGAGCTGATCGGCGCGACGGAACGGTGGTTGCGGTGAGCGCGCCGCGCGCGGTCCTGGATGCGTTGCACGCGACGATCGTCGGGCAGGACGAAGTCTGCGAAGGCCTCGTGTTGTCGCTGATCGTCGGCGGTCACGTCTTGCTCGAAGGCGCGCCCGGCGTCGCCAAGACGCTGGCCTGTCGCGCGCTGGCGGCGGCGGTCGGCGGCGTCTTCCGGCGCGTGCAGTTCACCCCCGACCTGTTGCCCTCCGACGTGACCGGGACGCGGATCTTCGATCAGAAGACCGGTGAGTTCGCGACGGTCTTCGGCCCGCTCTTCGCCAACGTCGTGCTGGCCGACGAGATCAATCGCGCGCCGGCGAAGGTCCAGTCGGCGCTGCTCGAGGGGATGCAGGAGCGGCGCGCGACGATCGGCCCGCACACCTATGACCTGCCGGCGCCGTTCGTCGTGCTGGCGACGATGAACCCGTACGACGCCGACGGCACCTACCCGCTCCCGCTCGCGCAGCTCGACCGGTTTCTCGCAAAGCTCATCGTAGCGTACCCGTCGCTCGAAGAGGAACGGACGATCGTCGACCGCTTTGGCACCGGCGAGCCGCCGCTGGCGGCGAACGTGGTGACGCTCGACGACGTGCGCCGCTGGCAAGACGAAGCGCACGCGGTCTTCGTCGACGCCGCGATCCGCGACTACGCCGTTTCGCTGGTGCGCGCCAGCCGCGGCGCCGAGCTGGTCGCGCACGGCGCCTCGCCGCGCGCCGCGCTGGCGCTGGTCGCCCTGGCCCGTGCGCGCGCCTACCTCGAAGGCCGCGCCTTCGCGACGCCCGACGACGTCCGCGACGTCGCGCCGTCGGTGCTGCGCCACCGGCTGTCGTACGACGACCGGCTGGCGATCGGCGGCTACGATCCGGAGGACGTCGTGCGGCGGATCGTCGCCGCGGTGCCCGCCCCGTGAACGCGCTGCGTGCCGCGATCCTGCGCGGCGCCCGCGCGACCCCGCGCCCGGGCGGCGCCGCGCGCGGGACGCGGCTCGGCGACGGCTTTGTGTTCTCGCAATTGCGCGCCTACGTCGAAGGCGACGATCCCCGCCGGGTCGACCACGCTGCGAGTGCGCGGGTCGGGGCGCTGCAGACGCGCGTCTACCTCGAAGAGACGGCGCTGGTCCTGGCTGCGATCGTCGATGAGTCCGGGTCGATGGGCGTCGGCCGTCATCGGCCACTCGCCGCCGCGGCCGATGAGGCCCTGCGGAGTTGGTTTGGCGCGGCAGAAGGAGAAGACCGCGCCGCGCGGGTCGTCGACGAACGCGTCGTGCGCGATCGCCGCGCCGCGGCGCTGGTCCATGCCGCCGCGCCGTTTCGCTTCGCTCCGGCGCTGACGCTCGCGCTTCGCGTCCTGCCGCGCGGGTCCTCGCTGCTGGCGATCGTCGACGGGTTCGATCTGCCCGACGACGAGTCGTTGGCGCGCGCCGCGCTGCGCTTCGACGCGACCGTGCTGCTGGCACGCGATCCCTGGCGCGACGACCTGCCGCTGCGCGGCTTCGTGCGGCTGCGCGACGCGGAGACCGGCCGCGTGGGGCGCGCCTTCGTCGACGCCCGGACACGGGCGCGCTACCGAGCTGCGGCGCAGGCCCGCGAAGATGCGCTGCACGCGCGCTTTCGCAGCGCCGGCTGGCGGGTCGGGACGCTGGCGGAGGCGGACGGGCGCGGCTCGCTGCTGCGCGCCTTCGGCTTGGCCGGATGACGCTCGCGCATCCGCTCTGGCTCGTCGCCGGGCTGCTCGTCGCCGGCGCGTTCCTCGCCCTCGCGCACCGGGCCGCGCAACGGGCCGGCGCGGCGGCGCTCGCCTACAGCGACCTCGCCTTCTTCGAGTCGGCGACGGCGCGGCGCATCGATCCGGCACTGGTGCTCGCGCTGGCCGCGGCGCTGGGGATCGTCCTGCTCGGTGGCGCGCTAGCCGGGCCGCGGTTCGTCGCCAGCGTACCGGCGCACGGCGCGGTCGTGCTGTGCGTCGACACGTCGGGCTCGATGCGCTCGACCGACGTCGCCCCGACCCGCGCCGACGCGGCGGATGCCGCAGTCCGCGCGTTCGTCGACGACGCGCCGGCCGGGACGCGCATCGGGATCGTCGCCTTCTCCAGCGGCGCCGGCGTCGTCCAACCACTCAGCGACGACAAAGACGTGGTCCGCGACGCGATCGCACGCATCCCGCCACCCAACGGCGGGACGGCGATCGGCGACGCGCTGCTCACCGCAGCCCGGCTGCTACCGACGACCGGGAAGCGCGCGATCGTGCTGGTGACCGACGGCGTGAACAACTTGGGCGTCGATCCGCTCGCCGCGGCGCCCGAGATCGGCGCGGCCGGGATCGAGATCGACACGGTCGGGATCGGCACGAACGATTCGGGACAGTTCATCCCAGGGACCGACGAACAGGCGTCGATCGACGAGGATGCGTTGCGCCAGATCGCTGCCGCCGCCGGCGGCGTCTACGCGCGGGCCAGCGACGCCGGCAGCCTGCGCGGCCGGCTCGCTGCGCTAGCCGCCTCGACGACCCGCGAGCAGCGCCGCATCGACGCCGCGTTCCCACTCGCGCTGGCCGGCGGCGTGGTGCTCGTGCTGGGCCTGGGCGGCGGGATGCTCGCCGGGCGCTTTCCGTGAGCGACGATGTCGCCGGGCGGCGCATCAGCTACGAGCGTGGCGGCCTCGACGAAGCCGTCGTCGCAGCGGATCCGTTCGTGCAGTTCGCAGCCTGGTTCGGTGAGGCGCAGACGACCCCGGAGATCGCCGAGCCGAACGGGATGACGGTCGCCACCGTCGATGCCGACGGTCGGCCATCGGCACGGATCGTGCTGCTGCGGGGATGGGACGAGCGCGGCTTCGTGTTCTATACGAACTACGGCAGCCGCAAGGGTGCGGCGTTGGCGGCGGATCCGCATGCGGCGTTGCTCTTCTGGTGGGGCGTCCTGCAGCGGCAGGTGCGCATCGAGGGCGATGTGACGATCGTGAGCGCGGCGGAGAGCGACGCGTACTTCGCGTCGCGGCCGCGCGGACACCGGCTGAGCGCGTGGGCGTCGCGGCAGAGTTTCCCGGTTGGCGGTGCGGGCGAACTCGAGCGCGCGATGGCGGACGCGGAGGCGCGCTTCCCCGGCGAGGTGCCGCGCCCGCCGTTTTGGGGCGGCTATCGCGTCGTCCCCGATCGCTTCGAGTTCTGGCACGGGCGCCCGAACCGTCTGCACGACCGGATCGTTTACGAGCGCAACGACGCGGGCTGGGAAATCGTTCGTCTGTCGCCCTGAGCCGGCAGTTGCGCTACTGCGCTCCGATCAACGCAGCGACGAGGCGTGCAACGTCCTGCGCCGCCTGCTTCGCCTGGCCGATCGGCACCGCGTTGCGAGCCTGCCAGTCGACCGACTTCACATGGTCGGCGAGCGCGACCCCGCGGACGTTGCCCGCCTCGACGGCGACTTCGAGCGGATAGCCTTTGCGCTTGTTGGTGACCGGGCAGCAAATCATGAGGCCCGCGCGTGCGTTGTAGACTCGTGGCGAGAGGACAATCGCCGGCCGGTGACCCGACTGTTCGTGCCCGGCCTGTGGACTGAAGTCGAGCCACACGACGTCGCCGTGATCCGGCACGTATGGGGTCGGAGCGGCCGGCGGTGTCACCAGCCCTCGTTCCCGCGCGGTTCGGATTCGAGCCAGGCGAGGTCGCGATGCAGATTCTCCGGGGTGATCGCCGCGATCAGCGCGTCGACGTCGACACGGCGCGCGCGCGCGATGTGGAGTACGCCGGCGTCCTCGTCGATATCGACCACGTCGCCCTCGTGGAGGCCGGCCGCCTCGACCGCCGCCTTCGGGATGCGGAGGGCAAGGGAGTTGCCCCACCGCGCGATCGTCGCTCGCATGATATACATTGTAGATCATCCCAGGCGCAAGAATCAACCGTAGCCGATCGCCCACTCTCACGCTGAGGGTTCACGCGCTAGGGATCACCAAGACACCGCGCCATGCGTACGCCCCTCGCAGCCGTCGCGCTCGCGCTGTCATTGATCGGCGGTACGAGCGGCAGGGCTTCAGCCGCGGTGCTCCCGCCGGCGCCCACGCCGGCGGAGAGCTTCGACGTCGGCACGCTGCACGTCGACCGCTACGGCAGCGGCGATCCGATCGTGCTCGTGCCGGGTTTGGCCTGTGGCGCCTGGGTGTGGAACGGTATCATTCCGCACCTCGCCGCGACGCACGCCGTCTACGCGCTGACGCTCGCCGGGTTCGCCGGACGCCCGCCGCAGGGGACGCCGTCGTTCGGCGGCTTCGTGCGCGACCTCACGGCGCTGCTCGATCAGCGGCACCTGGCGCGGATCGTGTTGGTCGGCCACAATCTGGGCGGCACGCTGGCGATCGCGTATGCTGAAGAGTATTCGAACCGGCTGCGCGGCGTGGTCGCGATCGACGGCGTGCCGATCTTCCCCGACACCGACGACCTTACGCCGGCGCAGCGCCAGGTGGTGGCGTCGCGCTTGGCCTCGACGCTGCGCGCGAAGACGCCGGAGCAGATGATCGCCTTCGAGACAGGCCTAATGAGCGCCGGCGGCGTCAGCGATCCGACGCTCGCGGCGCCGCTCGCGGCGCTGACCGCCCAGAGCGACCCGACGACGGTCGCGGAGTGGCTGACCGCGGACGTCGAGGTCGACCTGCGGCCGCGCCTGGGCGCGATCACCGTGCCGCTCGACGAGATCGTCCCGTACGACCCCTCCGAAGCGAACCCCGTTTCCGCGGTTCACCCCACCGAGGCGGAGAAGCGCGCCGCCTACGTCGCGTCGCTGGCCCGCGTCCACACCGTCGACGTGGTGACGATCTCACCCGCGAAGCTCTTCGTGATGATCGACCAGCCCGACCGTTTCACGACGGCGCTCGATATGTTCCTGGCCCGCCTGTGAAGGGCCGGCACTAGAGGACGCGGATCGTTGCCATCATGCCGTTGTCCTCGTGGTCGGCCATGTGGCATGCGTATTCATACGACGCGTCAGGTCGCCTATCGACAGATTACGGTGATGGCGCGAAAGGAAACTGGTAGAACGCAGAGAGCTGTAGGCCAAGGATGGGACGCCATGGCACGAAGCGGATGTGACGCGCTCGCAGGGCTGGTTGCGGGTCCCGCGGTTGTTGGAATGGCGTGGCTACAAGGCACCTTGACCCCTCCCCCGATCCGTGGTATGTTCGGGCCACTTATGCGTTTGGCATGCTGTCGGCTCGTGATGCCCATGTGCTGCTCCCTGGTGGGGGTCGGCTAGGGTCGGCATGAGCTGATCGCGCATCGCGCGACGCACATGAGCCCTCGCCGAACCGGCGGGGGCTTCGTTATTTCACCCCTTTCGCTTTCCCATCGCATCAGGAGGCGCTCACTGTGGTCCCGTTCTCTCGTTCCGGATTCCTTGGTCTCATCGGCGGCGCGTCGCTGGCGGCGGCGCTGCCGCGCGTCGCGCGCGCGGCCGACCCCGACCGTATCGGCGTCGACTACGCCTACTACAACCCGCCTAGTCTGGTCCTCAAGTCGAAGGGCTGGCTAGAAGAGGCGCTTGCCAAGCGCGGCACCGCGGTCGACTGGGTCCTCTCGCTGGGCTCCAACAAAGCGAACCAGTACATCCAGGCGGGGACGGTCGCGTTCGGCTCGACGGCCGGGAGCGCGGCCTTTCTGGCGCGCGCCAACGGCACGCCGCTGCACACCGTCTTCCTCTATTCACGGCCGGAGTGGACGGCGCTGGTCGTCGCCAAGGACTCGCCCGTGAAGACGCTGCGTGACCTCAAAGGGAAGAAGATCGCCGCGACCCGCGGGACGGATCCATGGTTCTTCCTATTGCGCTCGCTGGCGACGGTCGACCTGACGCAGACCGACGTCGAGATCGTCGACCTGCAGCATCCCGACGGTCGCATTGCGCTCGAGCGCGGCCAGGTCGACGCCTGGGCCGGGCTCGACCCGCACATGGCCGCCTCGCAGCTCGAGGCCGGCTCGCGGCTGATCTACCGCAACGTCGCGTTCAACTCGTACGGTGCGCTCAACGCGCGCGAGGACTTCCTCGCGCAGCATCCGGACGTCGTGCAGATCGTCTTGAAGCAGTACTCGCGTGCGCGACAGTACGCCGCGGCGCACGTCGACGAGACGGCGGCGTTGCTCTCCGATGCCTCGCACCTCGATCTGAAGGTCGCCGAGCTACAGCTGCGCGACCGCACGACGTACCCGGGCACGGGCGTCCCGAGCCCCGAGTTCCGGGCAGCGATCGGCGGCGTCGTCAGCTTCGTTCGCTCCGAGAAGCTGGCCCGCCCCGACGCCGACCTGGACGCTGCTGCCGCCTCGCTCGCCGACACCGGGCCGGCGACGCTCGCCGTCCGTGGCTAGGTTCGCCCTCCCGCTCGCGCTGTTGGCGAGCTGGTGGCTCGTCACGGCGCGCGGCTGGGTGAAGTCCTATCAGTTCGCTTCGCCCCACGACGTCGTCGCCGAACTCGAGAACCTGGCCGCGACCGGTGCGCTCTGGCACGACCTCGGCGCGAGCATCGCGCGGGTCGCGGCGGGGTTCGGGATCGCGCTGGTGCTGGCCATCGTCCTCGGCGCACTGGTCGGCGGCTCGCGCGCTGTCGAGCGCGCGCTCGACCCGACGCTGCAGGCCATTCGCGCGGTCCCCTCGCTGGCCTGGGTGCCGTTGATCCTCTTGTGGCTGGGAATCGGCGAGACCGCGAAGATCACGCTGGTCGCGATCGGCGCATTCTTCCCGATCTACGTCGCGCTGGTCGCCGGAATCCGCGGCGTCGACCGCAAGCTGGTCGAGGTCGGCGCGAGCTTCGGCCTCTCGCGCGCGGCGTTGATCGTGCGCGTGCTCGTGCCGGCGACGCTTCCGCAGCTGTTGGTCGGTGCGCGTATCGGGCTGACCCAGGCCTGGCTGTTCCTGGTCGCCGCGGAACTGCTCGCCGCGACCAACGGGATCGGCTTCTTGCTCACCGACGGGCAGCAGACCAGCCGCACCGACGAGATCCTCGTCGCGATCCTGCTCTTCGCGCTCTGCGGGAAGCTCTCGGAGAGCGGGATGCGCTGGCTCGAGCGACGGTTGGTCGGCTGGACCGACACGGTGCCGGTATGAACCCCGCCGCGCGGATTCGCGGGCTGCAGAAGGCCTACGGTACGCATCTGGTCTTCGACGGGCTCGACCTCGACGTCGCGCGTGGCGAACGGGTCGCGATCCTGGGCGCGAGCGGCTGCGGTAAGTCGACGTTGCTGCGCTGCATCGCGGGGCTGGAGAAGCCCGACGCCGGGACGATCGTGACCAGCGGCGACGTCGGCGTCGTGTTCCAGGAGCCGCGCCTCTTCCCGTGGCTCGACGTTACGCGCAACGTCGCTTTTCCGGCGCGGACCTCCGCCGAACGCGCTCGCGTCGAGGGCGTCCTCGGCCTAGTGGGCCTCGCGCATGCGGCGACGCGGCTGCCGAAGCAGCTCTCCGGCGGGATGGCGCAGCGCGCTGCGCTCGCCCGAGCGCTGGTCCGCGATCCGCAGTTGCTGCTGCTCGACGAGCCGTTCGCTGCGCTGGACGCGCTGCGTCGCATCGAGCTGCGCGCCGCGGTGCGCGAGATCCTCGAGTTCACCCGCGCCTCGGCGATCCTAGTGACGCACGACGTCGAGGACGCGCTGGCGCTCGCCGACCGCGTCCTCGTCCTCGCCGGCGTGCCGGCCGAGATCACGTTCACCGGAACCGTCGGCGAGACCGCGACCCGGGCGGCGATTCTGGCCGCGCTCGGCGTCGCCGAACACGACGGCCGCGCCCGCCGCATCGGCATCCACTAAACGCGCGGCTCAGTCCATCGCGGCGTTGATCGTCGTTCGACGTGGCACTTGGAGCAGGACCGCGCCGAGGACGGCTAACGCGGCGCAGATGAATGGGATCGGTGCCATCGCGTACTGACCGTGAGTGAGGTGCTCGAACGTAGCGCCGAGTCCGACGACGACCAGCAGCGCCGCGCCGGCGTACCGCCACGGCGAGAGGAGCAGCAGGACGACTCCGCCGAGCTCCATCGTGCCCGTAAGGTACATGAACCAGATCGGCAGCCCGAAGAGCGCGAAGCCGGCCGCCTCGGCGGGGTTGTCGGTGAACTTCATGAAGGCAGCGAGCAGAAACATCAGCGACGACAAGATCGCAGCGACCCAGCCGACGACACGACGCGCGGTCACGGAGCAGCGCTCTCGACCAGCTCGGCGAGGTGGTTGAAGCCCATGTTCCAGCCGACCACCATCTCGGCGCGTTCGGGGACGTCGAACGGGACGGCCTGTTCCATCGTCATCTCGGTCTTGCCGTCGCGCTCGACGAACGTCACGGTGACGATGGTCTCGAGCGGGAACTGTTCGCTCAAGCCGTAGGTCGTCGCCGGGACGATATTCCCGGCTTCGTCGTGGAGGTTGAACGTGAAGACCAGGCGTTCGGGCGCGACGACCTCGCGGAAGACGCCGCCGACCCACATGTTCATGCCCTCGAACACGTTGTTGAAGTGCAGGCGGCCACCGGGCTGCGCGTCGAGCGAACAGGTCGGGGTGGTGCAGCCGTCGGGGCCGAACCAGCGCGCCCAGTGTTCGGCGGTCGTCCAGGCGGCGAAGACGCGCTCGCGCGGCGCGTCGAAGACGCGTGTGATCACGATGCGTTCGTCGGGGACATTCGTAGTCGGGATACGGTCGATCACGTGTCTCCTCGTTTCTCCGTCTGCAGCGCTAGCGCGCTGCCAGCAGGGCGTCAAGGTGGTTGAAGCCCATGTTCCAGCCCACGATCATGTCCGCGCGGCTCGGGTCGTCGAGTGGGACGGTCTGTTCCATCGTCATCTCGGTCTTGTCGCCGCGGTCGGCGAACGTCACAGTGACGATGCTGTCGAGCGGGTGCCCTTCGATGTGAGGGTGTCCGTAGGTCGTCCCGGGCACGGGGTTGCCGGCTTCGTCCTGAAAGCCCAGGGTGAGGACTATGCGTTCAGGTGCGACGACCTCGCGAAACGTGCCGCCGACCCACAGCTCGGTGCCGTCGTGGAGGATGTGGAAGTGCAGGCGGCCACCTGGCCGCGCATCGAGCGTGCAGGTCGGGATGGTGCAGCCGTCGGGGCCGAACCAGCGCGCCCAGTGTTCGGCGGTCGTCCAGGCGGCGAAGACGCGCTCGCGCGGCGCATCGAAGACGCGCGTGATCACGATGCGCTCGTCGGGGGCGGTGTCGGTCGGGATACGGTCGATCACGGGTTCGTCTCGTTTCTCTGCATCGTCTGCAGGTAGTCGTCCAGGCGGTCGAAGCTCTGGGCCCAGATCTGTTCGTAGTGCTGCACCCACTGCGCGAGCGGCGCGAGGCCGCGCGGGTCGGCGCGATAGAAGACGTTACGGCCGTCGCGCCGCCCGAGGACCAGGCGCGCATCCTGGAGGGCCTTAACGTGTTGCGAGACAGCCGGTTGTGAGACACGCCCCGCCCGCGTGAGCGCGCCGACGGTCGTCTCCGGGGCGGCGGCGATCCGTTCGTAGATCGCCCGCCGGGTCGGATCGGAGAGGGTGCGCATGAGCAGTGAGACGGGCGGGGTAGCAGCCACGAACAAAGCATAAGCATAGACTTATGCGTTGTCAAGCCCTCTAGCCATGTTATATACTTGACGTAAGTTGGTTGACAGATGCAAGATAAGCAAGCTTGACAGGGCGGGACTCGACGGACACGATGCCAGCTCGGCGTTGCCCTGAGCGCCCGGATGTCTCGGCTACTTGTTTGGCCGTCGCCGACGATCTACGGGTGGTTCTGGCCGAGTTAGCCGCGCTGTCGTCTGAAGATCTTCGAGCAACGCTTGTAGGCGCCCAGCGAGCCATTGCTGATCTGCGCCGGGCTCAGTCATCTTGGCTAAGACACGCTCGATCTTGCGTTCGATGCGCTGCATCACTTGAAGCCGCGCCTCCTCGAACCGCTCCAGCTCGGGGTCCATCGGCATGACCTCCTATTCGTGCTACGATCCAGGGGATGGCGAAGAAAGAACCCCTGAAGCCACTAATTCCGCTCGACCAACTCAAGAAGGTGGTCGCGGACTTGATTCATGCGGCCAAGCCGGAGAAGCCGGAGCCCAAGAAGCGAATCTAGGGGAAGAATCCCCGAAACGGCACGATGACCTTCTCGACATAATCGGTCAACTGCCGAAGCAACCCCAGCACTTCGGTGCCCTTAAAGGGCCCATCGCCGAACGTTACTTGAATGGTAGCGTCGAGCTCGTCGCCGAGCTCCATATTGGCTGGCTTGGGAAGTACTATGAGCTTTTGGCCATCTTGTATCCCATGAATGGCGAGGTTTTCGAGGGTCAACATGGTTGCACCGGGATTGTCCGACGCGCTAAAGACGGCGTGCTTGATTCCACTCGCTCCAGCGACGGGGATGAGCAAACGGTGCTTGTCCATGTTGTCGAGAAGTTGGATTCCGTTGAGCGGGTCATTCCCTCCGGCGTACGGCTTGAGACCTCTGATTGCATCAACGGCGTTGGGCTTGGCTCGATCTATGTGTCGACTCTTAATGGTTGCCTCAAGGGTGCTCGCGCTGCTCGTGAAGGGGAACTGAACGTCCTTGTCGCTTGCGCCGTTGGGAACGAGGCAACAAACCAGGTGATCCAGCGACGATCGGAGATTGTGGACAATATCCCCGACGATGAGTGCAAGATGATCCGGGAGTTGCTCGCGAATGCGCAGCGTGAGCGCGACCATAGCCGGGTTCCCTGGATTGAAGCTCGGCTCAAGAACAATGCGATATGGGTTTCGGTCCGCGAACTTCCGCACTTCAGCATTAAGCTCGTCGATGTGCTTCTTGGCCCGATCGACCTTGAGGAGAGGGCCGTACAGCGGGTCACTCGACATTAGCGCGCCATTTTATCGGTCAACTTCGCCCAGGTGAGGCGCCGACCGTCAGCGCGCTTCACGACCTTAGCGAATCGCGGACCATCTTTCTCGTCGCGCGCATTGAACCGATAGACCTGTTCGTCTAAGTAGCGGTCAAGGTGGAAGGCGCGCGGCGCAACGTAGGTCCCGCCAAGAGTGCGCTTCAGCACCGACCAAAAGTTTTCAATCGTGTTCGTGTGTACGCGACCCTCGACGTACCGCACCGCATGGTCGATAACGTGATGTGCGTAGTGCTGCTGAGCGTCGGAGTACGACCGCAGCTTGTCGGTGTAGAGAACCGAACCGGGAAGCACGTTCGCGCGCAGGCGCGGCATGAGCGAGGACGCGGCGCGATCGGGAACGACCATTGCGCGGACGCGCCCACGGCGGCCCGGCTGCGATCTCTCGACCACGCCGAACACCGTCGCCTTGCCTTCACCTGGTCCGTGCGCCATCTTGTGGAAGCCCAGGGCCGTCGTCTTGGTCGCGCGACGGCGGCCACCGACCCACGTCTCGTCGGCCTCGACCTCACCCGAAAGCGGTTCCTCAAAGTCCCCGTCGCGCATGGCGGCGCGCACCCGGTGCAGCATGAACCAAGCCGTTTTCTGCGTGACTTTGAGGGCGCGGGACAGCTCCAGCGACGAAATGCCGTTGCGGTTGCTCGCCAGTAGCCAAATTGTCGGCAGCCACTTGTCGAAGCCGATCGGCGAGTCCTCAAAGATGGTCCCGACCTTGGCGGTAAACTGCCCCTTACACTCATTGCAGTACCAGCGACGGGCCTTAGCCATGTAGGCGACCTTCGCCGATCCGCAGCCGACGCGCGGGCAAGCGACCCCGTACGGCCAGCGAATCTGGACGAAGAAGTCATGCGCCACCTTGGGGTCGGCAAACTGCCGAACCGCTTCTAGCATCGTCGCAGGGATAGGCTGCTTGCCCATACCCCTACTTTAGCCGAACGGGCGACTTACGTCAAGTATATAGTATTGCCCTCTAGCGATGCCACCCTGGTGGCACGCGTTCGGGTGACAATGAGCCCGTGCTGATCGCGCAGATCACCGACTTGCACGTGCGGCCGAAGGGTGCGGTCGTCCACCACATGGTGCCGACGGCGCCGTACCTGCGGCGCACGCTCGAGGCATTAGAGGCGCTCGAGCCGCGGCCGGACCTCATCGTCGCCACCGGCGACCTGACCGATCGCGGCAAGCCGAAGGAGTACCGGCGCCTGCGCAAGCTCCTCGCCCACACCAGCCTTCCCGTGCTGCTCGTCCCCGGCAATCACGACGATCGGAGCGCCTTACGCGCAGCGTTTCCCGACCACGCCTACCTGCCGCCGCGCGGGCCGTTGCAGTGGTCGGTCGACGTCGGCCCGCTGCGCATCATCGGACTCGACAGCCTTCGCAAGCGGCACCCGGGCGGCGAGCTCGACGCGGAACGCCTCAGCTGGCTCGCGGCGCGGTTGGCGGAGGCGCCGACGCGGCCGACGCTGCTGGCGATGCACCACCCGCCCTTCGCGATCGGCGTCGGGCCGGTCGACGCGCATGGTTTCCGCGGAGTCGAGGCGTTCGCCGCGCTGGTCGCGGCGCATCCGCAGATCGCGCGCATCATTTGCGGCCACGTCCATCGCACCGCGACGGTCGCCTTTGCCGGCACCGCGGCCTCGACCGCGCCGAGCACGGCTCCGCAGCTCGTCCTCGATCGCGCCGGCGCGTTCTACCGTCTCCGGCTCGAGCCTCCGGGGTTCGCGCTCCACCGCTGGACCGGGTCGCGGATCGTCAGCGAGGTCCGGGCGCTAGGCGGCCGCGTGCCCGACCGCCTCGAAGGGGTCGCTTAGCTCGCGACGAGATCTCCGGTGTCGAGCGCCAGAAAACGCAGCAACTCGGGCAGCGGCAGCGCCTTCGAGAAGCTGAAGCCTTGCGCGAAGTCGCAGCCGATCGCGCGCACGAAGCGTAGTTCTTCCTCGGTTTCGACGCCCTCGGCGATCACCTGGATCGCGAGCCCCTGCGCCAGCGCGACGATCGACCGCACCAGTAAGCGGCTACGCGGATCTTCCGTGACGCCGCACAGGAACGAGCGGTCGAGCTTCATCGCGCCGATCGGCAGCCGCACCAGGTACGCGAGCGAGCTGTAGCCGACGCCGAAGTCGTCGATCGCGATGTTGACGCCGGCGCTCGCGAGCCGGTCGAGCAACGGCACGGCGGCGGGCTCGACCGCGATCTTCTCGGTGATCTCGACGGTCAGGGCGTGGAGCGGGAGGCCGCAGTGCTCGGCGATCGCGACGATCTCGCCGCCGAATCCCGGCTCGAGGAGCGCGCGCGGCGAGGCGTTGACGGCGAGCGTGAAGGTCGGGCGCAGGGTGCGGATCGCGCACGCATCGCGCACCGCTTCGGCGATGACCCAGCGGTCGATCTCGACGATCAGACCGGTCTCTTCGGCGACGGCGAGAAAATCGTCGGGCGCGACCAGACCACGCGTCGGGTGCTGCCAGCGCACGAGCGCCTCGCAGCCGCTGACGCGGCCGGTGCGGGCCTCGACGATCGGCTGGTAGTGGATGCGCAGTTCGCCGCGCTCGAGCGCCCGGCGCAGCTCCGTCTCGACGGTAAGCCGCTCGGCGGCCTGGGTCTCCATGACGGGCTCGAAGTGGACGTGGGCGTTGCCGCCGCGCTCCTTCGCGCGGTACATCGCCATGTCGGCGCGCGAGACGAGCCGTTGCGTCGTGCGTCCGTGTTCCGGGTACAGCGCGACGCCGATGCTCGCGCCGACGCGCACCTCGCGGCCGGCCACGACGATCGGCCGCCGGACCAAGCGGATGATGCGCTGCGCGACGATGTCGACGTCGGCAACGCTCGCGATGCGGGGGAGCAGCACGATGAACTCATCCCCGCCCGGTCGCGCCACGATGTCGCCGTCCCGCAGCGCCTCGGCGATCCGGCCGGCGACCAGGCAAAGCACTTCGTCGCCGACGTCGTGGCCGAGCGTGTCGTTGATCGCCTTGAAACGGTCGATGTCGACGAACAGCAGCGCAAAGCGTCCGTCGTCCTCGCCTTCGCGCGCAAGCAGCGTGGCGAGGGACTCTTCCAACGAGAGCCGGCTGGGGAGCCCGGTCAGGCGGTCGCGGTTCGCCGCCTCCCAGGCGTTGCGCTCGGCACGCTTGAGTTCGGTGATGTCGATCGATACGCCGACGGCGCCGTTGACGTCGCCGTAGCGCTGGTCGACGATCGGCTCGAGGTGGTGCCGGAGCCAGCGGTCCCCAAGCGGCGCCTCGACCCGAACCGGTACGCCGGTGAAGGCCTGGTCGAGGAAACTGCGCGCGACGAGCAGATCGCAGGGTTCGTCCAGCAGATCGGAACCGCGCAGGCCGAGTTCGGCTAGGGCACCGCCCGTGATCGCGCTGAACCGCGCGTCGCGCCCGGTCGTCCACAGGACGGCATCGACGTTCTGGGTGACGAGTTGGAGCCGCTGTTCGCTCTCCTCCAAGCGAGTCGTGGCGCGCGTGCGCGCGGAGACGTCGCGCAGGTACACCAGCGTCTCCTGGGCCGCTGGTTTGATGCGAACCTCGATGCATCGGTCGGCGGCCGGGAAGGTGTAGCTGTGCTCGAGGGTCTCGCCGGCCCGCCGCGCGATCGCGATGTCGGGGACGAGCTCGGAGCCGAGCGGGTCGATGACCTCCTCGAGCCGAGCTCCGACCAACTGGTCCGAGGTCCGCCGGAGCAGGCGCTCCGCCTCGTCGTTCACGTGCGTGACGACGAGTGCTTCGTCGACGATGTAGATCCCATCGGCGACCGCTTCGAGGACGTTGAACCGCCGCTCGACGGCGTCTTCGGCGGCGCGCCGGGCGGTCTGTTCGGCCCGTCGCAGGCGCTGGGACCACAGGGCGAACGCGACCGTGCTGGCGAGACCAGCCGCCGCGACGATCGCCAGCGCGATCAGCACGCGCTACGCCAGGCCGAGACCGCGCGCCGAGTCGAGGAACTCGGCGCGCGTCCGTACACCGAACGCCTCGTAGACCGCCGCGACTTGTCGCTCGATTGTGTACATGCTGCGGCTCAGCGCGCGTGAGATGTCGGCGATTTCGGCGCCGCCAGCCAGGGTGCGCGCGACCTGGCGTTGGAACGGCGAGAGCGCCGCCGGCATGGCGGGCTCGGGCGCGCCGACTGCCGGCGACGTCGCGAGCGGACAACTCGGGTAGGCCGACGCGTGAAGCGCCGCCTTCTCGCGCCATGTCGGCTCGCCGGTCACGTCAGCGAGCGCGCTCGCGGTCATGGCTGCACGAAAAGCGTAACCGACGTCGACGAAGGTCTCGTACGCGTCGCGCAGCGCACGCTCGGCCGCGCCGACCTGACCCAGCACGGCGTCGATCCGCCCTTGCGCGTACCTTGCCATGGCCCGCCCGCGGCGGTCACCATCGAGGGCGAGTGTCGGGTGGACCGCCTCGGTGCCGATCGAGGAGTAGGTGGAGGCGTAGCGCTGCGCGCGCGCCGCGTTTGCCGGTGCGCTCAAGACTGCGAGGGTCAACAAGGCCATGCGCTCTTCGCCGAACGTCGACTGCCACTGAACCGCATGACTGAGGCGATCCGCCTCGGCGAGCTCCTCCAACGCCCACGGCTCGTTGCCGGCGATCCGCGCCACGAACGCACGGTCGAGACGGGCTGTGACCGCCCATGGGATCGACGGCGCGCAGCCGAAGGCGTCCTTGAACGACCACTGGGCCGCGCCGGAGCGACCCCGCATGAATGAGTCCCAGCCGAGAGCGCGCAGCGTCTGGAAGCGGTCGACGGCGTTGCCTTCAGTCCAGCCGATCTGTTCGTAGCGTCTGCGCGCGTCTGACACGGCCTCCCCGTCGCCGATCTCAAAGGCGATGCGCGAGAGCGTGTGACAGGTAAGACCGGCAATTCCGACATCAAGCGGCTCGTCGGTTTCGAGATCGAGCAATGCGAGCGCGAGGCGGAGATCGGAGACCTGCGCTCGGAGGTCGCCGAGGCTACCGTGGTGCCACGCGCGGACGCCCAGCGCCGCCATCGCGGTGCTCGGATCCGGGTGCGCCACCGCCGCGGCAACGTCAGGGGCGTTC
The DNA here is from genome assembly GCA_050010375.1 of Vulcanimicrobiaceae bacterium. Classification (GTDB taxonomy): domain Bacteria; phylum Vulcanimicrobiota; class Vulcanimicrobiia; order Vulcanimicrobiales; family Vulcanimicrobiaceae; genus Vulcanimicrobium. The sequence goes on from JBEKLD010000012.1 coordinate 19,051, forward strand.
GGATCAAACTCACGCGCCATCCAAGCGAGACGCGAGCGGTGGTAGGCGAGGGTCAGCGCTCCGTCCGGCGCTGCTCCGGCGAGCCGTGCCGCGGCGGCGTAGCGCGCCCTCGCGGAGTCGAAGTCGCGGACGTTGCTGAAGGCTTTGCCGGCGGCGAGTTCGTAGGCGAACCGGCCAGCCGGCGTCGTCGCCACATCGCTGACGCTGGTGAGCCATTCGAGTGCGGCTACGGGATTGAGTCGGAGTGCGTCGGCCTTGAGGACCAGCGCGGTGTCCCTAACGTGCTCCGGCCAGTCTTCGCAGCCGTCGAGGATCGCTTGGGCGTCGCCATACCGCGCCGAGCGCACCGCGCTACGCGCGCGGTGGAGGCTCGACGCCGCATCCTCTCCGACTTGCGTCGTGAGAGACATTGGCTTAGTCCGTCAGGCTGCCGATGTTGATAGTGTTTCCGCCGGTGACCGCGATCGGCAACGGCGTCGGAGAGGCGCCGGCGTCGGCGCCGGACGCGGCCACTGTCTCGCCACTGGCCGAGACGTAGCTGTTCTGCACGACGATGCTCGCGCTGCCCGCCCCAAGTGCTTCGAGGGTGAAGCTGCCGTCGTTAGCGGTCACGGTGGAGTTGAGAATGTTGCCGTTCGGGTCGAGGGCGAGGACCACGGCGTTCGCGACCGGGCCGCCGGCGGCGTTCACCACGCTGCCCGTGACGTCCGACGCGTTGGTCGCGATGACGAGCTGCGGATCGATCAGGGCGACGCTGTTCGTGATCGCGACCGATTCGAGGACGTTGAAGTCCGCGGTCACCGCGACGTTCGAGGAGTCGAGGGCCGTGAACGTCGCTGGCGCGTCGATCCCGACGTAGGACGTGGGGTCGTTCGGCAGGCTGCCAAACTGAACGGGGTAGGTCACGCCGCCGAAGACGACGTTCGAGTTCGAGGGGTCGACCACCAGCTGCAAGGTGTCGTAGCTGCCGGCGGGCAGGTTCGCGGCGTATTGTTGTGCGACGCCCTGCAGCGAGAGCAGGTTGACCATCACTTCGCTGGAGTTCACCACGACCGGGGTCGCGACGCCGTTGCTCAGGACGTTGATCCCAACCAGGGCGAGGTTGACTTGTGAGGAGTTATCGCCGCCGACCCACGGGGCGTCGAGCAAGTCGAGCAGGAGGGCGAAGACGCCGCCTCCGAGCTCCTTCTTGCCCCGCAGCCCGTTCTCGGTTGTTCTCTTGACCGAGACGACGCGCGTCTTGGTCACCAAGTGGTGGCCCGAAGACGCGCTTTGCGGCGCCGCAGAGCCAGGGAGCGCACCAACTGTCGAAGAGCTTCCACCACAACCAGCGACGCTCAACAAGAGTGCGAGCGTCACGGCGATCGTCTGTGCCTTCATCCTAAGCCCCATCTGCGGAAACGGTAGCGATCACGTCGCTAAGAGCCGCCTCCATGGCGGCCCGTCGTCAGCTCGGCCGACGAACGTCCGTAGGTTCGCCCCTTCACGCCCCCGAGTGAGGCGGCCGGGCGATGGCCACCTGGGTCGCATTATCCATGCCGGACGCGTTTTTTACACTACCCTACGTGTTAAGTCTTCGTTCGGTCGTTCAACCGTCTAGTAAGTCAAGCGGGCCTTCGACAGCGCTCGGCGCCATACGCGGCAGGCGCCACAACCAGGCGGTTCCGAGCGCGAATTCGACGATGACGCAGGCCAGCGCGGCGCGCGGTCCGAGGCCGGCGTGCCGAGCGTCGAGGGCGGTCACCAGCGGCGCGGTGATCGCCGGCGCGACGATCTGCGGGACCGCCGCGGCGAGGTTCCAGACCCCCATCGCGGCCGCCAACGCCCCGCGCGGCAGTACCGCGTACGCCAGCGCCCAGTCGGCGGTGAAGAACGCGCCCCAGGCGGCCCCGGCGCCGAGGCCGCAGCCCAGCGCCACCGGCAGGGTCGGGGCCAGGGCGAAGGCGCCGACGGCTAGCGCGATCGCCGCGCCGGCGACCGTGACCACGACCCGCTTGTCGATCCGGTCGGCGGCCCGACCGGCCAGTATGGCGCCGAAGACGCCCGCCACGGTGAAGACGAGAAACAGGACGCCGGTCGTCGTGCGGGCGTCGGCGACGCCGAGCGATTCGCGCACGAAGAAGAACAGGAAGCCGAACAGGGTGTAAAAGCCGACGTTGATCGCCGCACGCGCGCCGATCACGGTTCGGGCGTTGCGGTCGAGCCGCAGCGGCGTCGTCACCCTCGCGTTGATGGGCAGCGCGCGCGCCTGCGCGTCGGTGACCGCCCAGCCGACGACCAGGCACAAGGCAAGCGCAATGCCCAGCACGAGGCCGTGCAGCAGCGTGGTCAACAGCAGGCCGGCCACGCTCCCGCTGAACTGCGCCGCACTCATCCACGAGGAGGCGCGACCGACGCGGTCGCTTTCAATATAGTCGCCGACGACGGCCTGATACGGGCCGCCGGCGAGGTTCATCCCGAACTGCAGCAGCAGGATCGCCGCCCACAGCCAAGCGACCGAGGGGAGCTCCGGAAGGGCGACGATCGCCGGGACGGCCAGCGCGACTCCCACCGCGTAAAACGGGCGCCGGCCGCCAGGGTGTCCGCGCCAGCGGTCCGACAGGACGCCGGCCGCGATTTGAACCACCGCCGCCAGCGAGGCACCGCCCGCGGCGAGCAGGGCAAACGTGTCGACCGCGTGCGGGGCGAGCGCGCTGACGCGGTCCTGCAGCACGACGCCGAGGATCGCCGTCCAGACCGCCTGGATCCCGAACCAGAGGCCGGCTAGCCGCGCTGCGCGCACGCGTACCGATAGTCGTCGAGGGCGTCGACGTCATAGCACAGGCCGGGATCGCAACCGCGGATCGCGGCGACCGGGACGCCCAGGCGCCGCGTCGCGAGCGCCTCGACGTCAGGGACGCCGAGCCGTCCAAGCGCGAACCGCAGCGTCATCCACGGCCCCAGCAGCAGCGCCATCCGCCACAGGCTTTTGCGCGCCGCGAAGAACTGCGTCGCGAAGGCGCGCAACGGCGCGACCGCCTCCGGCGCGACGACGAACGCGCCCGCGTTGATGACCCGCTCGCGGCCGAGCAGCACCGCGTGGTCGGCCGCGCCCGGGAAGCGGGCGGCGTAAGCGCTCGCCTCGGCGATCCCCATCGTGAGGGCGTAGGGCTCGCTGCGCCCCAGCAGGTCGCGCAAGCCGCCGCCGTCGGCGAAGGGCAGGTCCGAGGTAAGGTAGACGAACCGTTCCGCGGGCCACGCTTCGAGGGCGCGCAGCAGGTTCGTCCCACCGTCGACCGCCGCGTCGACGACGCGCACACCCGCGTGCCCGGCGAGATGGGCGCGCACCGCGGCACCACCGACGACTGCGATCGCGTTGATTCCGGCGTCTCGACACGCGCCGAGGACGGCGTCGATCAGCACGCCGCTACGCCATGGCGCGAGGGCTTTCACCGGCGTCCCGATCGCCTCGGCGAAGTCACCGTCGACGGTCCCGCCGGCGGTGATCACTGCGTGCACCGCGGGCTTACGCTGCCTGGGCGAAGCCGGCGCTCGCCGCTTCGCAATTCACCTGGCGAAGCAGCGCGGAGAGCTCTCTGGAGAGCGCGAGATAGCCGGCTTGATCGGGCTCCGGAAAGCCCAAGTCGTTCCAGGAACCCATGCCGCCGAAGAGGTCGCCGGCCTGGCTCGCCCCGAGCAGCTGCTTCGCCGCCAGCGGGAGCGTCGCGACGCGATCCCATTCAGGATAGTACAACCCGGCACAGGGCGTGTCGGAATCGAGGCAGCCGATCGCGCGCCGAAAGGATCGCGCGAAATCCGTGAGCTGGTGGCGGTCGGCGAACGCGGCGACCCGCCGCAAGACGTCTGCCAGGTCGACGTGCAGCGCCGACAGCCCTTGCGCCCGGAACGGAAGGGCCTCGATGCTGACGCCGAGCCGGACGTAGCGAACCTCCCAGATCCGGTTGCCGACGCTCGGGCCCTCGGTCGTTTGCCAGCGCGGTTCCCAGATCTCGACGGCCCCGTCGCGGACGGACTCGATGAGCCAGCGTGGCCCGCCGCCGAGGAACGCCGCCAGGGCCGCCTCCAGTCGCGGATCGCCGCGCGAGACGTACCGCAACCGGAGGCCGCGTATCTTCGCATGCGCGAGCTTGGTGAACCAGTCGCTCGGATCGTCGGCGTAGAGCTGCTCCGTCGCCGGCCCGATCGTCGCGAACGTCACCTTGGCACAATATTGAAAGACCGAGGCCGCCGGCCAGAAATCCGGCGAAGGATGGCCGCGCAACACGTCATTGCCGACGATGGTCAACGCGATGGCCTGGCTCAGTGTCCCCGTCATTTCGCGCCCTTCTTCGCGTGCCGCGATGAGCAGACCATTTTGGGGAGGACCTGCGGCGGGCCGGCCGTATCCTGGGCAGGATGCCCCCGCGTTCTATCATGGTGATCGGCTCGGGCCCGATCGTCATCGGGCAGGCCGCCGAGTTCGACTACGCCGGCGTCCAGGCGTGCCGGGCATTGCGCGAGGAAGGCCACCGGGTCGTCCTGGTCAACTCGAATCCGGCGACGATCATGACCGACCCGGAGATCGCCGATGCGGTCTACCTCGAGCCGCTGACCGTCGCCTCGCTCGAACGGATCATCGCCCGCGAGCGTCCCGACGCGCTGCTCCCGACGCTCGGCGGCCAGACCGGGTTGAACCTAGCGGTCGAGTTGTCCGAGGCCGGCGTGATCGAGCAATACGGCGTCGAGCTGCTCGGGACGCCGCTCGAGACGATCAAGTTGGCCGAAGACCGCGAGCGCTTCAAGGCCAAGATGCTCGAGATCGGCGAGCCGGTCCCGCACTCGCTGATCGTCACCGACGTCGAAGAGGGTGTCGGGTTCGCGGCCGAGGTCGGCTATCCGCTGGTCGTGCGGCCGGCCTACACGCTGGGCGGCACCGGCGGCGGCATCGTGTACGACGAGGCCGAGCTGCGCGCGACCTTACGCACCGGTTTGGACGCCTCGCTTATCCATCAGGCCCTGGTCGAGACCTCGCTGCTCGGCTGGAAAGAGATCGAGTACGAAGTCCTGCGCGACCGCGCCGGCAACTGCATCATCGTCTGCAACATGGAGAACATCGATCCGGTCGGCGTCCACACCGGCGACTCGATCGTCGTCGCGCCCTCGCAGACGCTCTCCGACCTCGAATATCAGATGCTGCGCACCGCCAGCATCAACGTCATCCGCGCGCTCAACGTGCAAGGCGGCTGCAACATCCAGTTCGCGCTGCACCCCGACCGCTCCGAGTACCAGATCATCGAGGTCAACCCGCGCGTCTCGCGCAGCTCGGCGCTGGCGTCGAAAGCGACCGGCTATCCCATCGCCAAGATCGCGACCAAGATCGCGCTCGGCCAGACGCTCGACGAGATTCCGAATCCGGTCACCGGCGGCCGCACCAAGGCCGCCTACGAGCCGACCCTCGACTACTGCGTGGTCAAGTTCCCGCGCTGGCCGTTCGACAAGTTCCCCTTAGCCGATTTTCGCTTGGGCACCCAAATGAAGTCGACCGGCGAGGCGATGGGGATCGGCCGCAGCTTCAAAGCCGCGCTGATGAAGGCCGTGCGCGGGCTCGACCTCAAGTTCGAGACGCTGACCGGCGGCACGTACCTGCAGTGGAGCGACGACGAGCTCGAGCGGGCGACGACCGAGCCGACCCACGACCGGCTCTTCGCGATCGCCGAGTTGCTGCGCCGCGGGCGCAGCGTCGACGCGATCCACACGCTCTCGACGATCGACCGCTTCTGGCTGTGGGAGTTCGCCGAGCTGGTCGTGCTCGAAGAGCGCCTGCGGGCAGCCGCGGCGCCGGCCGATCTGACCGCCGCGGTCGAGGCTGGGTATTCTTCGCGCGGGATCGCCTCGTTGACCGGCGGGCCGACGGTGAGCCCCGACGCGGGGCAGTTCCGCATGGTCGATACGGCGGCGGCCGAGTTCCCGGCCCGCTCGCCGTACTACTACCTCTCGCGCGGCGAGAGCGACGAGATGCGGCCGACGCAGCGCGAGGCCGTCGTCGTCGTGGGCAGCGGGCCCATCCGCATCGGGCAGGGGATCGAGTTCGATTACTCGTGCGTCCACGCGGCCTGGGCGCTGCGCGAGGCCGGGATGTCGGCGGTCGTCATCAACAACAATCCGGAGACCGTCTCGACCGACTTCGACGTCTCCGACGTGCTGGTCTTCGAGCCGCCGGGTGCCGACGAGGTCGAGATGACCGCGCGCGCGACGAACGCGCGCGGCGTGATGCTCGCCTTCGGTGGCCAGACCGCGATCAACCTCGCCGGACAACTCGCCGCTCGCGGGATCACGATCGTCGGCAGCGACCGGCGCTCGCTCGACCTGGCCGAGGACCGCGAGAAGTTCGAAGCGGTGCTCGAGAAGCTCGGCGTCGCGCGGCCGATGGGCCGGGCGGCGAACACGTTCCGCGAGGCGCGCGCGATCGCGCGCGAGATCGGCTTCCCGGTGCTGGTGCGGCCGTCGTACGTGCTGGGCGGCCGCGGGATGGAGATCGTCTATAACGAGGGGCAGTTGGCCTCGTACGTCGAGTCGGCCCCGCCGATCACCCCGGGTGCGCCGCTCTTGGTCGACAAGTACATGCGCGGCCGCGAGGTCGAGGTCGACGCGGTCTTCGACGGCGAGGACATCCTCATTCCCGGGATCTTCGAACACGTCGAGCGGGCCGGGATCCACTCGGGCGACTCGATCAGCGTCTATCCGACGCAGACGGTCTCGGATGCGATGGAGGCGCGGATCGTCGCGGTGACCGAGGCGATCGCGCGCGAGCTAGGCATCCGCGGGCTGATCAACATCCAGTTCGTGATCCCCGAGGGGACCGACGAGCTGTTGATCCTCGAAGCCAACCCGCGCGCCAGCCGAACCGTCCCGATCATCTCGAAGGCGACCGGGATCAACTTGGTCGCCGCCGCGACGCGGATCGCGCTGGGCGAGAAGCTGCGCGCCATGCCCTGGGGCATCGGCTTGCGCCCGAAGCCCAGCTACGTGGTCGTCAAAGTCCCCGTGTTCTCGTTCGCCAAGATGCGCGGCGTCGAGACGGCGCTCGGCCCGGAGATGAAGTCGACCGGCGAAGTGCTCGGGATCGACGAGACCTACGCGGGCGCGCTGCACAAAGGGTTCGTCGGCGCGGGGATCCGGCTGCCCCGCGAGGGCGGCCGCGTGCTCGTCTCGATCAGCGACGAGGAGAAGCGCGACGCGGTCGACCTGATGCGCCGGCTCGTCGCCCTCGGCCATACGCTGGTCGCCACCCCGGGGACGTACGAGGTGCTGACCGCGCACGGCATCGCGGCCGAACGCGTCCACAAGATCGGTGAAGGGGCGCCCGACGTGCTGGCGGTGATCCAGCGGCGCACCGTCGACCTGGTGATCAACGATTTCCGCGCCGGCCGGGGGCCGACCGACAACTACCGCATCCGCCGCGCCGCGGTCGAGGCGTCGATCGCCTCGCTGACCTCACTCGACACCGCGCACGCGCTCGTCACGGCGCTGGAGTCCGAGGCCGGCCCGCCCCGCTCGCTGCAAGAGTACCAGGCGACCCACCGCGAGGCGCTGGCGACCTGACGCGCACCGGACGGGCCGGCCGGCACCGGCCGGGCGGCGGAGGAACGCCGTCGTTGGCGCAAAACGACGGCGCAACTCATTTTCACTGGTTTTTCGACCGAGGTGGTTCGGATGCGCATTCATCGTTCCGTCCCCGCAGCGCTTGCGACGGCGCTGCTCGTCTCCTCGCTGGGCGGCGGTGCTCCCGTCGCCGCCCAAAATGGGCCGATCAAGATCGCCGTCATCACCGACATGACCGGGGTCTACTCGGCGATCGCCGGCCAAGGCGCCATCGACGCGACCAAGATGGCCGTCGAGGATTTCGGCGGCAAAGTGCTCGGCCGGGACATCGTGGTCGACACCGTCGATCACCGCAACTCGGGGCCCGAGGCCGCCGCGAAGGCGCGCGAGGAGTTCGACAGCGGCGCCGAGCTGGCGCTCGACATGACCAACTCCGCGACCGCGCTGGCCGTCTCCGGCGTGGCCAAGGAGAAGCACAAGCTGGCGATCGTGACCGGCGCCGCCACGGCGGCGCTGACCGGACTCAGCTGCGACAAGTACACCTACCACTACGCTTACGACACCTATGCGCTGGCGCACTCGACCGGAGCATCGACGGCCAAGGGCGGCGGCAAGACCTGGTACGGGTTCGTCGCCAACTACGCCTTCGGGAAGCAGATGCTGAGCGACTTCACCGACGCGATCCAGCCGTACGGCGGATCGTTCGTGGCCGATAGCGAGATCCCGTTGGCGACGACCGACTACTCGTCGTACGTCATCGCGGCGAAAAACTCGCACGCGCAGGTGCTCGGGCTGCTGAACGCGGGCGCCGACACGGTCAACAGCATGAAGGCCGCCAAGCAGTTCGGCCTCGACAAGCAGATGAAGATCGCGGTCGGCCTGCTCTTCCTGAGCGACGTCGACGCCCTCCCCGAAGTCTTCGAGGGCTCGCGCATCACGACGTCCTGGTACTGGGACGAGGACAAGGCCGCCCGCGCCTGGGCCGACCGCTGGACCGCGCGCGAGCACGGGCTACGACCGACCGACATCCAGGCGGCGGACTACTCGGCCACGATGCAATGGCTGAACGCCGTCAAGGCGGTCGGCTCGCTCGACGCGGACAAGGTCGTCGCGTACTTGGACGGCCGCACGTTCCACGACTTCTACGCGCACAACGGCGAGTGGCGCGCCCGCGACCACCGCGTCCTGCACGACATGTACGTCGTCGACGTGCTCTCCAAGAGCGAGATCAAAGAGCCACATGCGTGGTTCAAGATCGTCGAGACGATCCCGGGTCCGCAAGCCTTCCGGCCCGTCGCGCAATCGCAGTGCGTGAAGGACTGGTAGCCGTCTGAGCGTCGACTACCTCTTCACGCAGATCTTCAACGGCCTGGCGAGCGGCGCGTTTTACGCGCTGCTCGCCTTGGGTTTGAGCGTGATCTTCGGGATGCTGCGGGTGGTCAACTTCTCGCACGGCACGATGTACATGCTGGGCGCGTTCGCGACGTACTACGGCGCCCAGGCCTTGCACCTGCCGTTCTTCGCCGCCTTGATCGTCGCGCCGGTGCTGGTCGGCGCGTTCGGGATCCTGCTCGAGGTGACGCTGCTGCGCCGCCTCTACGGGCTCGATCCGATCTACAACCTGCTGCTGACCTTCGCGCTGACGCTGGTGATCGAAGACCTGATGCGGATCTTGGCCGGCCCGCTGGGCTCGCCGTATGCCGCGCCCGACGTGCTGAACGGGATCGCGAACCTCGGCTTCACGCTCTACCCGGTCTACAAACTGTTCGTGATCGCCGTCGCGCTGGTCGTCTGCGGTGCGACCTGGTGGCTCGTCGAACGCTCGCCGATCGGCGCGCGGATCCGTGCGGCGACCGAGAACCCGGTGCTCGTGCGGGCGTTCGGGATCGACACGCGGCGCCTGGTGACTTGGACCTTCGGCTGTGGGGTCGCGTTGGCCGCGCTGGCCGGCGTGCTGGCGGCACCGACGACCAACGTGCAGCCCAGCATGGGCGATACGATCATCATCTATACCTTCGCGATCGTCGTCATCGGCGGCTTGGGGTCGGTGCTCGGCTCGATCGTGGCCGGGTTCGGCCTGGGCGTCTTGCAGGCGCTGGGCAGCGTCGTCTACGCGCCGATCTCGACGACGCTGATCTTCATCGCGATGGTGATCGTGATCGCGCTGCGCCCCGCCGGCTTGTTCGGCCGGCCCGAGGGGAGCCGGTGAAACACCCCGCGCTCGCGATCGCCGGCGTCTTGCTGCTGGTCGCGATCGTCTTGCCGCTGCCACCGATCCGGATCTACCCGATCGTCGCGATCGACCTGACCTGCTTCGCGCTCTTCGCCGTCTCGCTCGACCTCTTGTTCGGCTACGTCGGATTGCTCTCGTTTGGCCAGGCGATGTTCTGGGGCGGCGGCGGGTACGTGACCGCGATCCTGCTCGCGCGCACGCACGTGGACGCCGTCCTCGCCCTGGGGCTCGGCGTCCTCTACGCGGTCGTGCTGGCGGCGATCGTCGGGGCGATCGCGGTGCGGCGCTCGGGGATCTACTTCGCGATGGTCACGCTGGGGATCGCGATGATCGAGTACTTCACCGCCTTCCAGATGACCGACGTGACCGGTGGCGAGAACGGCTTGTCACTGGTTGGCCGGGGCCACTATTTCGGCTTTCCGCTGGAGAACGATCTGGCGTTCTACTACATCGTCATCGCGCTGGTCGCGCTCGGCGTCTTGTTCGCGCTGCGATTGGTCGCCTCGCCGTTCGGGCGCGTCCTGCGCGCGATGCGCGAGAACGAGCAGCGGATGATCGCGCTGGGCTACCGGGTAGACCGCTACAAGCTGAGCGTCTTCATCATCTCAGGCGCCTTGGCTGGATTTGCCGGCGCGCTCTACACGCTGGGCAACCGGCTGGCCGGGCCCGACATGGTCGACTGGCACACCTCGGGCGCGGTCGTCATGATGACGGTCCTGGGCGGGGTCGGGACGATCGTCGGTCCGATCGTCGGCGCGGGACTGTTCGAGTCGCTCGACTACTTCGTCTCGAAGACGCCGATCGGCGAGGAGACGAACCTGGTGATGGGCACGATCTTCGCGGTCTGCGTGCTCACCTTCCGGCGCGGCATCGTCGGCGAGCTGCTGGCGCTGCTGGCGGGGCGGCGCGAGCCGAGCTGAGCCCCTCAGACGCCGAGCAGGTCGAGCAGCTCGCGCTCGCGGGCGACGACTTCGGCGTTCTCGAGCGTCTGCACGACCTGGCCGTGGACGACGACGTGGTGGCGATCGGCGACGCCGGTCGCGAAGCGCACGTTCTGCTCGACCAGGAGCACGGTCATCCCGTCGGCCTTCATCGCCCGGATCAGCTCGCCGATCTGCTCGATGATCACCGGCGCGAGTCCTTCGGTCGGCTCGTCGAGCAAGACCGTACGCGCGCCGGAACGCAGCACGCGCGCGATCGCGAGCATCTGCTGCTCGCCGCCCGAGAGGGTCGTCCCGCCCGCCTGTGCCCGCTCGCGTAGGTTGGGGAAGGTCTCGTAGATGCGCTCGAGGCTCCAGCCGCGCGGGCCGACGACCGGCGGCAGCAGCAGATTTTCCTGGACGCTCAGACTGGCCAGGATGCCGCGCTCCTCGGGGACGTACCCGATCCCCAGGCGCGCGATGCGATCCGACGGCTGGCCGACGAGCGCGACGCCATCGAGCACGATCGTCCCGCGGCGTGGCGGCACGATCCCCATGATCGCGCGCAGCGTCGTCGTCTTGCCGACGCCGTTGCGGCCGACCAGCGTCGCCACCTCGCCGGTGCAAACCTCGAGCGTCATGCCGCGCAGGACGTGCGACTCGCCGTAGTACGCGTGGACGTCGGTCAGCGCGAGCATCAGGTGTGCCCGCCGCCCAGATAGGCGGTGACGACGCGCGCGTCGGCGCGCACCGTTTCGTAGGTGCCCTCGAGCAGCACCTTACCGCGTTGCATCACGGTCACCCGGTCAGCCAGATGGTTCACGACCTGCAAGTTGTGCTCGACCAGCACGACCGTGCGGCCGCGGGCGACGCGCCGCACCAGCGCGACCGTCGTGTCGACGTCGCCGAGGCCCATCCCCGCGGTCGGCTCGTCGAGCAGCAGCACGCGCGGCTGCTGGGAGATGGCGATCGCGAGCTCGAGCGATCGCTTGCGCCCGTACGGCAAATTCACCGCCGGTTGGTCGCGCTCGCCGTCGAGACCGACCGCGTCGAGCGCGGCGCGGGCCGGGTCGTCGAGGACCGCCGTCGCCTGCGCCGACGCGAGCAGCCGGCGCGAGAGCGAGGTCTGCGCCTGGAGTGCGATTTTCACGTTGTCCAGCACGCTCAAGTGCGGGAAGATGCTGGTGATCTGGAAGCTGCGCACCATCCCCATCCGCGCGATCGCGGCCGGGTCCAGCTGGGAGATCTCGCTGCCGTCGAAGCGCACGCTGCCGCGGGTCGCCGGCGCGAAGCCGGAGAGGACGTTGAACAAGGTCGTCTTCCCGGCGCCGTTGGGGCCGATGATCGCATGGATCGTCCCCTCGGCGACGTCGAGCGAGACGCCGTCCAGCGCGGTGAACCCGGCGTAGACCTTGACGACGTCGCGCGTCGAGAGGATCGGCTCGCTCACGAAGGGGACTTCCCAGCGGCGTGGCACGGTTCCTCGACGAGGGAGACCGGTCCGACTGGAGGACGAAGAGTTGCACGAGACGGTGCTCGAGATCGAAGCCCCGCGGGTCAAGTTCGGGCGTGGCGCGATCGACGAGATCGGCGCCGAGGCCGCCGCGCTCGGCCTACGACGCGTCGGGCTGTTCACCGACCCGCGTGTCGGCGCGCTCGAGCTGACCGCGCGGGCGCTGGCCGCGTTGCGCGCCGCGGGCGTCGACGTCGCCGTCTTCGACGAGGTGCGGATCGAGCCGACGGACGGCTCGTTCCGCGCGGCGGCGAACTTCGCGCGCGACGCGCGGCTCGACGGGTACGTCTCGGTCGGCGGCGGTTCGACGATCGATACTGCCAAGGCGGCGAACCTCTACGCGACCTATCCAGCGCCGTTCGAGCGCTACGTGAGCGCGCCGTACGGTGAGGCCGCGCCGGTCCCGGGTCCGCTCGCGCCGCACATCGCCTGCCCGACGACCTCCGGGACGGGCAGCGAATGCACTGGGATCGCGATCTTCGATTTCGAAGCGCACGACATCAAGACGGGGATCTCGTCGCGCCGGCTGCGCCCGACGCTAGGTGTGGTCGACCCCGACGCGACGCGCACGTTGCCCTCGGCCGTCGTCGCCTGCAGCGGGTTCGACGTCCTCGCGCACGCTCTCGAGTCGTTCACCGCGAAGCCGTACCGCCAGCGGCTGCGGCCCGCGACGCCGCTGGCGCGCCCGCTCGCACAGGGTGCGAACCCGTATAGCGATTTGGCCTGCGTCGAAGCGCTGCGGTTGCTCGGCGCGTACCTCGTTCGAGCGGTCGCCGACGCAGGCGACGACGCGGCGCGCGAGGCGGTGATGTACGCCGCGACCTTGGCCGGGATCGGCTTCGGGAACTCCGGCGTCCACGTCCCGCACGGCATGGCCTACGCGGTCGCCGGACTCGTGCACGACTTCCGACCCTCCGGCTACGATGCCGATCACGCGATGGTCCCGCACGGGATGTCGGTCATCCTCAGCGCGCCGGCCGTCGCGCGCTTCACCGCGCCGGCGGCGCCCGACAAACACCGGCAGATCACGACGCTGCTCGGTGGTGAGGCGCCCGGTCCCGACGACGAAGTCGGCGACGCGCTGGCGGCCGCGTTGGAGCGGCTGATGCGCGCGACGGCGATGCCGTCCGATCTGCGGGCGCTCGGCTACGGCGAGCGCGACGTCGCCGCGCTGGTCGAAGGGACGTTCGCGCAGCAGCGGCTGTTGGCGAACGCGCCGCGCCCGGTCGGCCGCGAGGACCTGGCGGCGCTGTTCACCGACGCGCTGCGCGGGGGCGCGTGAAGGCGGTCGTGCAGCGCGTGACCCAGGCCTCGGTCACCGTCGCGGGCGAGGTCGTCGGCGCGATCGAGCGCGGCGTGTTGGCGCTGGTCGGGGTCGCGGTCGGCGACGACGAGCGCGCCGCCGACGCGGTGGCGCAGAAGATCGCCACGCTGCGTATCTTCGACGACGCGCAGGGCGCGATGAACCTCGCGCTGCCCGATATCGGCGGCGCCGTCCTGCTCGTCTCGCAGTTCACCCTGCTCGCCGACACCCGCAAGGGACGCCGCCCGTCGTTCGTCGCCGCCGCGCGCGGCGAGCTGGCCGAACGCCTGTACCTGCGGGTCGCGGACGGACTGCGCGCGACCGGTCTGCCGGTGCAGACGGGTCGCTTCGGCGCCGACATGGCGGTCGCGCTGGTCAACGACGGGCCGGTCACGATCCTGCTCGACACCGAGCGTCCCGCGCAGGTGGAAGGATGATCGGGCCGGCGGCCTTCACTGTCTTCGCGCTCGGGCTGCGCCACGGCGCCGATCCCGACCATCTGGCGGCGATCGACAACGTCACCCGCAACGCCTACGTGCGCACGCCGCGTCTGAGCCGCTTCGTCGGGACGTTCTTCGCCGGCGGTCACAGCGTGATGGTGCTCGTCATCTCGGCGCTGGTCGGCCTGCTCGGCGCGCGCTTCGCGGCCCACGGCGCGCTGATCGAGACGATCGGCACCTGGGTCTCGATCGTCGTGCTGCTCGCGATCGCCGGGTTGAACCTGCGCACGCTCTCCGCCGGTGCGACCCAGCCGGCCGGCTTTCGCGCGCGGCTGCTGCCGCGCCGCTGGCGCGAGAGCACCAACGCCCTCGCGGCGATCCCGATCGGCCTGTTGTTCGGCTTCGGCTTCGAGACCTCGAGCCAGCTGGCGGCCTACGCGGTCGTCTTCGGCGCAGACGCTGGTCTGCTCGGCGCGATCCTCATCGGCGCGACCTTCTCGGGCGGGATGATCGCGACCGACACGCTCGACTCGCTGCTCGTGCACCGGCTGGTCTCGTACCGTGGGGCGCAGGTCCCCGGTGTGATGCGCCTCTGGATCGGCACGGTGACGGCGCTGGCGGTCGTGGTCGCGGCGTACGAGGGCGCGCAGTTGTTCGGGTGGCAGTCGTGGTTCAGCGACCTCACGCTGAGCGTGGCGCTGGTCGTCGCGCTGGTCGTGGTCTTCGCGGTCGTGTTCTTTCGGACGTGGGCCGACGATCCCGAGCGCGCCTGAGAGGCTAGCTGCCGGTCCAGCGCGGCGCGCGTTTGGCGAGGAACGCTTCGACGCCCTCGCGGAAGTCGGCGCTGCCGTAGCAGGCGCGGATCAAGTCGTCGCCGGGCGGGATGACGCGCGCGGCGCGCAACCGCCGAAAGCCCTCCTTGGAAGCGCGCAGCGTACCGGGCGCGAGCGCCAGCATCGCACAGGCCGCGGCTTGCGCGTGCGCGCGCACGGCGTCGGCCGAGGCGACGACGGCCGTCAGGAAGCCGGCGTGGAGCGCCTCCTCGGCGGTGAGCAGCCGGCCCGTCAGCAGCAGCGCCTTGGCGGCATCGGAGCCGATCAACTCGGCCACGCGTGCCAAATTGGCGATCGAGATGCAGTTGCCGAGCGTGCGCGCGATCGGCAAGCCGATCCGCGATCCGGCTGCGCCGAAGCGCAGGTCGCAGGTCGACGCGATCGCGACGCCACCGCCGGTGCAGGCGCCCGCGATCGCCGCGATCGTCGGCACGCGAATCGCCTCCAGCGCCCGCATCACCGCATCCATCCGGCGCTCGTAGGCGATGCCGTCATCGGCCGTGAAGCCGCGGAACTCGCCGATCGCGGTGCCGCTGACGAACGCGACGTCACCGGCCCCGGTGACGATGACGACGCGCACCTGCGGGTCGGCGTCGAGCGCGCGCGCCTCGTCGCGCAGCGCGTCCCACATCGCGAAGGTCATCGCGTTGCGAGCCGCCGGGTTGTCGATGACGACGGTCGCGATCCCCGCCTCGTCGCGCTCGACCCGGATCACGCTTGCACCGTCACGCCGGCGCGCGCCAGGTTCCCGACTTCGTCGGCGTCGAGGCCGATCTCATGCAGCACCGCGAACGATTCACCGCCGAGCAGCGGGCCGGCACGTTCGATGCGCGGCGGCGTCGCACGCAGCCGCAGCGGGGAGCCGAGCTGCCGGACGGAGCCGAGCGTCGGGTGCGGCGCATCGGAGAAGAAGCCGCGCGCAGCGAGATGCGGATCGGTGAAGACGCGGTCGAAGTTCCAAATCGGGCCGCACGGGACGCCGACGGCCGTCAGCGCTTCGATCCACCGCTCGGCCGGCTGCGTGCGGGTCGTCGCTTCGATCCGCGCGATCAGCTCGATCCGGTTCGCGAGCCGAAGTTCGTTGGTCGCATAGCGTTCGTCGTCGGTCAGCTCGGTCAGCCCGAGCGCACCGCAGGCACGCAGCCAATGGTCTTGCGTGTTCGCACCGAAGGTGAACCAGCCGTCGGCGGCACGCACCGCCTGATAGGGCGCGATCGACTGGTGCGCCGAGCCGGTCGCGTGCGGGACTTCGCCGGTCGCGAACCAGCGGCCGGCTTCCCAAATCCCCAGCGAGACCGCCGACTCGAGCAGCGAGACGTCGATCAGTTGTCCTTGACCGTCCCGCTCGCGCGCGCGCAGCGCGGCGAGCACCGCGATCGTCGCGTACAAAGCACAGGTCAGGTCGGCGATCGGCACGCCGACTTTGGCCGGCGCGCCGCCGGCTTCACCGGTGATGCTCATCAAGCCGGACATTCCCTGCGCGATGATGTCGAGCCCCGGTCGGTCGGCATACGGGCCGTCGGCGCCGAAACCCGAGACCGAGCAGTAGATCAAGCCCGGCGTCGACGCGCGCAGCGCGGCGTAGTCGAGCCCGAGGTCGCCCATCGACCCTGGTCGCAGGTTCTCGATCAGGACGTCGGCGCGCTCGACCAGCCGCCGGAAGACCGCCTTTCCATCGGGCGACTTCAGATCGAGTGCGAGGCTGCGCTTGTTGCGGTTGAGCCGCACGAAGTTCGAGCTCTCGCCGTCGAGGAACGGTCCGGTCTGCCGGGTGAGGTCGCCGCCGCGCGGGTTCTCGACCTTGACGACGTCGGCGCCGAGATCGGCGAGTTGCATCCCGCAAAACGGGACAGCCATGAAGTTGCCGAGCTCGACGACCCGCAGGCCATCGAGCGGTGGGCGAGCGCTCTGCATGGCGGAGGAGATTTCCTCGACGGGGCGCTACTCCTGGTACACCAAAATACCTCAGTCCGCAGGGAGGCCCCATGCCGATCACGTCCACCCGCCGCATCTTTCTCACCTCGTCGGCGGCGGCGTTCGCCTCGATCGGCATCGTGCGCGCCCCCGCGCGGGCCGCCGACTTCAGCTACAAGGCCGGGACAAACCAACCGGTCGACCATCCCTTGAGCGTCGCGATGAAGGACCTCTGGGACACGGTTCGCAGCGAGACGAACGGCCGGCTCGACGTGCAGACGTTCCCCAACAACCAGCTCGGCGGCGACACTGCGATGATGCAGCAGCTCCGTTCGGGCGCGCTGCAGTTCATGACGCTCGACGGCGGCATCCTGCAAGCGGTCGTACCGGTCGCCGGGATCGCGGGGATCGGCTTCGCCTTCAAGGACTCGACCCAAGCTTTCGCCGCTTTCGACGGCAAGCTCGGCGCCTACGTTCGCGACCAGATCGCGCAGAAAGGTCTCTTCGCGTTCGACCTGATCTGGGAGAATGGGATGCGCAACGTGACCTCCTCGACGAGGCCGATCCACAGCGCGTCCGACCTGACCGGTTTCAAGATTCGCACACCCAACGGTCGGCTCTACCTCGACCTGTTTACCGCGCTGGGTGCGGCGCCGACACCGCTCAACTTCAGCGAGCTCTACACCGCGCTGCAAACGCACGTCGTCGACGGCCAGGAGAACCCGCTACTCAACATCGAGTTCGCGCGCTTCTACGAGGTTCAGAAGTACCTGAGCATGACCAGCCACATGTGGAGCGGCTATTGGCTGATGGCCAACGGTGACGTCTGGAAGGGACTCCCGCCGGACCTGCAGGCGATCGTCGCCAAGAACGCGCGCCTCACGGCCCAGCGCCAGCGCGCCGCGGTCGTGAAGTACAACGACACGCTGGCCGGTAAGCTGACCTCGCAGGGGATGCTGATCAACCAAGTCGATCGCGACGGGATGCGCGCCAAGTTGGGCGACTTCTACAAGCACTGGCACGGCGAGTTCGGCGATCAGGCCTGGAGCCTGCTCGAACAATACGCCGGCAAGCTCGGTTAAGGGCGCGCTCGAAACACCGGCGACATGGCACCGCCCTCGACGCTCAGGGAGGGCGTGCGAGGGCGGTTGTCTGGTGGCTTCGCTGCGCCCGCCGGCCCGACCTTCGTTATGTTCAGCGAGATATAGCGCGGGCCCGGCGCCCGCGCCGCACCGCGCCCTCCAAGGCGGCGACGTGCGGCTGTCCGCGCTCGTAGACCAGCTCCTCGAGGGCGCGGTACTCGCGCACGACCAGCCGACCCAGGGCGGTCACCTGCGCCCCTCCGCCCTGCGCGCCGCCGGGCCGGGCGCGGACCAGCGGCGTGCGGAAGAGACCGTTGAGCTCCTCGACCAGCGTCCAGGCCCGCCGATACGACATCTTCAGCGCCCGGCCGGCGGCCGAGATCGAGCCCGACTCCGCGATCGCCTCGAGCAGCGCGACCTTGCCGGGGCCCAGCGCCGCGGCTTCGCCGAACACGACCCGCAACGTCAACCGTGCCATCTGCGCCTCAGGGTGCCAGGAAGCCGCGCGCGTGCAGAAAGCGCTGGCCGGCCGGGGAGAGGATGAAGTCGACGAAGGCCTGCGCGCCGCTGGGGTTCGGGGCCGTCGTCAGCACCGCGATCGGGTAGACGGCGTCCGGCGAGACGCCCGGTGGTAACGGCAACATCGTCACCTGGGCGGCCAGCTCCGGCGTCACGTCGGTGAAGTAGACGACGCCCGCATCCCCCTCGCCCAGGCCGATCTTCGTCGCGACAAACTTCACGTCGAGCTCGTTGGAGACGACGTTACGCTCGACGGCGGCGGCGAAGTCGGCCGGGAATCCCGGCGTGCCGGCGGCATGCGCGAAGGCGGCTCGCGCGTAGCCACCGACCGGGACCGTCGGCGCCGCCAACACGACCTTGGTGCCGGGGCGCGCCAGATCGGCCAGCCCGGCGATGTG
>JBEKLD010000013.1:0-36293 GCA_050010375.1 Vulcanimicrobiaceae bacterium
CGACCAGGTACGACGACATGTCACCGTGCCGCGCGAACAGCGGCAGCGCACGCAGGTAGCCTGCGAAGTCAGACCGCGCGATCACGTAGGCGAAATCGGGATCCGCCGCCACGGCCGCAGGCGACGTCTCGAACGTCCGCCTCACGTAGTGATAGGTCGAGACGCACAGGTCCCAGGGATTGCGGACGAAGGCGAACTTGAAGTACGAACGCCAAACGTCGTCGGCGACGAACTCGCGCAAGATCACGGCTGGCAGGTGCCGCTCGACGTAGTTCGTCATCGTCGCCAGCGCCGAGTAGTCGCGCAGGCGCCGCAGGATCGCCACGCGGTGCGGATGCTCGAGCAGGCGTGGGAAGACGTTACGGCGATTGAGCTCGAGCTTTACCCGCATGCGCTGCAGGGCGAGCATGACCGAGATCCCCGCTGTCTTAGGGATGTGCACGAAGATGAAGCGGCGGCGGTGTTCGATCGGCATCGATTTCTCACCAGAATCCCGCGATTATGCTGAATCCCCGCTGAGCGGAAAGTCGCGGCCGCGAAACTTTACGATGACGAAGAAATCGTCAACTCGTCGCCGAACCCGCGACAACGTGGCCTCGGTACAGGTGAAACCGATCGTGCTCTGGGGATCGACCGGGCAAGCCCGCGTCCTGGCGGAGTTTCTGCCGGCGCTCGGGTTTCGTGTCGTCGCGCTGTTCGACAACGATCCGGCGGCGACCAGCGCGATTCCGGGCGTGCCGTTGCACCATGGCCAGGCGGGCTTTGAGACCTGGAACGCGCAGCGCCCGGCCGAGCCGCATTGGGGGATCGCGGCGATCGGCGGCAAGCGCGGCGCCGACCGAGTGTCGATCCACGAGCTGTTTCGGGCGGCCGGTCTCACCGTTCCGACGCTCGTCCATCCGCAGGCCTGGATCGCGACGAACGCGTCGGTCGGCGAGGGTTCGCAGATCCTGGCGCGCACCGCCGTCGCGGCGTTCGTCAGCATCGGTCCGGCGTGCCTGGTGAACACGTCGGCGTCGGTCGATCACGACTGTGTCCTCGAGGAAGGCGTGCACGTTGGTCCGGGCGCCGTCCTGGCCGGTGAGATCGTGGTGGGTGCGCGGGCCTTCCTCGGCACGGGTGCCGTCGTGCTGCCGCGGGTTCGTATCGGCGCCGACGCGGTCGTCGGCGCCGGCGCCGTCGTCCACCGCGACGTGCCGCCCGGCGCGACCGTCGCCGGCGTGCCGGCCCGCGTCCTGCGCCGGCGCGCCTAGCCCGTCAGCGCGCCGCAGTCGCGCTCGCCGTGTATCGCTCGAGCTGATCGAGCGCGAGCCGTTCGCCGGACTCCCCGTCGTGGACCCGGCGATACCAGGCGACGGTCCAGTCGATGGCCTCGTCCAAACCCAGCCGCGGGATCCAACCGAGTTCCGCCGTCGCCGCACTCGCGTCGAGTGCCAAGCGCGACGCCTCGCGCGGGCCGTCGCTGCGCACGCTCGGCACCCGCTGGCCCCACGCGCCCTGCACGCGAGCGACGACGTCTTCGACCGTCGCGACGCAAGCCGACCCGGGTCCGAAGTTCCACGCGCGCGCGTACCGCTCTGCACCGGCGCCGAACAGATGTTCCGCCAGGACGAGATAGCCCGCCAGGGGATCGAGCACGTGCTGCCACGGTCGGGTCGCCGACGGGTTGCGCAGCGTCAGCGTCTGACCGGCGCGCAAGGCGCGAACGACGTCCGGCACCAGCCGCGCCTCCGATTCATCGCCGCCGCCGATCACGTTTCCAGCCCGGGCCGAGGCGAGGGCGACGCCGGCCGCGGCGAAGTACGCCGCACGATACGTCTCGACGACGATCTCCGCAGCCGCCTTGCTCCCACCGTAGGGCTCGACCCCGCCGAGCCGGTCGCCTTCCCGAAACGGAGCGTCGTCGTCGTTCTCCGCATAGACTTTGTCCGTCGTGACGACCACGACCGCCTTCGCCGAGCCGACCTGGCGAACGGCCTCGAGCAGGTGCACCGTCCCCATCACGTTGGTCGCGAACGTCTCGACCGGCTGTTGATAGCCGCGCAGCACGAGCGGCTGCGCGGCGAGATGGAACACGACCTCCGGGCGAGCCGCCGCGACGGCGCGCAGCAGCTCGTCGCGGTCGCGCACGTCCGCGATCCGCGAACGCCCGAGATGCCTGGCCACACCCAACTCCTCGAACGTCGATGGACTCGACTCCGGTGCGAGCGCATATCCTTCGACCGCCGCGCCCAGGCGCTCCAGCCACAGCGCCAACCAACCGCCCTTGAACCCGGTATGCCCGGTCAGAAAGACACGCCGGCCCTGCCAGAACGCCGGCTGCGGAAGCGCCATCGCCTCAGCCGCCGGCAAACGAGGTGACCGCCTCGATCAGCCGCACGATGTGCGCCTCCTGCATCTCCGAGTGGAGCGGCAGCGTCACGACCTCGGCGCAGACGCGCTCGGTCACCGTCATCGGGCCCCGCACGGCGTCCTCGAACCACGCGTGCCGATGCACGGGGATGAAATGGATCCCGCAGTCGATGTTGCGCGCATCGAGATGCTCGATGAAGGCCTGGCGCCGGCCGTCGAGCACGCGCAGGCTATAGATGAAGGGCGAGACGTCGCTGTAGTCTCGCCGCAGGACACGATAGCAGTCGAACTGCTCGAAGGCGGCACTGTAACGCTCGCAGATCTCGCGGCGGCTCGCGATGAAATCCGGCGCCCGCTTCACTTGTGAGATCCCGACCGCCGCCATGATGTTGGTCAGGTGGTAGCGGTAGCCCTCGCTCACGACGTCGTAATCCCAGGCCCGCCGGTTGCGATAACGCTCCGTCGTGTCCTTGTCGACCCCGAGCAACCGCAAGCGGTGCAGGCGCTGGAGCATCTCGTCACCCTCGAAGACGATCGCTCCACCGTCGATCGACGTGCAGATCTTGACCGGATCGAAGCTGAAGGTGGCGATGTCGCCGAACGATCCGATCGTCCGATCGCCGACGGTCGAGCCGAACGCGTGACACGCGTCCTCGACGACGCGCAGGCCGTGGCGGCGCGCGAGCTCGTAGACGCCCTCGAGATCGCACGGGACGCCGCTGAAGTGCAACGGCAGGATCGCCTTCGTGCGCGGCGTGATCAACGCGGCCGCCCGCTCGACGTCGAGGCCCAAGTCCGCTTCGCGGATGTCGCACATGAGGACCTCAGCCCCGGTCGCGCGAACGGCCTGATGGTCGGCGACGTAGTTGAAGGAGGTCGTGATAACCTCGTCGCCTTCGCCGATCCCGGCCGCCAGCAGCGCGAGGTGGATCGCCGACGTCCCGGTGTTCGTCGCGACAACGCGGCGGTTCTCGGGTAGGCCGAGGAACGACGCGATCCGCGCTTCGAACTCCATCGTCGTCGCGCCCATGCCGAGCCAGCCGACGTCGAGCGCGTCGACCAGATGCTTGACCGTGTCGATCCCGGTCCGCGGTACGAACACCGGGATACGATCGACCTTCGAGCGGTGCCGGCTGGCGGGGATCGTCTCTTGCTGCTTCACGGCCGAACCATCAGGGCCAAACTTTCCAGGGTGCACGTCCCGCTTGCCAAAGGTCCTCCAACGTCATCTTGTCGCGCAGCGTATCCATCGGCTGCCAGAAGCCCCGGTGGAGGTAGGCCGTCACCCGGCCGGCTTGCGCCAGCGCCGGCAAGACTTCGTACTCCCAGCTCGAGGCGTCGCCGGCGATCTCGCTTAAGACCCGCGGCGAGGCCACGAAGAACCCGCCGTTGATCCACGCGCCGTCGGTCGGCTTCTCCTCGAAGCTGACCAGACGCTGCTCGTCCAGCCGCAGCTCGCCGAAACGGCCCGGCGGACGCACGGCGGTCACGGTGACGTCGGCCCCCGTCTCGCGATGCCGCGCGTGCACTGCTCGAACGTCGACGTTGGCCACGCCGTCGCCGTAGGTGAAGTAGAACGTCTCTTCCCCCTCGAGATACTGCGCGACCCGCTTGAGCCGACCTGCGGTGTTGCTGTTCTCGCCGGTGTCGACGACGGTCACCCGCCACGGTTCGGCGGAGGTCGCATGGTATTCGACGCTGCGGCGGCCCATGTCGACCGTGATGTCAGACTGGTGCAAGAAGTAGTTCGCGAAATATTCCTTGATCAGGTAGCCGCGGTAGCCGACGCAGACGATGAACTCGGTCACGCCCGCCGCGGCGTAGATCTTCATGACGTGCCAGAGGATCGGCTTGCCGCCGATCTCGACCATCGGCTTGGGCCGCAAGCCGGTCTCTTCGCTCAGCCGCGTGCCCAGGCCGCCGGCCAGGATGACGGCCTTCACCGGACGCGCCGCAGGTAGCCACGCGGCGCTACCGTGAAGAGCAGCTTGTCGTCGTACTCCTGATCGATCTCGAAGGCGCCGTTCGCCGCCAGGAACGCGTCCAGCGCCGTCATCGGGTTGTTCCCCGGACCCCACGGCCGATCGGGATACAGCGACTTCGGCAGACGCTCGACGATCGTGTCGAGCACGACCAGATAACATCCCGGCGAGACCAGCGGCGCGTACAGCTCGAGCTCGCGCGCCACGTGCTCGCCGGTGTGGTTCGAGTCGAGGACGACCATCGTGCGCCGGCCGCGGACCAGCGCGGCGACCCGGTCGACGGTCGATCGTTCGACCGACGACCCCTCGACCAGGGTGATCCGGTGCGCCAGCGGATGCTCTTCGATGGCGACCCGGTTGTGCGGCCGAATCTCGATGTCGATGCCGATCACGGTGCGGTCGCCGCCGAGCAGCTCCAGCAGCGAGGCGTAGAAGACGAGCGAGCCCCCGTGCGCGACGCCCGTCTCGATGACGACCTCAGGCTTGGTGTCCCAGACGACCTCTTGCAGCGCGACGAGGTCTTGCGGGAACTGGATCACGGGCCGGCCCAGCCAGCGAAAATTGTAGGTGTACCGGTACGGCAGGCTCAGCTCGATGAGGCGCTCGAAGTCGCCGCGCAGCGCCGTCCCCAGCTCGCGGATGAGCCGCGGGTCGCGCGGATCGTGCGGATCGCGCTCGTCGCTCACGAGCGGGCCTGCGTCGAGGCGGCATCGAGGAAGCGCGCCAGCGTCGGCAGCGCGGCGTCGCGCGCAGAGATCGCGCTCACCGCCAGCGGCCACGCGATGCCGAGCGCAGGGTCGTCGTGCGCGATCCCGCCGTCGGCCGTCGGCCGGTAGGGCTCGGAGATGTCGTAGATCAGCTCGGTCTGGTCCGCCAGCGTCTGGTACCCGTGGGCACAGCCGGCGGGGACGTAGACCGCGCTTCGCGCCTCGTCGTCGAGCCGCAGGCCGAGGTGCCGGCCGAAGGTCGGGGAGCCGGTGCGCACGTCGACGACGACGTCGAACGCGGCGCCCCGCACACAGCGGACGATCTTCGCCTCGCTGGCGGGCGGCAAGGCGAAGTGTAAGCCACGCACCGTGCCGGCCTTCGCGTTCCAGGCCGCGCTCTGCTGCACGAAACGCGAAGCCAGACCCGCCGCTTCGAACAGCTCGGCGTCCCACAGGCGCGCGAACCACCCGCGCCCGTCGCGCACCGGCTCGAACTCCACCGCGTAGACTCCGTCGAGGGCGAGCGGGACGAGCTTCACGAGAGCACCGCCAACTCCGGGATCGCGACGACGAAGCGGGTGCCGCGCCGGCTCACCTCGTGCATCTGCTGCCGGATCTCGTCGAGCAAGTTCCACGGCAAGACGAGCAGGTAGTCCGGTGCTTCGTCGGCGAGCAGCCGCTCGGGAGAGGCGATCGGAATCCGCGAGCCCGGCAGATAGCGCCCTTGCTTGTAGCGACTGCGATCGACCGTGTATTCGATCAGATCGGCGCGCACGCCGGCGAAGTTGAGTAGCGTGTTGCCCTTGGCCGGCGCACCGTAGGCGACGACGCGCTCGCGCCGTTCCGACGCGGCGAGCAGGAAACGCAGCAAGGCGTTCTTGTTCTCACGCACCCGCTCGTTGAAACGGCGATAGGTCGCGATCTCGCCGAGCTTCGCCGCCCGCTCCGCCCGGCGGATCGTCTCGACGCTCGGGCGTTCGGCTCCGCGGCCGACGACGATCCGCAGCGAACCCCCGTGCGTCGGCAGCTCCTCGACCTCGACGACGCGCAGGTCGTGGGCGGCGAAGACCGGCTCCAACGCGAGCAGCGAGAAGTACGAGAAGTGCTCGTGGTAGATCGTGTCGTACTGCGTTCGCTCGAGCAGGCGCATCACGTGCGGAAATTCGATCGAGGCGACGCCGTGCGGGGCCAGCAACAGGGCGATGCCGCCGACGAAATCGTGCAGGTCGGGGACGTGCGCCAGCACGTTGTTCGCTACCAGCAGGTCGGCCCGCCGCCCGTCGGCGACGATGCGCCCGGCGAGCTCGGTGCCGAAGAACTCGGCGATCGTCTCGATCCCCGCCTCGCGAGCGACCTCGGCGACGTTGCGGGCCGGCTCGATTCCGAGCACGGGAATCCCCGCCTCGCGGAACCAGCGCAAGAGGTATCCGTCGTTGCTGGCCAGTTCGATGACGAGCGACCGCTGGTCGAGCTTGCGCGCCGCGATCGCGGCCGTCGCGAATGTCCGCGCGTGGTCGAGCCACGTATCGGCGTACGACGAGAAGTAGGCGTACTCGCCGAAGATCGTCTCCGGGTCGGCGTGCGCCGGGAGCTGCACCAGGAAGCAGCGCGCGCAGACGTAGGCGCAGAGCGGATAGAAGGTCTCGGGCAGCGCCAGCTCGTCGGGCCCGGGATAGGCGTTCGCCAGCGGCGAGAGGCCCAGGTCGAGGAAGACGTCGTCGAGCGGCGCGCCGCAGCCGCGACAGACGTTCGGAGCGCTCATACCGGCCACGTATCGACGTTCACGTCGAGGATCTCCCGCAGCGCCCCATGGATCGCCAGCGAGTCCGCCTCGTCCCGCTGGGCCGGGTTCTCCTGCAGGATCACTGCCCGCAGGATCGGGTTCTCGAAGGCGACGGTGCGAACGATCGTCGCCACCGCCGACCGCAGCGCCGGCTCGGCGAGCGCGGAGCGCTTCGTGCGCGCGATCATGTCCGCGACCATCGTCGTGTACGGACGGTCGACGACCGGGGTCTCGCTGTCGATGGCGAGCTGTTGCTCCGCCGCCGTGTGGCCGCGTCCGCGCGGGATGCGATAGAAGAACAGCGCCTGGGGGATCGAGCGGATCCGGTGCCGGAGGAGCAGCTCCAGGGTCCAGACGACGTCGCCGCCGTAGCGCCGCGTCATCGGAAAGCTCGCCAGCATCGGCTCCCGGCGGCCGACGCCGTAGATCGCGTACCAGTTGAACTGCCGCAGCAGCGCGTTGATGCGCGCGTCGCGATCGAGTCCGGCCGTATCGAGATTCGAGACGAGCCGGACCGGCTCGCCGTCGTCGTGCACGAGCGCGACGTCCGCGCAGCAGATGGCGGCCGTCGGGTCGTCGCGCAACACCTCGAGACAGCGCTCGACCGCCGTCGGGGCGAACAGGTCGTCGTGGGCGGCCCACATGAAGTACTCCGAGGACGCCCGCGCGAGCAGAAACTCGAAGTTGCGCGCTCCGCCGATGTTTGTGGGCTGCCGAACGATCTCGATGCGCCGGTCCGCGCGGGCGTAGCGCTCGAGGATCGCCGGCGTCGCATCGGTCGATGCGTTGTCGCTGACCAACAGATGAAAGTCGCCGTAGGTCTGACCCAGCAAGGCACCCAGCGCGCGCTCGAGATACGCCTCGCCGTTGTAGACGGGCAGGCCGATGGTGAGCTCCGCGGTCACGCCGCGACGACCGCGCCGGCCAGCCGTGCGCACAAGTCGCGCACGCCCGCATCGCCATCGGTCGCCCGCCCGAAGGCGGCGTAGCCCTCACGC
Organism: Vulcanimicrobiaceae bacterium; assembly: GCA_050010375.1. Taxonomy (GTDB): domain Bacteria; phylum Vulcanimicrobiota; class Vulcanimicrobiia; order Vulcanimicrobiales; family Vulcanimicrobiaceae; genus Vulcanimicrobium. The sequence goes on from JBEKLD010000013.1 coordinate 7,823, forward strand.
GCGAGCGCCTCGGCGCCGACCGGATCGCCCAGCACGACGCCCACGCAACGCCCCAGATCGTCGAGCGAGGTCGCGATCAACCCGGTCGGAGCGTTGATCCCCAGCACCCCGGCCCGGGTCGTGACGACCGGGACGCCGCGGCGCAGATAATCCAAGATGCGTAGATCGACGCCGGTGGCCTCGCTGCGTGGTGCGAGCGCGACGTCGGCGCAACCGAGCATCAAGTCGTAGGTCGCGTCGTCGACCCGGCCGAGATACTTCATCGTCGGCGGGACCGCGATCCCCGCCACGCGCTCGGCGACGCCGCCGACCACGACCAGCAGGACGTCGGGTAGCGCCCGTGCGAGCGCCACGGCTTCACGAACCAGCGCCAGGTTCGCGCCGTCACCCGAGGCGACGAGCACGGCGATCCTCTGATCGGCGAGGGTCGAGGACGCCTTGAGCGCTCGCCGCTCGCCGCCGAACACCGGCTGCACCGCGTCGGGGAAAGCCGCCGTCGTCGCCGACGGCACGACCACGACGCGCTGCGGATCGACCTCGTACAGCGCCGCGAGCAGCGCGCCGTCGCGGGCGTCGGGGACGACGACCCAGCGCGCCAGCGCGCAGGCTTCGCCTTCGAGCGTGGCGATGCGGTGGAGCACGCCGGGGCGCCCGGCGTCGCCGAAGGCGGCGCGGCGGGCCAAATATTCGACCCGGTCGGCGACCAACACGATCGGCGCCGCCGTGCACGCCCGCACCGCGGCGGCCAACCACGGCACGGTCATGACGTAGTCGGCGCCCACGACGACCTCGTCGACCGCTCGCTGGAAGTGCGGCGTCAGCCAGGTCGCCTCGATCAACGCGAGCGCGTCCGCGGGCGCGCCGTCGCGCTGAACCGTCCGCAGGCGAGCGTCCGCATACCCCGGCGTCATCGGGATCCGTCGCTCCGGAACCGACCACGGATTGCTGCTCGCACCGGTCCGGTCGCCGGGTTCGACCAAGGTCACGGCCTGCAGATCGAACGCCGTGGCCAGCCCGGCGCACAGCGCTCCCAACCGACGGGCCGCCGACCCCGCTGCAGGCTCGAGCGCAGCAGGGAAGACCGCCGCGATCCGCATGCGCCCATTCATCTCGCTGGAGGTATCGGCACGCGCGCCGAGGCCCATGAGGAGAGTGCGCCGATACACGTAAGGATGGAGGACGCCGCTCGCCTCGACCTTCGCTTCACGCTCGTCGAGGCATCCCCGCGCGTGAGCGCGCTGGCCGCCGCGCGGCTCGCCGCGCTGGGCCTGCTGGCCGACGAGCCGGGGCGACCGGAGCCCGCCGTGCGAGCGGTCGTCGATCCGCAAGCGGTCGTCGACGTGCGCGCGCTGCGGGAGGCGGCGCTGGCCGCCGCGGCGAGCGGCCGCGTCACCCACCATCCTGCCCTCGACATAGACGGAACGTCACGCGGGACGGCGGTCAGCTTGGTGCCGCGTGGCGCGGCGGGCGGCACGGCAAGCGGCGCACCACTCGGGACGTGGCTCCCGCGAGCCGACCCCTGCGTGCCGCCGGCTGGGCCGGTCCAGGCCGTGATCTACGGGATCTTCCGTGAAGCGACCGGCTACGCGGCCGTCGGGCGGAACCTGGTGGTCGGCCTCGCCGCCCGCGGGATCCCCGTCGCCGCGAAGACGGCGTGGTGGCCCGAGGTCGCGCAAGCCGGGCTGCCGTCCGCCGAACTGGCGCTGATCGAGCGGGCCGGCGAACTCGCCGCCGATCCGGCGTTGCCCTCGCTGCTGTTGCGCCCTGCCGGCGACGCCTCGGGAAGCCCCTCGGTCAGCGAGTTCGCCGCGACGCGGTTGACCGGCGCGGTCTGCGCGGCGACGATGTTCGAGTGCGAAGGCGTCCCCGGGCGCTGGGTACGCGCGCTGCAAGAGTACGACCAAGTCTGGGTCCCGAGCAGCTTCAACCAACGCACGTTCGCGCAAGCCGGCGTCCCCGCGGAGTTGCTGCGGCTGGTCCCGATCGGGATCGACGCGCCGACGTTCTCACCCGACGGTCCGCAGTTGACCCTGCCGAACCGCCGGCGGGTGGCGTTCCTCTCCGTCTTCGACTGGAACGAGCGCAAGGGACCCGACGTGCTGCTGCGCGCATGGGCGCGCGCCTTCGGACCCGACGACGACGTCGTGCTCTACCTGCGCACCGGCTCGAGTTCGGTCGGCGCACGCGGCGGACCGCTCGACGAGATCCGCTCGCTGGGCCTCGATCCCGCCGCGCTCGCGCCGATCCAAATCCTGACCGAGTCGTTGCCGCTCGACGCCTACGCCGCGCTCTTCCGCAGCGTCGACGCGTTCATCCTGACCTCGCGCGGCGAAGCCTTCTGCATCCCGCTGCTCGAGGCGATGGCCTGCGGGGTGCCGGCGATCGGAACGGGCTACGGCGGAAGTACGGACTTCCTCGATGAGTCGACCGGCTTCCCGATCCCGGCTCGACTCGTGCCGGTCGCGCGCCGGCTCTCCGGCCGCGTCCCGTTCTACGCGGGCCAGCGTTGGGCGGACCCCTCGGTCGAAGCGACGGCGGAAGCACTGCGGCGCGTCGTCGACGACCCGGCCGAGACACGCCGCCGGACGGCGCATGCCTTCGCGCGCGCGCAGCTCGCCTTCGACCGCCGCGTCACGGCGCGCGTCGCCGAGCGCGCACTGGCGGAGGCGCGCCCGCGCGGCCCGATCCACACCGCCGGCCGCGCGCTGCTGATCGCACCGCTGCGCGACGCGAGCCGCGCCGGGCGCGCGGGCCGCGCTCTCTTCGATGCCCTCGCACGCACGGACGCGACGCCTCGCGTCCAGGTCAGCGGCGCGCACGACGCCGATCTCGACCCGATCGAAGGCCGGCGCATTCGGCGCGCCGAGCGACTCGCGCTCGAGCCGCGCGAGGCGCTCGTGTGCGTCGACGCCTATCGCCCGGACGCGAGTGCGGTCTTGCTGACCGGGATGCCCGAGGACGTGAGCGTTGTCGGCCCCCGCGCGGCGATCTGGACCGACGACGCGGCGGTCGCGACGGGCCTGCGCGAGCGCGGCATCGCACCCGAGCGCGTCCATCAAGTGCGCTTACCGGTCGACGTTACATTGTGGACGCCGGATGCGCGCGCGAGCGACATCGCCGCGTGCACGATCTACGTCGCTCCCGAGCCGAACCGAATCGCCGCGCTGGCGGCCTTCGCTCGGCTGGTGCAGCCGGAGGAGGCGATAACGCTGCTGCTGGCCGGCTTGCCGGAGGCGCCCGTCACCCCGCAGCGCATCGACGGCGAGCTCGACGCGGCGATGAAGCTGGCCGGAATCCCACGCTGGAATCCACGCATCCTGGCGCTCCCCTATCCGCCGACCTCGCGCCACGCGATCCCGATGCTGGCGACCGCGACGATCGCCTTCGCCGCCGATCCGGACTGGCCCGAGCACGAGCTCGTGCGTGCCTGCGGCGTGCCGGTCCTCGCCCTCGACGACCTCGTTCGCGCACGGCTGCTGCTGAGCGATCTGCTCGAGCGCGACCGCGAGGGCATCGTGACCCGGCGCGCCGCCGTCGCCCGAGCCCGCACCGACGCCGAGGCGCTGCGCGCGCTCTTCGACGAAGTCGCCGCACTCGCGCCGGTCGCGCGCTTCCCCCGGCCGCTGCGGATCGCGGCGGTCATCGAACCCGACGTCCCCGAACCGGCGCGCGTCCTGGCCGAGCTGCGATCGCACGCCTTACACGAGATCGTCGGCGTCGACGGCGATCTGCGCCGGTTGGACTACGTCGTGCGAGTCAGCGCCGCGGTCGAGGTCGCCTTGGGCTGGGACGAGGTCCTGGTCAACGCGCTCGAATCGCGCGGCGTCGCGGTCGCCGAGAGCTTCGAGTGGAGCGCGCTCGCGGCGGAGCTCCCCGACAGCACCTTCGAGCAGCTGCAGACGAACGCGGTCCTGGCGCGCAACTGCGAAGCCGGCGCCCGCGCGCCGGTCGCGTCCGGCGCCCTCCAAATGGTGCGCGCCACCGATGCGACGGCCAAAGGCCCGGTATGGCGCTCGGTGGCCTGTATCGTGCGGCCGCTCGCGGCGCGCGTCCCGGCCTAAGTCAGCGCGCCCGCGGCCAAACGCGTCCGCGCGGCGGCGACCGCCGCGCCGCGGTCCCAGGTCCACTCGGCGTGCGCGCGCCGCGCCGCCGCGGCGCCGAGCTCACCCAGCGCCGCGCGCCGGCCCGCGACCGCGCGCAGGATCTGCGCGAGCTGCGCGACGTCGACTTCGAGCGCCCAGGGCTCCCCGACCGTCTCGGGCATGTCCGGCAGGTTCAGCGCGATCCGGTGCGAGGCGACCCGCACGCCGACCGTCTCGTCGACGAAGTCGTCGGTCGCTCCACCGGCGGTGACGATCGCCGGCGTCCCGCAGGCCATCGCCTCGAGCGCCGTCAACCCGAAGCCCTCACCGCGGTACGGCAGCAGCAGCGCGTCGGCGGTCCGATAGAGCGCCGCCAGCGTCACGTCGTCGAACACCGCGTCGCTGTAGACGACCTCGGGCAGATCGGACCGCCCGACCAACGGCTCGATCAACGGACGCATGCTCTGGTTGCGATAGACCGAGGCGCCGCCGACGTCCTTGACGATCAGGCAGACGTCGTCGCCCGGCCCGAAGGCGTTCAAGAAGGCGTTGATCGCCAGATCGGCGCCCTTGCGCCAGATCGTGCCGCCGACGTAGAGAAAACGAAACGACGCGCGGGTGCTCAACTGCGCGAGCTTTCCTTCGGGACGGAAGACCTCAGGATCGATGCCCAACGGGACGGTGACGAGCCGCTCGGGCGCGAAGCCGGCGCGCAGGTACAGATCGCGCACGTAGCTGCCGTAGCACCACACCTCGTCGGCCTGGGCGAGCCCCTCGGCCCAGGCGCGCGGCAACGAGCCCAGCTCGAACGGTTGGATGTGCGCGTAGCGACCGTGCGCGGGCGGCGTGAAGTCCGGCGGCCAGCGATGGTGCAGCGTCAAGTCGGGCGCGCGGTCGAGCGCGATGCCCGTTCGCGCGCGCAACCGTTCGATCGCCGCGGTCGGCCGGCCCAGATAGCTGCCGACCAGCGGCGCGGAGAGCGCGACCTCGACGTCGCCGCGCCGCAGCAGCGCGATCGCCAGCTCGCGGTTGGCGCGCGCGAGCGAGAGCTCGGAGTAGATCTCACCTTCGATGACAAGCAGCGGCAGCGGCATGCGCGCGCCCCTCAGCCGGCGACCGGAAAGGCCAGCGCGCGTCCCGCCAACGCGGCGGCGAACTCGGCCAGGCCGCGAGTGGTCGCGGTCTTCTCCCCGGCGCTGGCGAGCGCGGCGGCGAGGTCGGCGCGGTGCATCCGGCGTTGCTCGGCGACGTCCGCCTCGACGCTGTAGGCGGCATAGATCGCGTCGAGGGCGGGCAGGACCTGCGCGAGCCGTTCGTTCAAACGCTGCCCGGCCAGTCCGAGCCGCGCGCTCGCGTCGAGCGTCACCGCGTGCGTCAGCGCGAGCGGCGTCCCGCGCGCCAGCCGCAGCGCGAAGTCCCAGTCGTCCAGCAGCGGCAGGTTGGCGTTGAAGTAGCCGAGGCGGTCGAACACGCCGCGGTAGACGACCAGCGCGTCGAGCGGGATCGCCGGCGCGACCGCCAGGAGCGCGACGTCCGCTTCGTCCGCCCCACCGAACGGCGCGATCTCGCCGAGCCGCTCCGAGACGATCCCTTGCGTGTTGGCGAACTCGAGCACCAACCGAACCGCGGCGGCCGACGCCTGCGTCCCCGCGCGAGCGATCGTCTCGACGGCGGTCGCGAGGTGCTCGGGGCTGAAGCGGTTGCCCGGCTCGAGGAACGCGACGTACTCGCCCCGGATCATGCGCAGGCCGAAGTTGCGCGCTGCACCGGGCAGCAGCGGTCCGCCCTCCATGCGGACGTACGAGGTGCGCTTCCACACCGGGAGCGCGCGCAGCAGCGACTCGAGCGGGATCGGTCCGTGATCGACCACGACCAGCTCCCAGCCCTCCCAGCGCTGCGCTGACAGGCTCTCGATCGACCGCAGCACGAGCGGAGGCGGAGCGGCCGCCTCGATGACGACGCTGATCCGCGACTCGCGCACGCGCGCCGGCTCGTAGGTCACCGCCCGGGTCAGCAGCCGCTCCTGGAGTGTCCGTAGCCGCGCCTGCTGCTCCTCGTCGAGCGGCGAGATTCCGCCGTTGCGCCCCATGCTGTCACGGTGCAGCACCGCCAGCAGCGCGGCGACGCCGATCTCGCGCCCGTGCATCCGGCGCACGAACTCCGGATGGTCGAGATAGCGTTCGACGAAGCTGGCGAACTCGAGCAGGTTCTGGCCCGAGGCGTGATACTCGGCGCCGGACGACTGGCCGGCGTGCATGCGGATCGCCATGCTGGGCCGCGCGATGTAGGCGAAGCGCTTCCCGGCCAGCGCCAGTCGCATCACGATCTCCCAGTCGCCGGCGATCTCGGTGGCGTCGGGATCGCGCCAGATCCCGGGCTCTGCCAGGACGCTGCGGCGCAGCAGCATGCACGGGAAGCAGACGGGGCAGACGGTGGTGAAGTTTTCGACCAGCTCGTCGCGCGCGTCGACGTAGTCGACCGGGAACTGACCGGTCATGGCCCGGACGGCGTGCACGACCCCGTCGTCGCGGGCGAAGTAGGTGTTGCCGTAGACGACGTCGAGGCTCGGATCGCTGGCGAAGCGCGCCGCCAACTGCTCGACGTGCGTCGGGAAGAGGAAGTCGTCGGAGGAGAGCCACATCACGTACTCGCCGCGCGCCAGCTCCAGCACGCGCTCGAAGTTCGCGTTCATCCCGAGGTTGGTGGCGTTACGAGAGAGCCGCACGCGCGGCTCGGCGCCGAAGCGCTCGCTCAGCAGCTCCCAGGCCCCGTCGGTCGAGCAGTTGTCGTTGACCACCACCTCGACGTTGGGGTAGGTCTGCGCGACGGCGCTCGCGACCGCTTGCTCGACGTACGCGACGTAGTTATAGGTCGGGATCAGGATGCTGACGAGCGGATACCGCTGGGCGCGGGCCATCTGGTCGGCGCTCAGAACGGCTTGCTCCACGGAGTTGGTATCGGTCGAAGGCACGGGCCCCCTTATGGACGCCGCCGAGCCGATTCGCCCTCCGGGCCGGCGGTGCGCATGTTCGGTCGTCTGGGGCGTCGAACCCCTTCTCCCGGCATGATCCCGTACTTCCGGCATTTCGGGTTGGAGCGCGATCCGTTCCTCGACACCGCGGACCCGCACTTCTATCGGACGACGCCGGCCTTGGGTCGCGCGCGCACGCGCTTGGTCGCCGGTGTGTTAGAGTCGCGCGGCCTCCAGGTCGTCGTCGGCGACCCCGGGACCGGCAAGACGAGCCTGATGGCGCAGGTCGAGCGTGAGCTGCTCGGCCGTGACGAGGTGCGCCTGGCCAAGATCCTCGATCCGTCGTTCGCGAGCGAGACCGAGTTCTTGCTCGGCGTCGCGCGGGCGTTCGGGCTGGCCCTTCCGCCGCGCTCGCCCGCGGCGCTCAAGAACGCGCTCAAGAACTATCTCTACGATGCCGCGGTCCTGGACGGCCTGACGCTGGCCCTGTTGATCGACGAGGCCCAGAATGCCAGCGACGAGATCTTCGAGGTGCTGCGGCTGCTGCTGAACTACGACGTCCCGCAACGCAAGCTGCTCAACGTGGTGCTGTTCGGCCAGAGCGAGCTGCGAGGTCGACTCGAGGGCCGCCGCAACTTGGCCGACCGCGTTGACGGCTGGATCGCGCTCGATGCGCTCGACGTCAGCGAGTCGCGCGCCATGCTGGCCTATCGGCTGACCCGCGCCGGCGCCGCCGACCTGGCCGCTCTCTTCGACGAGGACGCGGTCGACTCGATCGTCGCCAGCGCCGGCGGCACGCCACGCCGGCTCCTGACCTTGGCGCATGCGACGCTGCGCGATGCGGCGACCCAGGGCCGACCGCGGGCTACCCTGCTCGACGCCGACGCGGCGGCCCGCGCGCGCGGCTTGGGGCGCGGACGCGACCGCGGGACGTCCGGCGACGGTTCTGCCGAACCGTCCCGCTGGCGCTTCCCCTGGCTGTCGCTGCGCGCGCGATGAGCGGGCGCGACGCCGACGTCGACGCGCTCTTCGAGCGCGACGCCGACGCACGGCTGCTCGACCGCCGCCGGCGCGAAGAGCTCGGCCTGGCGGCCACCTCCCCGCCACCCTCCGCCGCGGCGCCGCGCTTCGGCGCCGAGTCGCTTGCCGCCGAACCGCCGGTGCGGCGCGCGGCCCGGCCGGCCACCCTGCGCCTGGCCCTCGAGGCGCGCCCGGACCGCGAGCTGATCCCCGGCGCGCTGGTCACCGTCGTGGCGACGCTCCACGACGACGGCGACCAAGACGTCCCCGACGCCACCTTGCGGATCGGGGTCCCGCCCGACGCCGAGCCCGTTCCGGGTTCGTTCGCCCGCGACGAAAGCACAATCGACGGCGAGGCGCTGCTCGGCGCCGGGCTACGCCTCGGTGCGATACCCGCCGGCGGTGCGGTCCGGCTGCGCTTCGCGCTGCGCATCCTGCCCGGGACCGAGCCGCTGGACCTGATCGGCGCAGCGAACGCCGACGGCGTCCCGGCGATTGCAACGCCGGCACTGCGCCTGCGCAGGCGCGCCGGCCACGCGGCGTACGACACGCCGAAGCCCTTCTTCGAGCTCGAGGCCGACGAACGGGTCGACCTCGACGAGCTCGCCGCCGCGCCGCGGCCGGCGCACGTCGACGCCCGCAGCGCAGTCGAGGCCGCGCCCGAGGCGCCGGCGGACCTGCCACGACCCGAACCGGAGCAGATCCTGGAGCTGCCCGAACCGGCGGCCGTGCTAGAGCTGCCCGCCCCGCCGCCGATCCCGGCCCTGCCCGAGCCCGCCGCGGTCCTCGAGCTGCCCGAACCGGAGCCGGTCCTGGAGTTGCCGGAGCCGCCGCCGGTTCCGGAGTTGCCGGGGGCGGCCAGCGAACCCGCCCCCGTCGCTGCGGCCGACCCGGTGCTCTTCCGTGCCGTCGACCCCGAAGAGGTCCGGGCACTGGAGCGCATCTACACCGGCGCCCTCCCGCACGGGCTGGCCGCCCTCGCGCTGCTCTCCTCGATCGCCGCGGTCGATGGTCCGGCCGGCGAGGCGCTCGGCTTGAGCGCCTTCGCGCGCAGCATCGCCACCGCGCTGCCGCGGGCGGTGGTCGCGGCGCGGATGGGCCGGCCGACCCCGCCGGTCGTGACCGCCGTCGCGCTCGCGGCGCTGCGCCCCGCCGCCGACCTCGCACCCGATCCCGGCGGCCGCGCAGGACCGTACCTGGTGGTTGAGTTGGGCACGCAGGCCCGTGAGGCGTTGCTCGCGGTGCTCGGGCGCAACCTCGCCGATCCGTTCCTGCGCGGCGTCCAGGTGCTGCTCGCGGTCGCGCCCCGCCGGCTGACCGGCATCGCGGCGCCGGCGCCCCGTTTCGAAGACGCCTTGGCGGCCTATCGGAGTGCCGCCGGCAGCTGGCTCATGCGGGTCACGGTTCGCCGGACCGTCGACGGCCGTTTCGACCCGCTCACCGCCGACGATGCGCCGCTCCACGCGGCCGGTCGCGCGGTCGTCGACGCGCTCCGCGCGGCGATCACGCCGTGAAGCTCCTCATCGGCGTCCCGACCTCCGGTCAGCCGACGCAGCCGTTCCTCGACGCGCTGCCCCTGCTCGCGCTCCCGCCCGACGTCGACGCCGACCGCGTGATCTGGAGCGGGAACGCCGTCGCCGCCCAGCGCGAGATGATCGCCCGCCAGGCGGTCGCGACCGGCTGCGACGTGCTGGTCATGATCGACGACGACATCGTCCCGCCACCCGACGCGCTGGTGAAACTGCTCGCTGCGCTCGAGCAGGACGCGCGCGCCGCCGTCGTCGGCGCGCTCTACTACAGCCGCGACAGCGCGCGGCCGATGGCCGTCGCGCAATGGAACTCGACCGACACGACCGAGGGCGCGATCCCGGCCTTCCGCAGCGACCAGACCGCCGTCGTCGACGGCGTCGGCTTCGGCTGCGTCGCCCTGCGCGTCGCGGCGCTGCGCGCGCTGAGCACGCCGTACTTCTCCGCGCACCTGTTCGTCGACGAGCGCTCGCGCACGGTGCGGCAGTGCGACGAGGACTACCTCTACTGCGAGCGCGTGCGCAACGAAGGTTGGCGGGTGCTCCTCCATCCGGGCGTGCGCGTCGGCCACTATGACCGCAAGGCGCAGGCGGCCGCTCCAGAGCGCTGGGAAGACGACGCCGCGACCGATCACCTGCGGATGATCGTGCGCGACGCCGACGGCATGACCCGAATGCTGCCGTTCGACGCGAACCACCCACGCGCCGACGAACGACAAGAACCGTTCTCCGTCGCCCTGCTCTTCGGTGGTTAGCAGGGTTCGGCTACGCCGAACCCGTTCAGTACTTCGCGTTGAGGACGTGGGAGATCGGGAGCCGCTTACCGATCGCGCGGGCGAACTGACGGACCTTCCCGATCGAGCGCAGGCGCTCGCCGACGTTCTGGTGGTAGGCGCGCAGGCGGCGCATCTGGTCCTCGCGGTAGGCCAAGACGCCGCGCAGCCGCTGAGCGACCTTGGCGTCGGCGAGCGGCGCGCTCTCGGGCGTCGCGACGAACAGCGCGGCGAGCTCTTCGGTCAGCCGGCGCTGCGCCGCGAAGGCGACGTCGACGTCGCGCCAGCGCCGTTCGACCAGCGCGGATTCGGCGTCCAGGCACGAGCGCTCGAGCGCCAGGATCGTCCGGACCACGGCCGGGCGCGCGAACTCAGCCGACGAGGGCATCGAGCTGCGGGGCGGGGACGCTCTCCGTGCGGTAGCGCTTGATCGCCTCGACCCACGTGTCGCGCAGCTCGGTTATCATCGGCAGCAGATCGCGCACCTTCTGCGCGTCGCCAGACATGTTCGCGGCGACCAGCTGGTGGTGCCAAAACTCGTAGAGGCGGAACAGGTTGCGGGGTACGTCGCTCTCGAGTTCGAGCCGGAGCGACCCCATCAACAACGCGCAGGCTCGTTGCGCCTTCCGCAGCAGACCGTGCCGACCCTCGATGTCCCCCGGGCGCGCCTCCATCACGTCGACCGCTTGCCGCGCGAAGAGCAGCAGCGCGTCGTAGATCTTGACGATCAGTTCTTCGGGGCTGGCCGAGTTGATCGACGCCTCGAGATACCGCAGGTTCGGGTTGGCGATGGGCATGCTACGAGGTCGACGACGTGCCGGCGAGCAAGCTGGAGAGCGACGACTGCATCGACTGCAGCTGCGCGATTTGAACTTCGCTGTCGACGAACTCGCGGCGCAACAGGTTAGCCTGCATGTTTGCTTGGTTGGTGACGCTGGTGATCTGCTCTTGCAGAGACTGGATCACGTCCTGGTTTTCAGCCTGCACCGTCTGGAACAGCGACTGCGGCGGAACGGTCCCGATCACCGAGCTGTTGAGCTGCGTCGGCAGGCCGGTCACCGAGGTGAGGTACGAGCCGAGCTGGTCGAGCACGCCGTTCGCACCCGTGAACAGCGAGGAGACGGCGTTCGGGTCGGCGGCGAGCGCGGTCTCGAGCGTCGTCGCATCGAGCGCCACGAGCTTGCCGGAGGTGCCGTCGTACTGCTGCGTCCCGACGCTGGTCGCATCGGAGTTGTTCGTCGCGGCGTCGCTGTCGGAGCTGCCGCTGGTCGCGACGCCGACGCTGAACGAGCTGTCGAGCTCGAGCCCGATCGAGGCGAGCGAGTTGTAGCCGTCGCTGCCGGTGTCGAACAGCCCCGAGACGAAATTGACGAGCTGATCTTTGAGGCCGTCGATGTCCTGGCTGTTGAACAGGACGCCGCCCTTGGTAAGCTGCGTGCCTTCCGTGGAGCCGGTGGCGTCGTCGGACTGAGAACCGACGACCGGCGGGGCTGTCGCCGTGTTGATCTCGCTGATCACCTTGTTGTAGGCGTCCACGAAGGTGCCGATCGCGCTCTGCAAGGCGGTGCTGCTCTGCGCGACGTCGATCGTCACCGGCGCGATCCCGCTCGAGCCGCCGACGTCCTGCTGCAACGAGAGCTGCACGCCCGGGACGACGTTGGTCACCGTGTTCGAGTTCGAGTACACGGTGTCGATGTTGCCGCTGGCGTCGGTGTAGACGACCTGGGCCGACTTACCGACCGTCTCCTGCGTCCCGGCGCTGAATTGGTTGGGCGTCGTGTAATTTGCCAGCAGACCAACAGCCTGGAGGAAGTTCGAGCTGTCGCCGGTCGCGCCGAGCGAGATCCCCTGGGGGCCGTCGGCCTTTGCGGTCAGGACGAGTTGGCTGCTCGTCTGGTCGTAGGTCGCGATCACGCCGGCCGACGACTGGTTGATCTCGTTGATGATGTCGTTGAGGTTCTGGCCGCTCGCGTCGACGCTGAACTTGACACCGTTGATGCTGAACGTTCCGCCGGTGACGGCCGTCGCGAAACCGGCGTTCTGGTCGGTGTCGAACGTGGCGCCCAGATTGATGCCGCCGATCGCCGCCGAGCTCGAGGTCGAGTACGTTCCGGCGACGTCGGTGATCTGCGCGGTGTCGAGCTTGAGGACCGAAAGCAGGTTGCCGCTGTCGGAGGAAGATCCCAGCGTGAGCGGCTGGCTCGAGGTGATCGTGACCTTCTGCGTCGCCGCGTTGTAGGTGACCGAGCCGGTCGGGTCGACCGTCTGGAGCGCAGTGTTCAACGCGGCCACGACGCCTTGGAGCGTCGAAGAATTGACGTCGTAGTCGACCTCGACGCCGTCGATCGTGATCTGCCCTTCGTTACCGCCGGAACCCGCAGTCCCGTTCTGCGGCGAGATCGACGTCCCGGCGCTGGCCAAGGGCGTCGTCGCGTCGACCGTTCCGCCGGCCGCCGGATCGCCGGCGATCTGCGTCGCGGTCGCGAGCGTCGCGCTGTCGATCGTGTACGCGCCGGGCGTCGCGACCTGCCCGCTGATCGAGGTCGCGCCGACCGCGCTGGTGTTGGTCGAGCTCGGCGTCGTAGCGGTGAACAGCGCGGGGTTGCTGAGCGCCTGAAAGGTGTCCTGGAAGTCGGTGACCAGGTTCTGGATCTTGATCAGCTCGGCTTGCTGCGCATTCAGGCTCGTGACTTGCGTCTGGAGCGGTTTCTCCTGCTCGAGCGTCAGGTTGGTGTACTTATCGATGATCGCGTTGTAATTGATCCCCGACGCGATACCAGGAAAGGTAACCGGGGCGACGTCGGTCCCGTAGACGGTCGAATCGGCCGAAGACGTCGACGAACCGGTCGAGGAGATTCCGCTCATGCCCTATGCGCTTTGATCCAGCACGGCGCCGGCGAGCTTGTTGAAGAACTGGGCGATCAGCACCATCGACTCAGGCGGGAACTGGGTGATCACTTGCCCGGTCTGGGCGTTGGTGAAGACGGTGACGATCTCGTTGGGATCGTGCACGACCCGGAACTGGACCGACACCTGCGCGCCGTTGCCGACGAGCTGCGAGAGCGCCGAGTGGAGTGTCCGATCGTGGAACACGTCGTCGGTGGGCGCGCTGCCGGTGGGCGCGCTGCCGGTCGGGGCGATGCCGACGGGCGCACTGCCGGTAGGCGTCGGGACAGCGGGCGCGCCGTTGACCGGGCCGGGATCGGCGGGCGGCGCGAGCTGAGACGGCGGGGGCGTCGCCTGGGCAGCGCTCGCGGCAGCGCTGCTCGCGTCGAGCGAAAGAACGTCCATGTTCGTGCAGAATCCTCCACTAGCGGTATCGGTCGCCGCGCCGACCCGGTTTAGGCGAGGCTGCTCGCTGCTTCGGCGTAGCCGCGGACGATGCCCCGGACGACCCCCGCCGGCTCGAGGGCCGCGAGCGCCTCGCCGGCCGGGCTCGGCGCTTGCCGGCGCCCCTCGTCCCAGGCCTCCCCCAGCGCCCGGGTCAACGAGCTCAGGTCGGCGGGGTCGAACCGGCGCGGCGTGACCCCGGGGACGAGAAAGGGGCGGCGTTCGGCCAGCGCCAGCTGGGCCCCCGCCAGGGCGGCGGCGGCCAGGCGGGCGGCGCCGTCTCCAAGCCAGGCCGCATCGACGACGACGGCGGCCGCCGCCCGCAAACCGACCGCCAGGGCAGGTGAGGGCTCGGGCAGCACGATCAACTCGCGGCCACCGAACTCGCGGACCCGTTCGAGGTAGCTGGCGTCGAGGATCGGGCCGGCCAGGACCAGTGGGATCGCCGCCGCGGCCGCGCTGCGCGCCACGAGCAACTGGTTCCCGATCGGGCCGATCGGTGCATGGACGAGGGCGAACGTCTCCGGCCCGACCAGTGAGCCAATCGCGGCGGCTTCGGGCAGGTCCACCAGCGGTGGGATGACGGCGACCGTCGTCCGGCGACCGCTCCTGCGCCGGACCGTCGCCGCCTCTTCGTCGGCGTTGACGAACACGATCGATGCGTCACGCAAGGCGGCGGCGGCGTCGTCGAGCGCGGCCTCGGGTGGAGCGTAGGGGAGATCGGCCCGCGCGCCCTCGAGGGTGACGGCGCGCTGCGCCAGCATCTGGAGATAGCTCTCGACCGACGCCTCGTCGGCACCGTACTCGAAGCACAACCGGGTGACGACCGCGCCCCACCAGGCGCCGCTCGCCGAGTCCTCTTCGTAGGCGTGAATCGCGCTGGGGATGCGGGCGCGGCGCGCGGCGTCGACCAGCGCGCGCACGCGCCGTCCATCGCGCGTCCCGAAGATGTGGAGCAGATCGGCGCCGACCAGATCGGCCGGATCGCTCCCGGCGACGACGTCGAACCCTTCCGCCGTCAACGCCGCGACGAGCGCGGCCGCCTCGTCGGTGTCGGCCGACGGGCGCGTCCAGGCGTCGGTGCGCCCGAGCGCGACGACGATCCGGCCCGCCGAGCCACCCAACGGCGAGGCGACGAAGCGCCGCGCCGCGGGGCGCCGGTGGGGCTCCGGCGCGCGCTCGACGCGGAAGGAACGGCGGACCGCTCCCTCGGCGCGGTCGAAGACGAAGCCGACGTCGAGCGGGAGCGGGTCGACGACCTCGATGGCAACGGCACCGTCGGCGTCTAGCCGCACGACGGTCTGGGCGCTGGCCGGTACCTCGGACTGCGCGCCGACGATCGCGACCTCGGCGTCCGCGCTCGCGAGCGGCGCCGGGCCGTACCAGGCCGCGGCGTCGGGATCGAGGCGCCCCGGCGCGATCCCACCGCTCGCCACGTCGCGCAACAGCGCCCAACCGCCGACGGCGTCGGGTGCGTCGATCACCAGCGTCCGGCCGCGGACGTGGCGGCGGGCCCAGCGATACGGCGCGAGGCGAACCAGCGCGTCGCGCAACGGCGCGGCGCCGAAGGCGCCGGCGGCGCGGGCGGCGTCGAAGCGCGGTGCCGGCGCGAACGAGACGGCGTGTTCGTGGATCGGGTCGCCGGCGAGCAGCAGCCGCTCCAGGTGCGGCAGGATGCGCTCGGCGAGCGCCGTCGCGAGGGCGTCGCCGCCGCGGAAGCCGGCCGGAAAGATCAGCGGATCGCGCTCGCGCTCGACGATCAGCGCCGGTTCGACGATCACCCCGGGCACGATCGTGTCGCCGTCGCTGCCGGCCAAGTAGAAATCGAGCAGCAGTGCACCGCGGCGCTGGCGCAGGACGGGTTCGATCCGCACCACCGCCAACCGGTCCGCGTCGGCTACGGGCGTCCCGGTGTTCCAGGGCGCCAGCACGTCGAAGACCCGGTGGGTTCTCATCGCTCGTTCCGTAACAGCGTGCCGAGCGCGCTCGCCGGCAGCGGGTCGAGACCGGCCAGCGCGGTCCGCTGGTGCCCGGCGGCGACCACGAATCGCAGCTCGGGATCGAGCCGCTCGCGCCAGTCCGCCAGATCGGCGCTGCGCTCGAGCCGGACGGTGACGCTCTCCGCCAGCGGCCGGCCGCCGGCCGCGAGCACGGTGCGGATGCGCGCCGCCGCCGCTGCGTTCGGCAGGTCGCCGTCGAGCACGACGTAGACGCGGACCGGGTCGGCGACGCTGAACGCGGCCGCCGCCGCTGCGAGAAAGGGCAGCGCGCGCTCGAGCTCGCCCGCATCGCCGACCGGCACCACGATCCCCTGCGAGATCGTCGCCGCCGGCACCGGCGCCGGCCGCACGAACGGTACGCGCCGCGCCGGATCGAAGCCGTGGGCGAGCGTCGCACGATCGGGCGCGGCAAGCAACGGCTGTTGCGCGTTGGCCGCGGCGGCCGGGTTGTGCGAAGCCGCCTCGTCGAAGCGGTGAACCAAGGTGTCGTCGCAGCGGACCACGGTGTAGCCGGCTGCCCGGATGCGCGCGACGAGATCGGCGATCCCGCGTTGCGTCGGGCCGAACGCCGGATCGATGCCGCCGACGGCGTCGAGCGCTTCCCGCGCGATCGCGATCGCCGGCGTCACCGCGAGATCGATCGGCGTGCAGTCGCGCGCAAACTCGCGCTCGCGCCGCTCGGCCGAGAGGCGCATCTCGGGGAGATCGGCGTAGCTGACCGCGTGCACGCCCTCCCCGCCGGCGGCGGCCGGAACGGCCGGCAGCGCTGCGCCGAGCGCAGGGACTCGGGTGAACGCCGCGCGCAGACGGTCGAACGTCCCCGTCGTCACCAACACGTCGTCGGCGATCAGGAACACCAACCCCGGACCGTCGGCGAGCACGCGGTTCACGCCGTCGGCCAGCAGCGGGTCCGCGGCGTCGAGCTCGATGCGCACCAAGGCGTTGGTCTCGAGGATGCGGCGCGCCGTTTCGTGGGCGGCGGCGCAGACGGCGACGATCTCGTCGCCGGTGCGCAAGGTCGCCACGGCGGCATCGAGCGAGGTGCGCAGGATCTCCGGACTCGAGGCGGCCAGGAAGACGACGCGCGCGGTCCGGCGCGGCGGCGGCGTGCGATCGGGGGCGCGGTAGCCGGGCGCGCGGACGGCCCGACCGACCTCCTCCGCGCCGCGCAGCAGGCAGCCCAGCGCCGCTTCCAGCGACGCCCCGGTGGCCTCGAGATGGGCCGGGAAGCGTCCCGCCGAGAGCAGGACGCACTCGCCACGCAGACCGGCCGTGTTGGCCGCCACGGCGGCGACGAACGGCGCGTCCTCGAGCCGTTCGGCCAGATCGGCCAGCGCGTCCGGCTCCGGCAGGTGGGCCGCCTCGGTCACCAGCACGTTGCGGTCGCCGCGCAAGCGCAGTTCGGCGCGCAGCGCCTCGCCCGGATCGTCGACCGCGCGCGCGGCAACCGCGGCCGGCAGCTCGCGCGCGCGGCGTGCGGCACGCTCGGCACCGGCACCGTGCACCAGCACCGTCAGCGGCGGGAGCGGGATCCGTAAGCGCCGGCGCAAGCCGCCGTCGAAACGCACCTCGCGTTCGACGATCCGCCGGCGCACGCCGATCGGCAGCCGGGCATGCCCGATCAGCTCGGGACGGACGTCGGCCAGCGCGCGGAGTGCGCTCAGCCGGCCGCGGTCGTCGCCGTCCTCCGGGAGCGCCGTGCAGGCAAACGCCGGCAGGCAGACGACGTGGCCGCCGGCCGCGCGAGCGCGCGCGCCGAGCTCGACCAGCGCCGCCAAGGGCTCCACCGGCAGCGGTTCGAGCAGCAGCGTCCGCTCGGCGAGCAGCATACCCCGCGACGGGACGTCGATCGGTCCGCGCAGGTGGGTCTCCGCCCCGGCCTCACCGTGGGGGACGAGGATCGGGATCGCCTCGAACGGCAGCGGGCCGTTGGGCGAGGGCGCGAGCATCCAGCCGTAATGGCGCCACGCTTCGGTGTGCGTCGCGCCGCCGACCACGGTCGCGCCGCTCTCGAGCGCCGTACGCAGCGCGCCGAACGCCCCGGGAAGCGGCCGCGCCCCGGCCGCCAGCACCAGCAGATACGGATCGCTCGCCGCACGCGCCGCAGCGGCGAGCTCGGCCGGATTCGCGACGTCGACGACCACCGAAGCACGAGCGCGGGCCTCGCCGGGATCGCTCCCCGGCGCGGCAAGGATGGTGAAACGCACGCCGGCTAGTCGAGCGCGAGCGCAGCGATCCCCTGCGCGTCGGCGATCCGTCCGGCCGCAAGGAACGCGGTCGCCAGACCGAGCGCGGCGGACTTCAGCGTCGGCGCGTCGGGGGCGGGGAGCTCGCGCATGCGCCGTACGGTCGCCGCGGCGGCGTCGAGGTCGCGCGCGCGGCGCTCGATCTCGGCGCGCAGCGCGAGCGCCGCGCTGGCGTGGTCGTCGTTGAGCGGGACGGCGTCGATGTGCGCGAGGGCGTCGTCGTTGCGGCCCAAGCGCGCGGCCGCGAGGCCGGCGTTGTAGCGCAAGACGGGATCCCGCGGCGCGAAGGTCAGCGCGGCTTCGGCGGTGGCGAGCGCTTCGTCGGGACGTTGTTCCTCGAGCAGCCGATGCGAGCGGCGAGCAAAATCGCCGACCATGACCAACGGCGCGGTCAGCTCCTCGGTCCGTAGGCGCGTCCGCCGTTCCTCGTCGCCGCGCTGCGCGTAGAGGCTGTCGAGCAGCCCGAGGATTCGGCCGTCGCCCGGCGAGAGCGGGTAAGCGCGCTCGGCATACGGCAGCGGATCGCCCAGCCCTTCGTCGCGCACGACCTGCGCCGCCGTCAGCAGCAGCCCGGCCCGCGCGCGGGCGTCGACGATGTCGGGCCGGCGCTCGATCATGTCGAACGCTTCTTCGAAGCGCCGGCGCCGGATCAAGAAGTTCGCATAGTGCACGAAGCCGGCGGCGCGATCGGTCGCCAAACCCTCGCGGTACAGGCGCTCGGCGTCGTAGACGCGGTTGGCCTGTTCGTAGGCGCGCGCGGCGAGGGTGCGCAGCATCGGCGAGTCCGGCTTGGCGGCGAGCGCGCGCTCGTACCAGGTGACCGCCTCGTCGACCCGCCCTTGCTTGGCGTAGGTCGAAGCGATGTTGAGCTTGGCCTTCCAGACCCCGATCTCGTCGTCGACCATGAAGTAGGCGCGCGCACCCAGCCCCATGTGCATCGATCGCTCGTAGGACGCGCGCGCCTCGTCGAACCGCTCGGCCAGCCCGAGCAGATAGCCGCGGGTGAACAGCAAGTTCGGATGGTCCGGCGACTCCTCCAGACCGCGGTCGAGCAGCGCGATACCGCGTTCGACCTCGCCGCGCCCTTCGGCGTACGCCGTGGCCAACATGACGTACGCCGTCCAGATGAAGGCGCGCGTCGTCGTCTCCATCGCGAAGACGCGTTCGAGCGCCTCGATCCCGATCTCGGTGTCACCCGCCGCGACGGCCGTGACGCCGAAGTTGTACCAGGAGAACGAGTCCTGCCCGTTCTCGCGGATCGCACGCTCGAGCAAGGGCTGATTGCGTTCGTGCTTGGCGCGTGCGTCGAGCATCTCGCGCGTGTACCCCTTGTGGCGCACCAAGATGTCGCTGACGATCCCGGGGAGGAAATCGGCCCCGTCGAGCACGACGTTTTCGTGGATGACGCCGACGTACCGAATGCGCGAGTTGGTCGGCATGATGCGCGGCAGGATGTGCGACATCGTCGAGCCGGCACCGGCCTCGTCGTCGATCAGGTTCTCGATCTTCAGGTAGACGACCGTGAGATCGGCCGGCGTCTCGCGCAGGGCGCGCAGCATCGGGAGCGACTCCGGGGCGATCTCCTCGTCCGCGTCCAGCACCAGCGTCCAGCGCCGCTTCGCCATCGCGATCGCTTCGTTGCGGGCCCAGGCGAAGTCGTTGCGCCACTCACGGACGATGACGTTGGCGCCGAACGAGCGGGCGATCTCGACGGTCCGGTCGGTCGAGCCGGTGTCGACGATGTTGATCTCGTCGACGACGTCCTTCACGCTGGCCAGGCACTCGGCCAAGAAGCGCTCTTCGTTCTTGACGATCATGCACAGGCTGATCCCGACGGGGAGTTGCTCGCGCTCGGCGGGCGGGACGGGGAGGTTGAAGAGCAGCCCGGTCTGGCTGCGAGCAAACGCCCCCTCGCGGTACTCGTCGACGATCTCTAGCGGCACGGCATAACCTTCTCCCTGGGTATCGGCCCGCCCCCAAAAAAAGAAAGAGAGCCCGCCGGAGCGGGCTCTCTTAGGTTCACCAGCCGGGGCCGGACTAGCGGAAGAGCGCTAGGACCGACTGTGCGTTGGTGTTCGACTGGGCGAGGACGGAGGTACCGACCTGGACCAGGATCTGGTCCTTCGTGTACTCGGTCGTCGCCGAACCGACGTCGAGGTCGCGGATGTTCGACTCGGACGCCTGAAGGTTCGTGGCGGCCGTGTTGTCGTTGTCCTGATCCTCTTGGAGGCGAACGATGACCGCGCCGAGCTGAGCGCGCTGGGTGAGCAGCGACTGCAGGGCGTTGTCGACTTGGCCGATCGCATCTTCCGAGGCGAGCGAACCGAAGCCGGTGTTTCCGATCAGGTTGATGTTCGCGATCCGCAGCGAGTTGGTCGAGGTGCTGACGAGTCCGATTTGGATCGTGTCGCCCTCTTCCGCGCCCGACTGGAAGTTGAACGCCGGCGAGTTCGGGTTCGAAGCCGCCGAGACGTACTGGCTGACCTTGATGTAGCTGGTCACACCGACGTCGAGGGTGCCGGCTCCACCGAAGGAGACGGTGACGCCGTCGACCGCGATCGAGGCAGCAGTCGCGCCGCCGGAGACCGTGATGGTCGTGACGACTTGGCCGGTCTGCGCCGCGCTCGAGAAGAACGAGACGATCAGGCCCTGCTGGGTCGAGTCGATCTGGGCAACCTGGACTTCGATCGTGCCGTCGCAGATCGCTGCGCTGGTCGGCGACAGCGTCACCGACGCGACGAGCGTCCCGCCGACGCCGAGGTCGGCGTTGGCCGTGATCGTCGCAAAGGCGTCGACCTGCTGCTGGAAGCCCGCGTGCGAGCCGTCGAGCAGGTTCTGACCGTTGTAGCTGGTGCCTTGCGAGATCGTGTTGACCTCGAGCAGCAGCTGCTGCACTTCGGTCTGCAGGTTCGAACGGTCGTCGACCGAGGTCAGGTCCGAAGACCCTTCGACGGCGAGCGTACGGATGCGCTGCAGGATGTCGGTCGTCGTTCCGAGCGCGCCGTCGGCGATTTGCGCCGCGTTGGTCGCGTCTTGAACGTTCTGCGCGCCCTGGTCGAAGCCGTTGACTTGCGACTGCAGGGACTCCGCGATGGCCAGACCTGACGGATCGTCAGCGGCCGAGTTGATGCGCAGCCCACTGGAGAGCTGCTGAACCACTGTCGATAACGCCAGCTGGTTCTTGTTGAGATTTAGGCTTGCTTCATTGGCCAACAGGTTGTTGGCGATGGAAAGCCCACCGATGCCAGGCATGAAGTTCCTCCGTGAATGTTCACACGTGTGTCAGAGGGGTGCTTCCTGACCCCTCCCTATGGTTTTTAATCGTCCGTACAGGGCCCGGACTTTAGCCGTCGGCTGGCTTCGGCGCCGGAGATCGGCGTCCTCGCCCGAGGTCGGCGACTTTGGCTCGTTCGGTTGGCTTGGCTGGCTCACCAGCGGCCGCTCGGTTGGTTCGTTGGATTTCTTCGTAGACTTCGACCCGGTGGACGGGGATCGTGCGGGGGGCCTCGATCCCGAGTTTCACCGTGTCCCGGTCGACTGCGACGATCACCACCCGGACGTCGTCGCCGATCATGATCGCTTGGTTGAGCTTCCGACTGAGAACCAGCACTCCGGCGCCCTCCGTGGCAAGGAAAGAGGCGCCG
The DNA here is from genome assembly GCA_050010375.1 of Vulcanimicrobiaceae bacterium. Lineage (GTDB taxonomy): Bacteria > Vulcanimicrobiota > Vulcanimicrobiia > Vulcanimicrobiales > Vulcanimicrobiaceae > Vulcanimicrobium. The sequence continues at coordinate 29,415 of JBEKLD010000013.1, forward strand.
TTCCCGTTCTGGGGGTCAGGCTCCCGCCGGGGATGCCGGCGCCTTGCGCGGGATCGCCGTCCGCACGGCGTACCCGCCCGTCTCGAGCGTGATCTGGCGCGCCACCCGACTGCGCAGGTTGATCACGATCGGAGCCAGGAGGTTCATCGTCATGGCCTCGGCGCCGGGGCCGACCACGACGACCCCGAGCAAGATGAACTCCTCGGGTCGCTGGATGTCGAGCGAGCTGCTCGCGTAGAGCGGCAGCTGCGGGTTGTAGTCGGGGAAGACTGAGTACGGGTCGGTGGTCGGCAGGGCGACCGTGACGTCGTCGAGGCTCTGCAGCCAGACGAAGTTCTCCTGGCCGTCCAAGTGCAGCGCCAAGAAGCGCCGCAGGCTGCCGAAGCCCGGCAGGCCCCAGGGGAACGCGATCACCTCGCTGTCGCGAAAGGTGCAGGTCCCGAACCGAGGCAGTTCGACGGTCGTCTCCGCCTCGGTATCCACGATCATCTCTGTCATATCTTCGCTCACGAGCATCGTCACGACAAGTAACTGAAGAGTGTCTGTTGTTCGAGCCGCGTCGTCGTCGAGTAGGCGGCTTCCAGCGCGGTCTGCGTCGCGGTGAACGCCGTCGTGGCGGTCGCGACATTGGTGTCCTCGATCCCCGCCTCCACGTTGGTGTTATCGGTCACGTCGGTCTGAAGTTGACCCGACACCGCGCTCAGTGCCTGAAGCTTTGCGCCGACCGCCGAGCGGGCGGTTAGCGTAACGTTAAGGGCGTTGCTGATGGCACCCAACTGGGTCGAGATGGGTTGGATCGTGTCGCCCTGGGCGGCCAAGTTCAGCACTTCGGTCAGGTTGCCGCCGCCCGAGGCGTCGGCAACCGTGAACGAACTGGCCGAGGTCAGGGACATGCTCTGGGTCGTCTCGTTATAGGTCGCGGTCACGCCGGTCTGCGCGGTGATCGCGTTGATCGCGCTCACGACGCTGCCCGCCGCGCCGTCGATGGCGTCGCCCGGTGGGATCACCGCGGTGTCGACGCCGTTGATCGCGAGGGTGTAGCCGCCTCCGCCGCCGGGGACGGGCGCCGTCGCGAAGGCGGCGGTGTCGCTGAGCAGCGTCGAGGCCGGCGCACCGCCGGTCGGTGCTCCGTAGACGACCTGGCCGTTCGCGTTGATCGCGGCTTGGCTGTCGTCGCTGTAGGCGGGGGTCTGGATCTGGTTGCGCAGGTTGATCAGCGTCTGGAACACGCTGGGCGAACCGTCGGCGGCGTTGTAGTTGAAGGCGGACTGGAAGGTCGTCGAGAGCGAGAAGTTCTCGCCGTTGATCAGGATCTGCCCCTGCGAGGCCTCGTTGCCCGAGAACGTCACCGCCGTCGGCGGATTGCCGACCGCCTGCACCGGTGCGGTCGTCGTCGAGCCGGTCCCAGCGAAGATATACGTCCCGTCGTACTCGCTGTTGCCGTAGGAGACCGCCTGCGAGATCAGCTCGTTGAGCTGCGAGACGATCGAAGACCGGTCGGTCAAGTCCAGGGCGGAGCTCGCCGCTTCGACCGCCAGCTGGTTGGCGCTCTGCAAGACCGAGGTCAGGCCGCTGAGCGCGCTGTCCGTCTGGGTGAGCTGGTTGCTCGCATCGGTCGTGTTCGTCCCCTGCTGCGTCTGCACGGCGATTTGGTCGTGCAGTTGCAGGTCCTGCGCGATCTGACCGGGATCGTCGCTCGGCTCGCTGAGCGATTTTCCGCTAGACAGCTCCTGCCCGAGCGTGGCGTACTGCGCGGACTGGTTGTCGATCGCGGCGGTTTGTTGGGAGTAAATCGTCGAGGTGGCGATGCGCATTGTCAGTATCCTATCGAGATCATGTCGTCGTCGAGATCATGCCGATGGCGGTTTGGAGCAGGGTCTCGAGGACGCTCATCGTCTTGGCGGCGGCCTCGTAGGCGTTCTGGTATTGCAGCAGGTTCTGCGTCTCTTCATCGACGTTGATCCCGTCGACCGACTGGCGCTGCGCGTTGATGCTGGTCGCCAGGTTCGTCTGGGTCGTGGTCCCGGTCGTCGCCGTCGCGGTGTCCGTCCCGAGCTGGGTGACCAGACCTGCGTAGTAGGTGCCGAGCGTCTGCGTCGGCGCGGTGGTGATCGAATAACCCGCCAACTGCGCCTGCGTCGCGACGAAGCTGATCGAGCCGGTCGTCCGGTTCACCGCGGTGACCGAGACATTTTCGGGCGTCCCGTTGTTGGCCCCGATCGTGAGCAGCTGGCCGACGTCGATCTGCGAGAACTCCTGGGCCTCGGCCGGCGGCGGCGTGACGGTCACCAAGCCCGCGCCCGGGATGGGGAGCGAGCCGCTGGCCTGCAACGGCGGGATGTTGGTCGCGTTCGAGAGCATCGTGGTGAGCGCGTTGGCGCCCGAGCCGTCGCTCGACCCGTAGGCGTCGCTGGCGTTCTGGTCGATGCCGCTGATGGCGGAAGCGCCCAGGATCTGCAAGATCGAATTGCTCGGCGTGCCGATGCTGCCCGCCTGGGGCGGGTTCGTGTCGGTGATCGTGAAGTCGGGCGTCGTCGAGGTGGCCGCGGCGGCGACTTGGGCCAAGAGCGCCGGACCCTGGTTGGTGGGGTCGCGGGCGAAGACGACGTTCTGACTGGTGGAGTCCCAGGAAGCCGTCACGCCCAGCTGCTCCGCGTTGAAGCTGCTGATGAACCCGTCGATCGTCGACGCGTTCCCGCCCGCGCCGATGTTGTAGGCGAACGGCGGCGTCACCGTGACACCGTCCACGCTCACGTCGAGGGTGCCGGTCGTCACGCCGGCGATCGCCCCGCCGGGATTCGCCAACTGGGCGTTCCCGAGGATCGCCTGCGACGTATCGATCGTCTCGTCTGCGGCGTTGGCCGAGACGACCAGGTCGCCCGCGGCGGTCGAGGCTAGCGCGGCGGTCACCTGCGTGGGGTCGGTGATCCCGACGCTGATGTTTCCAGCGGTGATCGCCTCGCCCTTGACGGCCGGGACGAACAGCGCTTGGCCGTCCGCGCCGTTGCCGTCGTATGAGGCCTCAGTGACGCCGTCGACCGTGCTCGAGAGCGAGGCCGCGAAGTTGTTGAGCTGCTGCGAGTACGAGGTCAGGTTGTTGTTGTAGACGTCGAGATAGGCGCCGAGTTGGCCGCTGCCGACCTCAACCGGTGTGGGGTCGGTCGGGTTCGGGTCGTTCTCCATCCCGACGACCAGGCTGGGATTGCCGCTGGCGTTGGTCGTGACGAGCGGCTCCGCCAGGTGGTACACCTGCGTGTCGCTGACGACGGCGACGCCGCCGACGGTGACCAGCGTCGAGCCGTTGGCCTGGACCGCGGTCGAGGTCGCGACGTATTGCGAGAGCTGGTCGATGTCGTTGTCGCGCTCGTCCTCGAAGGTGTTCGCGTTCGCGCCGACCGCCGACGCCGCCCGGATCTGCCCGTTGAGCGAGGCGATCTGGTCGATCAGGCCGTTGGCGGTGTTCACCGCCGTGGTCGCCTGTTGGATGACCGAGGACTGTGCGCTCGAGACGGCCGACCCGACCTGGTTGAGCATCGTGGCCAGATTCTGCGCGGCGGTCAGCACGCCGGCCCGGGTCGAGGTGTCGGTCGGCTCGGAAGCCAGGGACGAGATCGCGGTCTGCAGGTTCGCGTAGTCCGTGGTCACGCCGTTGCTGGGCTCGCCGAAGGCGGATTGCACCGCGGTCAGCACCTGTTGCTCGGTCGTGTAGTAGTTCTGCGAGGACGACGCGCCGCGGAAGAGCTGGTCGTACGAGTTCTGGTGGATGCGCGTGATCGAGTTGACCACGACGCCGTCGCCGGTCATCCCGGGCGCGCTGTAGCTGGGATAGCCCGGCGAGGCGACGACCGGCGCTTGCTGCGTGATGTTGGCCACCTGCTGCGAAGCACCGGTCGTGTCGACGTTCGCGATGTCGTCGGACGTGACGTTTTCAGCGACCTGGAAAGCGTCGAGCGCGCTACCGGCGATGTTGAGAGCGAAGAAACTCATGCGGACTCGCGCTCCTGCGGAGCCCGAGTCCACCTCGGCTTCGCCTCGTCAATCCGGATCTGTCTCGTGACTGAACGATTCATGCGCGGCGGCTCACGAGGACGCTGCCGCTGGGCGGCGGGATGATCCCGCGCCGGCGGTAGGTGCCGGTCTGCTCGGTCCCGGCCCGCTGGAGGACGGCGACCGTCCGGGCCAAGCGGTCCATCCCGGCCAGGATCAGTGCCTTGTTGTTCTGGACGGTCAGGCGCAGCGAGATGCCGCGAATCCCCAGCTCGTGGACCGCCGCGTACAGGCGGCGGCGCAGCGCCGGGGGCGCGTAGGCGCAGACCTGGCGCAGGGTGAGCTGGCCGAACCCACGCCGCTGCATCGCCAGGCGCTGGGCGTAGGCCATGCCGTGCAGGACCCGCTTGGACTCGAGCTGCCGCTCAGCCGCGTTGATCCCGGCCGGCTCGTTGACGACCAGCGCCTGCGTCAACCCGAGCGCGGCCTTCTCGAGCTCGGCCATCAGCTTGTTCTCTTCGAACAACAGCTCACCGAAGCGCTGCCACTGGCTGCTCATGACGGCACCCCAATGGGGGCGCAGGCCGCTACACGGCGGCGGCGGCCTCGACCATCAAGCGTCCGAGCATTTTGTCCACGATGTCCTCGCTCGGCACGTAATACTTGCCCTCGGAGATCCGGCGCTGCAAGTCGTCGACCAACTGCGGCCGGTAGAACGGCTCGGACGTCGCCGCGAATAGCGAAGCTGCCAGCGATTGGGCTGCTTCGGAGCGCTCGAACGAGTCGGCCGTATCGAACGCCACCGTGTCGAGCGTGGGCCGACGTTTCACCGCGCGATACGCGGTGAGTGCGGACCGGATCTCGGCCCGACTGATGATCATGTGTGGGGACGCCTCGCTTCGTTCGCGCTTCCTTGCTATGTCCCGTATCGTCGGCTGGTCGGCCGGACTTTAGGACGAGCGCGAGGCAGTCGTGACTCACGGCCGATCCTCCTGCACTTTGGCCTTCGCCTCGACGCTCGAGTTAGCGAGCACGCTGCTGCGCAGCTGCTGCTCGAGGACCTTGGCGATCCCCAGCGAGTCGGTCTTGGCGAGTGCCTCCGAGCGCTGCTCGTCGAGCATCTCGGTCCACGTCTGCTCGGCGTTCGAGACCTTGCCGGTCAGCGACACCTCGGGCGCGGTCTTGCGCATCGCCGTGAAGAGCATGTTGACGAACAGCGACTCCATCTGCTGTGCCGCTTGCTTGAGCTTGCCGAGCGCTTGCTGCTGCTGTGCGGTCAGCGGCGCCTGGGCGGCCGTGCTCTGCGCCGAGGGCGCGAGCTTGTCGAGCGACATCAGATGATCTCCACATCGGCCTGCAGCGAGCCGGCCTCGCGCAGCGCCTGGACGATCGAGATCAGATCGCGCGGCGAGACGCCGATCGTGTTGAGCGCCCGCACGACCTGCATCAGCGTCGGCGCGCCGGAGATGTAGAGCAGCTTCTGCTTGCCTTCGGTGGCGGTGATCCGCGTGTTCGTCTGCACCGGTGGCTGGGTGCGCGAGAACGGCGCCGCCGGCACGACCTCGTTGGTCGTCTGAATCGTGATCGAGAGGTTGCCGTGGGCGATCGCGCAGGGCGCGAGCGTCACGTCGCCGCCCATCACGACGGTCCCGGTCCGCTCGTTGAGCACGACCTTGGCCAGCTCGTCGGCGTCCAGCGGGAGCTCGCCGGCGTCGGCCAGGAACTCGACGTCGTCGCCGATGTAGCGCGCCGGGACGTTGACCCGAATCGTCTCGGCATCGTTGGCGTGCGCCGTACCCGGGCCGTAGCGGTGGTTGAGCACGGCCGCGACGCGCGCCGCGGTCAAATAGTCGGGCGACGTCAGGACGTACGAGAAGCCGGACTGGTCCTGCTGGATGCTGGTGATCATGTCGCGCGCGATGACCCCGCCCTGGGGGACGCGCCCGGCGGTCACCTGGTTCACGCTGATGCTGTTGGCGCCGCCGGCCCCGCCGACCGAGGCCGAGTAGCCGCCGACCGAGATCGGGCCCTGCGCCGTCGCATAGACGAGGTTGTTGGCCGCCTTCAGCTCGGTCATCACGAGCGTCCCACCCAGCAGGCTCGTCGAGTCACCCAGCGTCGAGACGGTGATGTCGATGTTGTCGCCCGAGTGTGCGAACGGGGGCAGCGAGGCCGTCACGATGACCGCCGCGACGTCGCGCGTACGAATGCTCTGCGAGTTGGCCGTCAGCCCGAACGCCTGCAGGATGTTCTGGATCGTCTGCGAGGTGAACGCGACCGAGGTCGAGTCGCCGGTCTGGTTGAGACCGGTGACGATCCCGTAGCCGACCAGCTGGTTCGAGGTGACGCCCTGCACCCGGGCAACGTCCTTGAGCAGCACGCGCTGCGCCGAGGCGAGGATCGGGACCGACCCGAGCGCCAGCAGCAGGACCAGGAGTGAGGCGAGCGTCTTCTTCATCTTCATCATTTCAATTCGATCAGAACAGGAAGTTGATGATCTTTTGCAAGATGCCTTGGGTCTTCTTGTCCGCGTTGCCCTTGAACTCGGCTTGCACGTTGGCCACGTTGGTCGACTGGACGGTGTCCGTGTTGTCGATGTCCTGCGGACGCACGATCCCGGTGATGTGCAGCGTCTGCTTCTGCCCGTTGATCATCATCAGCTGATCGCCGCTGATCTTGAGCGCGCCCGAGGGCAGCACGTCGGTGACTTGGGCCTCCATCGTGCTGGTGAACGTGCTCGAGCCGACCTGGGCGTGCGCCTCGGCGGAAGCCCGCGTCGCACCCAGACCGATCCCGTCCTTGAGCAGGAAGAAGTTCGCCAGTCCCGTGCCGGGCGTCGCGCTGACGGAGTAGCTGTTGTTGACCGTCTGCTGCTCCGACTGCGCGTTGGCC
>JBEKLD010000014.1:0-34950 GCA_050010375.1 Vulcanimicrobiaceae bacterium
CTCGCGCTCGACGACCGGGCGCTGACCGATGGCCAGCCGCAAGTCGATGCCGCACTCGTGGCGCACCGCAGCGGGCCGCCGCTGCGACTGCTCGTCAGCGGCGGCGACGTCTTCCGCGAGGTGAGCATCGACTACCACGGCGGTCCGCGCTTCCCGCACCTCGAGCGGATCGCCGGGACGCCCGACGAGCTGACGCCGATCGCCGCATCGTATCCGGAGGGCGCGCGATGACCCGTCTGCCGTTCACTCGCGCGCTCGCCGCGTGCGCCGCCGCCGCGGCGCTCGCGGTCCCGATGCCGAGCCGCTCGCAGTCGGCCGTCCAGGTTTCGCGGCAGGAGATGCCGATCGTCGGTCTGCACGTCGACGCGACGCGCGCGGTCCAAGGGCTCCTGTTCGTGCACGAGACGATCCCGGTCGTCCCCGGCCGCTTGACCCTGTGGTATCCGAAGTGGATCCCCGGCACGCATGGGCCGATCGGCGAGATCCAAAATCTGACCGGGGTCGCGATCCACGCCGGTGGGTCGACCGGCCCGCGCGTCCCGTGGACCCGCGACCTGATCGATCTGTATGCGTTCCACCTGGTCGTCCCGCCCGGCACGACCATCCTGGATGTCGCGTACGAGTACGTTGGCGGGGTGAGCACCCGTCTGGCGACGCCGAACATCCTCGCGCTGAGCTGGAACAAGGTCATCCTCACGCCGGCGGCCGAGAACTACGCGAGCCAGACGATCGCGCCGTCGATCACGCTGCCGGGCGCCGACTGGAAATACGCGACCGCGCTCGACACCGTCACGCACGCCGGCGCCGAGGTCAGCTTCCAACCCGTCTCGCAGGAGAAGCTGGTCGACTCTCCGCTCGACGCGGGGATCAACGCGCGCGTCTTCCCGCTGGGTACGATCGACGGCGCGCCGGTCGAGTTGGCCGCTTTCGCCGACACGCCCGAGGAGCTGCTCCCGAGCGACAAGACGCTCGAGCACCTGCGCAACATCACGGCGCAGATGGCGGCGCTCTATCACTCCCGGCACTTCGACCACTACACCTTCCTTCTGACGGTCAGCGACCTGCTGCCGGGCTCGGGGCTCGAGCACCATCAGTCCAGCGACGACGGCTCCGTCGGCGACTTCCTGACCAACGACGCCACGCTCGCCACCCGCGGTTCGCTGCTGACCCACGAGTTCAATCACGCGTGGAACGGCAAGTACCGCCGGCCGGCCGATCTCGCGACGCCCAACCTCAACGTCCCAATGGAAGACGATCTGTTGTGGGTGTACGAGGGGATGACGCAGTTCTACGGCAACTTGGAGGCCGAGCGCGCCGGTTTCGCGACGCCGCAGCAATGGCTCGACTCGCTGGCGCTCGACTTTGCCGGGTACGACGCCGAGCGCGGGCGCGACTGGCGTCCGCTGGTCGACACCGCGACCTCGTCCCCGTTCCTCTACGCGTCGCGCGGACCGTGGGCGAACGAACGGCGCGGAGCCGACTACTACGGCGAGGGTGCGCTGATGTGGCTCGAGGCCGATGTCGTGATCCATCGGCTCAGCGGCGGCCGCAAGTCGCTCGACGACGTGGCGCGGCTGTTCTTCGGCAACGGGCACGACACCGGTGCGCTCGTCGACCCCTTTACGCGCGCCGAGCTGATCGCCGCGCTGAACTCGGTCGCGCCGTGGGACTGGGCGACGTTTCTCGCTCAGCGCGTCGACGCGGTCGCGCCGCACCCGCCGGATTTTCTGACCGGCGGCGGCTACCGGCTGGCCTGGACCGACAAGCCCAGCGACTACGAGAGGCTCGTCAACGGCGTTCGGCACACCGTCGACCTGCGCTACTCGCTCGGGCTCAGCCTGAACCCGGCCGGGATGATCACCGACGTCACGCCGGGTTCGGTCGCGTACGCCGCGACGATCGGGCCCGGCGAGCAGGTCGTCGCGATCGACGGCCGCGCCTTCAAGGGCCAGGCCCAGTGCGACGACGTTCTGCGCAGCGCGAAGAACGGCAGCCCGATCGTCCTCTTGCTGGAAGCCGGCAACGTCTACCGGACCGTCTCGCTGAACTACACCGGCGGGCCGCGCTACCCGCACCTCGAGCGGATCCCGGCGAGCGAAGACGTCCTCGGGGAGATCGCGAAGCCGCTCGCGCCCTAGGGGCTGAGGTACGAATGGAGAAGGCTGCGCGGGTGACGACCGCCGACCCTGCTCTGCGCGCGATCGAGAAGAAGCTTGACGAGGGCGTCTCGCTCTCGCTCGAGGACGGGCTGGCGCTCTTCCGAACCGCCGACCTCCACACGCTCGGTCGGCTCGCCCAAGCAGCGAAAGAGCGCAAGAGCGGCAAGGACGTCTACTACGTCCTCAACCGCTACATCAACTCGACCAACGTCTGCTACGCAAACTGTCAGTTCTGCTCGTTCGCCAAAGGCGAGCGCGACGCGGAGAAGGTTCGCATGTCGGCCGACGAGGTCGTCGCCAAGGCGCTCGAGACCGGGACGAACTTCAACCAACTCCACATCGTCGGTGGCCACGACCCGCGCCAGCTCACCCTCGACTACTGGCTGCCCCTGATGCGGCGCTTCAAGGAGATGCTGCCGCACGTCCAGCTCTCGCTCTTCACCGCCGCCGAGATCGACTACATGGCGCGCCGCCACCGGCTGTCGTACGACGACATCTGCCGCACGCTGCGCGAGGCGGGGCTCGACAACGTCAACGGCGGCGGCGCCGAGATCTTCGCAGAGCGCTTCCGGGCCGAAGTCTGCCCGAACAAGGTCGACACCGCGCATTGGCTGGAGATCCACGAGACGCTGCACCGCCACGGCGTCGCCTCCAACGCGACGATGCTCTACGGGACGATCGAGACGCTCGAGGAGCGGGTCGAACACCTGATCCTGCTGCGCGAGTCGCAGCGCCGCTCGCCCGGCTACAACGCCTTCATCCCGCTGGCGTTCCACCCGGACGGCAACGCGCTCTCGCACTTCGGCTGGACCGAGGGACTCGACGACATCCGCGTCTTCGCGGTCGCGCGCCTGATGCTCGACAACTTCGACCACATCAAGGCCTACTGGATGATCCAAGGCCTGAAGGTCTGTCAGCTCGCGCTGCAGTTCGGCGCCGACGACATGGACGGGACGCACGGCTCGACCGACGAGGAACGGATCTACCACAGCGCCGGGACGCGCTCGGGGCAGTACGTCGACGACCGCGAGTTCCGGCGGCTGATCGTCGAGGCCGGCTACGTCCCGGTGCGCCGGAACTCGACCTACGAGACCTTCCCGCACGACTGGCAGCCCGCGGCATGACCCCGCTGCGCTATGGCCGGATCCCGTACGTGAACGTCGCGCCGGTCGAGACCGCATTCGACCTGGGCGCGGTCCGGCGCGAGGTCGAGATCGTCAGCGGCGCGCCGACCGTGCTCAACGCCGCGCTCGACGCCGGCGCGATCGACGTCGCCGCGATCAGCGCCGCGCACTATCTGCGCCACCGCGACCGCTACGCGCCGCTGGCCGACCTGTGCATCGCGGCGGACGGCCCGGTCCGCTCGGTCGTCTTCGTCTCGCCGCAGCCGCCCGAGCTGCTGGTCGAGGCGTCGGTCGCGATCACCCGCGACTCGGCGTCGGGGCGCGCGCTGCTCGAGACGATCTTAGGCCGCTATCCGCGACTTCGCGTCGTCTACGAGGTCGTCGACGATGCGCTGGCGCAGGCGCGCGGGCTGCGGCCGACGCTGTTGATCGGCGACGACGCCTTGCGCGCGCGGGCCGAGTTGCCGCCGGCCAACGTCTTCGATCTGGGTGAGGCGTGGCGGGAATGGACCGGGCTGCCGTTCGTCTTCGCCGTCTGGGCGGTGCGCCGCGAACTGCTCGCCGAGCGCCCCGACGCGGTCGCGGCGCTCGCCGCCGCGCTGGTCGAGGCGCGCGCCTGGGGCGCGGCCAACCGCGGCGCCGTGATCGACGCCGCGCTCGCGCAGCAGCCGTTCGACCGCGCGCTCTACGACGACTACTTCACCCGTCTCTCGTACACCCTCGGCGATCGGGCGCGCCGTGGGCTCGAGCACTTCGCCGCGCTGTTGCCGGCCGAGGAGACCCTGCGTGTCGCTGGCTGACCTGCTCGACCGGGCCGCCACCGGCGGCCGCCTGAGCGAAGCCGAGGGCGTGCGCCTCTACCGCGAGGCGCCGCTGCACGCGCTCGGTGCGGCGGCGCACGCGCGGCGCATGATGCTCTACCCGACGCAGGTCGTCACCTACGTCATCGACACGACGATCAACTACACCAACGTCTGCAACGTCCACTGCACGTTCTGCGCCTTCTTCCGGCCCGAGCACCACGAGCAGGGCTACACGATGTCGCACGACCGCGTGCTCGAGCGCGTCGGGTACGCCGTCGATCAGGGCGCGACCCAGATCATGATCCAGGGCGGCGTCAACCCCGAGCTCGGCCTGGAGTGGTTCGAGAAACTGTTTCGGCGGGTCGCGCTGGAGTATCCGCGCGTCGACCTCCACTCGCTCTCCGTCTCGGAGATCGCCGGCCTCTCGCAGATCGAGAGCCTCAGCCCGCGCGCGATCCTCGAGCGGCTCAAAGCCGCCGGGATGAAGTCGCTGCCCGGTGCCGGTGCCGAGATCCTGGTCGAGCGCGTCCGCAAGCGGATCAGCGCGCGCAAGATCAAACCCGAGGACTGGATCGGCGTCATGCGCGACGCGCAACAGCTCGGCATGCCGACGACCGCGACGATGATGTTCGGCTCGATCGAGACCGACGAGGAACGGGTCGAGCACTTGCGCGTGATCCGCGATCTCCAAGACGAGACCGGCGGCTTCACGGCGTTCATCCCCTGGTACTACGTGCCGCACAAGACGCCGCTGCGCGGCCGCGAGGCGAGCGGTCTCGAGTACCTGCGCGTGCTGGCCGTCGCGCGGCTCTTCCTCGACAACCTGCCGCACCTGCAGGCCTCCTGGCTCACGCCGGGGCTCAAGCTCGGGCAGCTCGCGCTGTTCTACGGCTGCGACGACATGGGTGGGACGATCATCGAGGAGCAGGTCGTCCACGACGCCGGCGGTGGCAACGAGGCGACGCGCACGCAGCTCGAAGAGACGATCCGCGGCGCCGGCTTCGTCCCGGTCATCCGCGACACGTACTGGAATCTGCGCGACGACGTCGCGCTCGCCACCGCGTAGTCGCGCCCGGGGTTAGGCCGCGGCGCGAATCGTCGCGGCGCCTAAGACCTCGTGGCCGTCGAGGGCGAGCAGCGCGACGAGCTGGCCCGGGCTGACCGCGTGCTGCGGCTCGGCGAAGGTCAGTCGCAGCGTGCCGTCCTCGGCCAGCGCGGCGCGAGCGGCGGCCGGGACGGCGCGGTAGCGCGTCATCGCCAGTACCTCGGTGGCGCCGCCGGCGAAGCGTTCCGGGCGGATCAGGTTCAGCTCGTCGGCGTCGAGGCCGTCGACGGCGAGTTCGTCGGCGCGGCCGATCACGATCGTGTTCGTCGCGGCGTCGACCCGGGTGACGTAGCGCGGCCCGTCCGCCGAAGCCGGCAGGCCGCGGCGCTGCCCGACGGTGTAGCCGCCGATCCCCGCGTGCGCCCCGACGACGGCGCCGTCGCTCGTGACGACCTCGCCCGCCTGAGCGGTCTGGGGCGCCAGCCGGGCCAGCACCTCGCGGTAGTCGCCGCCCTCGACGAAGCAGATGTCCTGCGACTCGGTCTTGTCGGCGACCGCCAGGCCGAGCCGGGCCGCGTGCGCGCGCGTCTCGTCCTTGGTCGACTCGCCGAGCGGGAGGAGAAGACCGGCGAGCTGCGCCGGCGTGAGCTGGGCCAGCGCGTAGGCCTGGTCCTTCGGCGAGGCGCTGCGGTAGAGGTGCGGGCCGTCGGCGGCCTGGACGAGCCGTGCGTAGTGGCCGGTCGCGACGTAGCGGGCGCCCAGCCGGTCGGCGTAGGCGCGCAGCGTCCCGAGCTTGACCTCGTTGTTGCAGGCGACGCACGGGTTGGGCGTGCGGCCCGCGCTGTAGTCGCGGGCGAAGCGCTCGATCACGCCGCGCCGGAACGTCGCCTCGAAGTCCAGCACGTAGTGCGGGATCCCCAGCGCCGCGGCGCTGCGCCGCGCATCGTCGAAGTCGTCGGCCCCGCAGCAGGACTTGGCGTGCGCGGGCTTCGTCGGCGCGTACATCTTCATCGTCACGCCGACCACGTCGAAGCCGGCCTCCACCAAGAGGCCGGCCGCCACCGCCGAATCGACGCCGCCGCTCATCGCGGCGACGACGCGCGTTCGTTCGCCCATCGTCGTGGCTTGTAACACCGGACCAGGAGAACGGGGTGCGCCCGCAAAGGTGCCGGTCATGCCTGCGCTGGGGGAAGGGTTCCGAAGCGCGCGGGAGGCGCGCGGGCTCACGCTCTCGGACGTCGCCGAACAGATCCACATCCGATCCGTCTACCTGAACGCGATCGAGACGGAGGACTGGTCGTCGATCGGCGCGCCGGTCTATGTCCGCGGCTTCCTGCGCACCTATGCGCGCTTTCTTGGGCTCGACGCCGAGGCGGCCGTCGCCCACTTCAACGAGGTCGTCCCGCCGGAGCGCAGCGCGGCCCCGGCCGCGACGGCCGAGCGCGAGGGCGGCCGGCTCTCGCCGTGGGCGATCGCCGGGACCTTGGTCGCTTTGCTCTTGGTCGCGTTCGTCGCCGTCGAGTACGTCATGTACGTCCAGCAGGGCCGCGGTGGGGCCGACGTCGCGCAGGCGACCGCTGCGCCGCAACCCGCGGCCTCGGCCGCGGGGTCCCTGGCCGCGACCGCGCCCGACGCGACCGCCTCGGAGACCCCGCTGCCGACCCCGACCCCGACGCCCACCCCCCGGCCCCAGCACCAGCTCGTGATCCAGGTGACGGCGCCGTCCTGGGTCCTGGTGACCGTCGACGGTGCGACCGTTGTCCAAGGGATTCTGCCGCCCGGGTCGACCAAGACGGTCCGTGGCCACGTGGCCGACGTTCGGATCGGCAACGCGGGCGGGGTGCGACTCGTCGTCGACGGGCGCACGCTGCCGCCGCTGGGAAAGAGCGGCGACGTCGTCGAGCAGCGCTACACCCTCTGATCCTGGGGACGATACACACGAGCCATGGCTTCCGACTCCTCGTTTGACGTCGTCTCGCGCGTCGACGCACAAGAACTGGACAACGCCCTCAACCAGGCCCGCAAGGAGATCGCGGGCCGCTTCGATTTCAAGCACTCGATCGCGTCGATCGAAGAGGCCGGCGGGACGATCACGCTGCTGGCCGACGACACCCTCAAGCTCAAGAACGTGTGGGACATTCTGCAATCGAAAGCGGTCAAGCGAGGGATCGACCTCAAGGCGTTCGATCCGCAACCGGTGGAGCCGGCTGCGAGCGGCCACGTGCGCCAAAAGATCGTCGTGCGCGCCGGCCTCCCCAAAGACAAAGCCAAGCCGCTGCTCGAGGCGATCAAGGGTGCCAAGCTCAAAGTGCAGGCGCAGATCCAGGACGACCAGATTCGGGTCTCAGCCAAGTCCAAGGACGATTTGCAAAAAGTGATCACACTCTTGAAAGCCTTGGACTTCGACCTACCACTCCAATTCGTGAACTATAGGTGAGCCGCATCGCCGAGCGCACGCCTACTGTTTCCTTCGTCTCGTTGGGCTGCGCGAAGAACCTGGTCGACTCCGAGGTGATGATCGCGAAGCTCGGCGCGGCGGGCTGGGCGCTCGTCCCGCAGGCCGACGAGGCGGACGCCGTCGTCATCAACACCTGCGCGTTCATCGACCCGGCCAAAGCCGAGTCGACCCAGACGATCCTCGAACACGCCGAGCGCAAGCGGCCCGGACAGCAACTGATCGTCGCGGGCTGTCTCTCGCAGCGTTTCGGCGACGAGCTGCAATCGCTGATCCCGGAGATCGACGGTGTGATCGGCACCGGCGCCTACGCCTCGATCGTCGAGCTGCTCGACGACGCGCGCGCCGGCCACAAGCCGGTTCGCCTAGGCTTCGAAGCCGAACCCGAGCACGACTTCCTGCCGCGCCTGGTCACCACGCCGCGCGCGACGGCCTACCTGAAGATCGCCGAAGGCTGCGATCATCCGTGCACCTTCTGCATCATCCCGCAGTTGCGCGGCCGCTTCCGCTCGCGCAGCGAGGAGTCGATTCTCGCCGAGGCGCGCGCGCTGGCGGCGAGCGGGACGAAAGAGCTGATCCTGATCGCCCAGGACACCTCGATGTGGGGCCGCGACCGCGGCTGGCGGCGGGGCGGGCTCGCGCACCTGCTGCACCAGCTCCACGCGATCGACGGGCTCGACTGGATTCGGCTGCTCTACCTCTATCCGGCGACGGTCGACAGCGAGCTGATCGACGCGATGGCCGCGCTGCCGAAGGTCTGCTCCTACATGGACATGCCGCTGCAACACGTCAGCGCAGCCGTCCTGCGCGGGATGTTGCGGCCGGCCAACGGCGCGCGGTATCTCGAGATCATCGAGGAGTTCCGCCGGCGCATCCCGGGGATCACGATGCGCTCGACCTTCATCGTCGGCTTCCCCGGCGAGACCGAGGAACACGTCGCCGAGCTGGAGGCGTGGATCGAGCGCGCCGAGCTCGACCGGGTTGGCTTCTTCACCTATTCGCGCGAAGACGGGACGCCGGGCGCGCTACTCGACGGTCAGGTCGCGCAGCGCGAGAAGCGCCGCCGCCTGCTGCGCTTGCGCGACGCGCAACGCCGCGCCTCCGAGCGCGCCCGCGCGGCGCGCCTCGGGCAGATCGTCTCGGTGCTGGTCGAAGAGCGCCGCACGCTGCGCCGCACCGATCCGCTCGCGCTCGGGCTGCGCGCGCAGACGGTGCTGGTCGGGCGTTCGGCGGGTGAAGCGCCGGGCGTCGACGGTGTCGTCGCGTTCGCCGGCGCGGTCGAGCCGGGGACGTTCGTCGACGTGCGGCTCGAGGGGAACACCGCCTTCGACTTCTATGGAACGCTGGTGCCGGCAGCGGTCGCCGCGCGGTGAGTAAGTACTTGATCGCCGATCCGCCGCCGTCGCCCGGCGGCCGGCCGCCGCGCCGGACGCAACGCCGCGCGGTCAGCCACTCCGGCGACCGGCTGCGCCACCTCCTGCACTACGTCGCCGGCGCGGTGCTCATCCTGGTCGGCCTGGCCTTCGGTGCGGTCGCGCTACGCATGCTCCAGACGCACACCAGCTTCACCGACGCGGCGATCAGCTATTTCGTCCCGTCGCCGCAAGAAGCGTTCGGCAAAGACCGCATCTACTTGCTGGTCTTGGGCATCGACTACGACTACACCGACACCGACCAACCGTTCTCGTCGCACTCGCGCAGCGACACGATCATGGTCGCCGGGATGGACTTCCCCTCGCGCACCGTCAAGCTGTTCTCGGTGCTGCGCGACTCGGGCGCTGTCATCCACGGCCACCTGACCAAGATCAACGAGGCGTACTCGGACGGCGGCGCCAGGCTCGCCGATCAGGTCATCGGCACCTTCCTGGGGATGCCGGCGCAGCCCAACGGGCGGTACTTCGACCGCTACGTCGTCATCAACACGGCCGGGCTGAAGGACGTCGTCGACGCGATCGGTGGGATCGACGTCCCGGTGACCGAGACGATGAACTACGACGACAGCTGGGGCCACCTGCACATCCACTTCAAGCCCGGGCTGTACCATATGAACGGTTACCAGGCGCAGGCCTACAGCCGCTTCCGCCACGACGCGTGCAGCGACCCGTGCCGCACCAAACGCCAGCAGCAAGTCATCCGCATCATCCTGGCCAAGTTGCAAGCGAACAAGTTCAACGACATCACCCACATCCCGGAGTTGCTCGGCGTCCTGAACCGCAACGTGAAGACCGATCTGACCTTCGATCAGGAGAAGTCGCTGGCCGTCGCCTTCAAGGACGTCAAGCCGGCGCAGCTGCTGAGCAAGATGGACACGATCGGCTACACCGGGACCGAGATGACGCGCTACGGCGGCGAGGTGCTGATCCCCGACCAGACACAGAAGGCGCGCTTCGTCGCCGACCTGTTGGGCGTGTACGGCAGCCCGGCGTCGCCGCCGCCCGAAGCGGTGGCGGCGGTCAAGCCGGCCGGCATCCACCTGATCGTGCAGAACGGTAGCGGCGTGAAGGGGCTCGCCGCCCAGGCGGCCGCGAAGCTGCGGCGGGCGGGCTACGTCGTCGACACGGTCGGCAACGCCAACGCCTTCAGCTACGACACGACGCAGATCCGGCCGGCGACGACGGTGCCGCTGGTCGGCGAGCGGGTTCGGGCCGATCTCGGCCTGCCCGACGCGGTCGTCTCGCCGGCGACCGACGCGACGCCGGGGCCGCACCCGGTCGTGATCGTGATCGTCGGCAAGGACTACGCCGCCGCCCTCGCCGCCGTCTCGGTCGCCCCGGTCGCCACCGCGGCACCTTGACGTGCCGCGGGCCCTCGTCGCCGCGGTGCTCGCGCTGGCGGCGCTGGCGTTCCTCGGCTACGCGGGGCGGCGCATGTGGACCAAGTCGGACGACCTGCTGCGTCCGGTCGTCGTCCTGCGCACGGCCGATGCGGCGGCGCTCGTCCAGCCCTCGCTCGGCGACCGCCTGCGGGCGCTGACCGGTGGCGCCCGGGCCGCGGCGGCAGACCGGCCGCGCCTGGTCGCGCTGACCTTCGACGACGGCCCGTACCCGATCGTCACGCCGCTCTTGCTGCAGACCCTGCACGACCTCCAGGTCCCGGCGACGTTCTTCCTGATCGGGCGGGATGCCGAGCAGTTCCCCGACCTGGCGCGGGCGATCGCCGCGGCCGGCGACGAGATCGGCGACCATACGCTGACCCACCCCGACCTCGACCGGCTCAGCCCGGCCGCCGTCACCGCCGAGCTGCAACTCGGCGCGGGCGTGCTCGACTCCATCGCCCCCGAGCCCTCGGAAGCGCGCCTCTTCCGGCCGCCGCACGGGCGCTACACGCTGGCGACGATCCAGGCGGCGCAGGCGGCCGGCTTCGATACGATCCTCTGGAACGACGACCCGGGCGACTGGCGGGCGATCGCGCCGTCGATCCTGCTGGCGCACCTGCTGAGCCACGCCACCGCCCCCGAGATCGTCCTGCTCCACAGCGGCCGGACCGGCACCTGCGCGCTGCTCCCGCAATTGGTAACACGCTACCGCCGGGCTGGGTATACCTTCGTGACCGTTGGGGCGCTGCTCTCGCGGAGCGGCGCGGCCGAGCTCAACACGCCGGCCAAGATCTCGCTCGACGCCGAAGCACTCCGATGAGGAACCGATCCGCTCGCCGAATGAGTTGTATCCCGTATGGCCTTCCTTAAGACCCTGTTCGACGGTAACGAGCGGGAGCTCGTGCGCCTCCGCCGGACCGTCGAACGCGTCAACGCGCTCGAGCCCTCGGTCGCGCCCCTCTCGGACGACGACCTGCGTGGGAAGACCGCCGAATTCAAGGCGCGCCTGGAGGCCGGCGAGACGCTCGACCAGCTTTTGCCGGAGGCCTTCGCTGTCGTGCGCGAGGTCGGGAAGCGGACGCTCGGGATGCGGCACTTCGACGTCCAGATCATGGGCGGTCAGGCGCTGCACGAAGGCAACGTCGCCGAGATGCGCACCGGTGAGGGCAAGACGCTCGTCGCGACGCTGCCGATCTACCTCAACGCGCTGACCGGCAAAGGCGCCCATCTGGTCACCGTCAACGACTATCTGGCCAAGCGCGACGCCGAGTGGATGAGCCCGATCTACACCGCGCTCGGCCTGAGCGTCGGGGTGATCCAGCACGACCTCGACCATGCGACCCGCAAGGCCGCCTACGACGCCGACATCACCTACGTCACCAACAACGAGGTCGGCTTCGACTACCTGCGCGACAACATGGCCTGGGCGCTCGACCAGATGGTCCAGCGGCATCTGAACTTCGCGATCGTCGACGAGGTCGACTCGATCTTGATCGACGAGGCGCGCACGCCGCTGATCATCAGCGGCCAAGGCCACGACGCGACCGAGTTGTACGGCCAGTTCGCCAAGATCATCCCGCGCCTGGTCAAGGACGAGGACTTCACCGTCGACCAGAAGTCGCACGCGGTCCCGATCACCGAGAAAGGCGTCGCCAAGGTCGAGAAGATGCTGGGGATCAGCAATCTCTACGACCAGCGCAACCTCGAGCTGACCCATCAGCTCAACGCCGCGCTCAAGGCCTGGCACCTGTTCCACAAGGACCAGCAGTACATCGTCAAGGACGGCGAGGTCATCATCGTCGACGAGTTCACCGGCCGGCTGATGTACGGTCGCCGCTACTCCGACGGCATCCACCAAGCGATCGAAGCCAAAGAAGGGCTGAACGTCCGCAGCGAGGACCAGACGCTCGCGACGATCACCTTCCAGAACTACTTCCGCCTCTACGACAAGCTGGCCGGGATGACCGGGACGGCGAAGACCGAGGAGCGCGAGTTCCGCGAGATCTACGGCTTGTCCGTGGTCGTGCTGCCGCCCAACCAGCCGGTCAAGCGCAAGGACCACCAAGACATCGTCTACCGCAGCGAAGAAGCCAAGTTCAGCGCGGTGATCGAAGACATCATCGCCGAGCACGAGAAGACGCGGCCGGTGCTGGTCGGGACGCGCTCGATCGAGAAGTCGGAGCGGCTCGCGCTGATGCTGCGCCGGCGCGGCGTCGAGTGCAACGTCCTCAACGCGAAGTACCACGAGCAGGAAGCGCAGATCATCAAGGACGCCGGCGTCCCGGCGGCGGTGACGATCGCCACCAACATGGCCGGCCGCGGCGTCGACATCAAGCTCGGCCCGGGCGTGCCGGAGGCCGGCGGCCTGCACATCATCGGCACCGAGCGCCACGAGTCGCGCCGGATCGACAACCAGCTGCGCGGCCGCGCCGGCCGCCAAGGCGATCCGGGGTCGACCCGCTTCTACATCGCGCTCGAGGACGAGCTGATGCGGCTGTTCGGCCAAGAGCGGCTGCAGAAGATGATGGACTTCGTCAAGTTCACCGACGAGACGCCGCTCGAATCCGGCCTGTTGGGTCGCTCGATCGAGAACGCGCAGTCGAAGGTCGAGAACCACAACTACGAGATCCGCAAGTCGGTCCTCGAGTACGACGACGTCATGAACAAGCAGCGCGAGATCATCTACGCCGAGCGGCGCCGGGTGCTGGCGGGCCAGCCGCTGCGCGACTTCTTCGTCGAGACGCTGCGCCGCAAGGCCGGCTACGCGGTCGACACCGGTGCCCCCGAAGAGGAGCATCCCTCGGAGTGGAATCTCCAGGCGATCATCGACGAGCTCGACCTGATCTTCCCGGTCAAGGACAAGATCGCCGTCGACGAGCTGGAGAAGCTCGACCGCGAGGGGATGAAGGAGCGGATGTTCGCGCTCGCGCTGGAGGCTTACGAGACGAAGGAAGCCGAAGTCGGCGCCGAGCTGATGCGGATGGTGGAGTCGCAGTACATCATGCTGCCGATCATCGACCGGCTGTGGGTCGACCACCTCTACATCATGGACGCGCTCAAGAGCGGGATCGGGCTGCGCGGTTACGGTCAGAAAGACCCGCGCGTCGAGTACGAAAAAGAGGCCTACGAGATCTTCGAGGACCTGAAGAACAACATCGCGGACGAAGCGATCAAGGCCGTCTTCGCGATGCGCGTCGAAGTGGGTCCGCCGCCGGACGGTGCTGCCGACGGACCGCCGGGCGGCGACGGCTACGCGATGCCGCAGTTCGCACCGGTCCCCAGCGGCGAGATCGCGCCGCTGCCGTTGGCCGGCGCCGCCGAGCCGCTCGCTCAGCCGCGGCTGGACGCGTCGACGGCGGAACGGCTGCTCGGCCCCGCGCCGAAGTACGAACCGACCCACGTGCGCACGAATCTCGGCGACGGTGACGGTGCGAAGCCGAAGCCTGCGACCGTGACCGGCGCCGAGAAAGTCGGCCGCAACGAGCTCTGCCCCTGCGGCAGCGGGAAGAAGTACAAGCGCTGCCACGGCGCAGCGGCCTGAGGGTCAGGTTAGGGTCGTAACGTCCACGACGGCTTGAGCGAACGCTTGCGGCGCTTCTTGCGGCACGTTGTGGCCGATGCCGTGGAAGATGCGATGGGCGTATTTTCCGGTGAACTTGCTGCGGTACGCGACGCCGCTGGCGAGCGCTCCATCGAAGTCGCTCGCGATCGTAATCGTCGGCACGGTGATGGCCGGCTTGGCCGCGAGCTTCTTTTGGAGGTCGTCGTAGCGCGCCTCGCCCGGGGCCAGGCTCAAGCGCCAGCGGTAGTCGTGGATGACGATGGCGACGTGGTCGGGATTTTCAAAGGACTTGGCTGTCCGGTCATAGGTCGCATCGTCGAAGTCCCACTTCGGTGAGACGATCTTCCAGATGAGTTTTCCGAAGTCGTGCCGGTACTGCGTGTAGCCGAGCACCCCACGCTCCGTCGAAAAGTAGTACTGGTACCACCAGGCGTACTCACCGGTCGGCGGCAGCGGCTTCTTGTTGGCGGGAATATCGGTGACCAGGTAACCGCTCACGGAGACGAGCGCCCTAGTGCGCTCGGGCCACAGCGCCGCCACGATGTCGACCGTGCGCGCGCCCCAATCGTAGCCGCCCAGGATCGCCGTCTTGATCTTGAGCGCATCCATCAGATCGATGACGTCGGTCGCCACCGCCGCTTCTTGCGCATTCCGGACCGTACTGCTCGATAGAAACGTCGTCGAACCGTAGCCGCGTATGAAGGGTACGATGACGCGATAGCCGGCCTTGGCCAAGATCGGCGCGACGTCGACGTAACTGTGAATGTCGTACGGCCAGCCATGCAACAGGATGACGGCCGGTCCATCCGCCGGGCCGACGTCGGCATAGCCGATGTTGAGCAGCCCAGCGTTGATTTGCTTGATCGCGGGAAACGACGTATTTGCCCCGTGCGTCACCGGCGTCAACGTCGTTGACGTGGTGTCCGTTTGTGCGTTGATTGCTGACATGCCAAGTAGCTCTCCTCCAACAAGACTTGCGCCCACGGTTTGGACGAAGCGACGGCGAGAATAACGGCTCGCCAAAGGTGCGGTCATGATCTCTGCTCCTTGGATCGAGTCTGGTCAGGTAGGTGACGAATTTGCCACGGCCGGCTTTCGGATGAAGCCGTAGCGCAGGTTGCTGCGGCCCGGGCCGTTCGCGGCGTAGTTGGCTTTCAGGTCGTCGAGTGGATCCGTGCGTTGGTTGAAGGCGACGGGTGAGAAGTCATAGAGCTTGGCGACGTTCTCGCCGAAGATGGCGCGTTTGAGCGGACCGTCGGCCGGGCCGAGCGGTTCGAAGCCGTACTTCGCTTGCATGTCGGCCGGGATCTCGAGCCGGCGGAAGCCTTCGATCTGCCACTGCGGCGAGCCGGTCCAGATCGCATCGGTGCCCCAGATGACGTGGTCGCGGCCGAGCCCCTTGATCAAGGTGCCCATGATCGCCGCCGCCAGCCGCGGCTCGGCGACGGTGCAGAAGGCGAAGAGCTGGCCCAGATCGCCGTAGACGTTGGTGACGCCATACTTGGCCGGGATCTCGGCTAAATCGCTGACCCACGACGAACGGCCGGTTTGATCCCACTCGGCCATCGCGACCGGCGGCGGCGCACCGACGTGGCGGTAGGCCGAGTGATAGATGATGAAGTTCAGCTGCGGCCAATCCTTGGCCGCCTGCCCGACGTCGCGCACGTCGACGAACGGCCGCAGGTTGGGGAACTGCTTCTCCGTCTCTTCGTTGAACAGCCCCTTGTGCACGCAGACGTTCTTGATGCCGGACTTGACGAACTTCTCATACGCCGGATACATCAGTTTCTCGTCGTCGAGGCGGTAGGGGAAGTGGCTCGACTCCTTGTGCGTGTTGTCGCCGATCGAATAGCCCTTCCAGGAGTCCGGGCGATAGACGGCGATCGCCTTGTCGATCCCCTCGAGCCAACCCGGATAGCCCGGCGTGATCGTGTAGTGCGCCAACATCCGCTTGCGCCCGGCGAGTTTGTTGACGCGCGCTCGGGTATCGAACACCATGTCGTTGGTCAAGAACCAGTCGCTAGGGTTCTCGGACGGCGCGTTGGTCAGCAACACGACCTTCGTGTCGCTGTCCATGAAGATCTCCTTGACGTAGTTGTTGTACTTGAGATCCTCGATCGTCTGCGTCGTCCCGCTCAGCTCGCGGTTCCAACCGGCCTGGCCGACGGCTTCGCGCATCTTCACGAAGTTGTACAGCCGGGTGTCGTCACGCAAGAAGTGCGTGTGGGTGTCCATGATGAACTGATGCGCGAGTGAGGTGGCGCGCTCGTTGGCCAGGTCCGGATCGGCGGCCTCGGCCGGCAGGGCGTCGAACAGCCCGCCGTAGACGCGATTCATCACCACGAAGGCGGCGGCCATCCCGGCCGCGGTTTGAAAGAAGCGGCGCCGCGAGAGTCCTTGCTTGCGCGCCAGCTCGTCCGCTAGGTCGGCTAGCCGCGCTTGGACTTCGCGCTGGCGTTCGCTCTGCGGCGGCGGAAAGTACTCTTCGCTGGCGACGATCTGCGTCGGGATCGGCGAGGGGAAGCTGTACTCCTCGGCCGGGAGCAGCTCGGCGAGTTGATCGTCACTGAGAAAACGCATCAGCCTGACTCCTATGCAGGTAGCGTAGACTTTTCTCTTACGGCCAGATTCCGACCAGCGCTTCGAGGACTTTGACGATGTTCTCGACGAGCTCGTCGGGATCTCGGTTGAAGGGGTCGATGACGGCGAGTGGGGTCAAGCCGGCGGGTGAGAGCACGGCGAGGTGATACGAGCTGCCGGCGCCGAGCGATTCGAGATACTCGGGGATGGCGTCGGCTTCGAGGAACAAGGCGGGGAACTGCTCGTGCAGCAGGACGCGGAGCTTGTCGTTGCGCGGCATCGCGTGGAGCACCGCACTGAGGACGGGCCGGATGAGCGGATCCTGGTTGGCCACGAACACCAAGACCGGCCGCCCCTTGTCGGCGAGGAAGTCCTGGGTCGCCTCGTCCCACCGCAGCCAAAGAATGCCCCGGTCGCGATAGTCGACGTTGTCGTACAGGCTGTCGCCTTTGCCGTGCTCATCCATCGGCGCTGACGCCGGCCTTCCAGACGGCGCGAACGCGGCGCAGCGCACCGATCTCGGCGGTCGGGTCGCCCTCGACGGCGACCAGGTCGGCCAGGGCGCCGGCGCGCACCGCGCCGAGATCGTCGCGGCGCAGCACGCGGGCGGCGGTCGCGGTCGCCGCGCGCAGCGCTTCGAGGGACGTACACCCGTGCTCGACCAGCAATTCCAACTCCCAGGCGTTCTCGCCGTGCGGGAAGACGCCGATGTCGCTGCCGTTCGCGATCGTGACCCCGCTGGCCCGCGCGGCGGCGAAGGCCGCACGCTTGGCCGCGAAGGCCGGATCGTTGGGGGCGAGACCCCGGTAGCGCCAGATCGCGGCGTAGGCGGCGAGGGTCGGGACGTAGGCGACGCCGCGCTCGGCCATCAGCGCGAAGATCTCCGGCGTTCCGCTGTTACCGTGCTCGATGGTCGCGACGCCGGCCTGGGCGGCGCGCCGCATCCCTTCGGCGGTGTTCGCGTGCGCGGCGACCGGGCAACCGGCGTCGGTCGCGATGCGCACGATCAGCGCCAGCTCGTCCTGCGCGAAGGCCGGCCGCGAGATCCCGCCGCCGCCGGGCCCGTACCGCGTGTCGGCGTAGACTTTGATCCAATCGGCGCCCCGCGCGATCTGGCGGCGGACGACCCGGGCGATCGACTCCGGCCCGTCGACCTCCTCGGCGCCCTGCAGGACGCAGCACTCAGGCACGAACCCGCTCGGTGCGTAGGAGCCCGACGCGACGATCGCGCGCGTGACGACGACCATCCGCGGGCCGACGATCGCGCCTTCCTCGAGCGCGCGCCGCAGGCCGACGTCGGCCTCGCCGGCGCCCTCGGTCCCCAGGTCGCGCACGGTGGTGAACCCGGCGGCCAGCGTGCGAGCGAGCGCCGGGACCGCGCGGGCGACGCGCAGCGACTCGTGGTCGCGCAAGACCTGATCGTCCCACGAGCGCTGGTCGTACGGACGCAAGAGCAGATGCGTGTGCAGGTCGATCAGCCCGGGCAGCAGCGTCGTGCCGGCTAGGTCGACCCGCCGCGCGCCGTCGGGCGCAGCCAGCCCGCGACCGGCGGCGACGATCCGCTCGCCGTCGACCAAGACCGACCAGCCCACCCGGCGGGCCTCACCATCGAAGACCGCATCGGGACAGAGCAACAGCGCAGGCATCGCGCGTCGGCTTCGCAGCCACAGGTCCCCTCGCCCGCTCGGCGGAAGCCGGGTTGCCGTGTCCGATGCTCAACTCGTCGCCATCGATCGTGCCCGCGAGCGCCTGCGCGCCCTGAAGGAGCGTCTTTGACGATGCGGCCAAGCGCCGCAGCGTAGCCGAGCTCGAGGCGCGCTCCCGCGCCGACGACTTCTGGACCGACCCCGAGCAAGCGCGCGGGGTCATGAAGCGCATCGCCGACCTGCGGACCGATCTCGACGCGATCGATGCCGTCACAGCCGCGCTCGACGACGCCGCCGAGACGTTGGAAGTCCTCGGCGACGAGGAGGGTGCCGAAGGCGAGGCCGACGCGATGATCGCGCGCGCGACGAGCGCGCTCGATGAGCTGGAGATGGCGGCCAACTTCGACCGCCCGTACGACTCGCACGGCGCGATCGTGACCATCCGCGCCGGGGCCGGCGGGACCGACGCCGCCGACTGGACGCAGATGCTGGGCCGCATGTACCTGCGCTGGGCGGAGAACCACGGCTACGACGCGCACGTCGTCGAAGAGTCGCCCGGCGAGGAAGCCGGGCTGCGCTCGATCACCTTCATCGTGCGCGGGAAGAATGCGTACGGGATGCTCGAGTCCGAGCGCGGCGTGCACCGGCTGGTGCGCATGTCGCCGTTCGACAACCAGGGCCGCCGTCAGACCTCGTTCGCCGAGGTCGACGTCGTCCCCGAGATGGAGGAGGGAGACGCGGCCGACGTCGAGATCAAGCCCGAGGACCTCAAAGTCGAGACGTTCAAGGCCAGCGGCGCCGGTGGCCAGTACGTCAACAAGACCGAATCGGCGATCCGCATCTCGCACCTGCCGACCGGGATCGTCGTCGCCTCGCAGCAGGAACGCTCGCAGATGCAGAACCGCGACTTGGCGCTGGGGATCCTGCGCGCGAAGCTGGTGCAGCGCGCGCGTGAGGAGCAGGAGCAGAAGCTGATCGAGATCCGCGGCGAGCGGCGCGCCAACGAATGGGGCTCGCAGATCCGGTCCTACGTGCTGCACCCGTACCAGTTGGTCAAGGACCTGCGCACCAACGTCGAGACCGGGAGCGCGCAGCAGGTCCTCGAGGGCGACCTCGACGGCTTCATCTGGCCCTACCTGCAGAACCGCAACCGCTTCGCCCCGGTCGGAGGCGACGCCGCCTAGTGGCCCGGATCGACGTCATCGTCGTCTGCTGGAACGATCGGGACAAGATCGCGACGGCGCTCGACTCGGTCTTCGCGCTGGCCGAGGTGCAGGCCGATCCGGCTTTCGCGCAAGTCGTCGTCTCCGACAACGGCTCGAGCGACGGCTCGCGCGACTTCCTGCGCGCCCGCTACGGCGCGCGGCTGCGGATCGTCGAGAACGGCGCCAACCTCGGCTTCGCCGCGGCCTGCAACCGCGCGTTCGCTGTGACCGGCTCGCCGTACGTGTTCCTGCTCAACCCCGACGCCGAGCTGAAGGACGGCGCGCTGGCCGAGATCGTCGCCTTCCTCGACGCGCATCCGCGCTGCGGGATCGCCGGCTCGCGCATCTACAACTACGACGGGACGATCCAGTCGTCGGTCGGCGAGTTCGACACCTGGACCGGGGCGTTTCTGCGCTCGAGCGCGTGGGGCGAGCTGCCGCCCTTGCGGCGCTTCGCCAACGGCGCGGGGTTGCGTGACTTCACCTACACGGCGCCGCGCCGAGTCGATCTCGCGATCGGCGCGGCGCTGGCGATCCGGCGCACGCTGCTGACCGAGATCGGTCCGTTCGACGAGCGCTTCTTCCTCTACCACGAAGAAGTCGACTTCGCCAAGCGCGCCGCCGCGGCAGGCTGGGAGACGTGGTTCGTCCCCGCTAGTGAAGCGATCCACGAGGGGATGGGCAGCGCGCGCGGCCAGTACAACGTCGAGCGCCGCAAGCAGCGTTCGCGCCGCGCGTACTGGATCAAACATCACGGGCACGCGTGGTACTACAGCCTGGTCGGCGCGTTGGTCGGACGCTACGCGCTGTACGCCGGCGTCGTCGCGGGAGCCGTCGTGCTCGGCCGCAGGTTGCTGCGCTGATGGCGATCACGCCGGAGGCGGTGACGACGTTCGAGCGGGTCGAAGGGTACCGCATCGTGCGGTCCTTCGGCTACGCGTACGGGCAGGGCAGCCGCCCGCGCAACGTCCTGCGGCAGACGTTCCGCAGCATCGGTGCGCTGATCGGGCTGGCGCCGCTCGAGTTTCTGACCGATGCGGAGCGCGCGCGCGCCGACTCGCTCGACGCGCTGCTGCACAAGGCCGCAGACCTGGGCGCGAACGGGGTGATCGGGCTGCAGTTCCAAGCCACCGAGGGTCCCGACGGCGGGACACGCGTGCTCGCGTTCGGTCAGGCCGTCTTGCTCGAGCCGACGCCGGGGAGCGCGCCGCGGTGAGCCTCGCCGAACGGACGCGCCGGCTGCACGAGCTGGACCGGATGGCGGCCGTCGTCGCGGCCTGCCGCAAGTGCGAGATCGGCGCGACGCGTCGCAACAGCGTCTTCGGCGAAGGCGATCCGTGCGCGGCGCTGATGGTCGTCGGTGAAGGTCCGGGTGAGACGGAGGACAAGCTCGGCCGGCCGTTCGTCGGGCGCGCCGGCGAGCTGCTCGACAAGATGCTGCTCGCGATCGGGTTGCCGCGCGAGGACGTCTACATCTGCAACACCGTCAAGTGCCGGCCGACGGTCGACGTCGGCCATCGCTTGGCGAACCGCGCGCCGACACCGGACGAGATGCGCAACTGTCGTCCCTACTTGGACGAGCAGATCGCGCTGCTGTTGCCGCGCGTCATCCTCGCGCTCGGCGCGCCGGCGGCGAAATCGTTCCTCGGCGAGCGCTTCTCGATCACCAAACAGCGCGGCCACTGGCACGACGGACCGCTCGGGATCCCGCTCATCGCAACGTTCCATCCGGCCTACGTGCTGCGCCAGACCGGTGGCGCGATGACCGAGGTCAAGCGGCTGGTCTGGAACGACCTCAAGCAGGTCCGTGACCGGCTGTCGGTCGTCCCCGAGACGCCGCCCGAGCCGCCGCCGGCCCAGGAGTCGCTCTTCGGGTAACGCGCGTGCGACCGAAGCGTCGGCGAGCGGGACGCGCCTCGTGGTAGAATGTGCCGTCATGCCTACCCCCCGGGACCTGTGGATCGCCGAGAAGGCGCGGCCGGCCGGCCACGCCGACGCGGCCGCGTTCGCCGCCGCGCACGATCTGCGCGGCTACCGGCTCGATCAGCTCTACCGCGCCGCCACCAAGGAGCTCGCCGCCGACCTCGAGGCGATCACGACGCTGCCCAAGGAATTGCGCGCGGCGCTGAGCGCCGAAGGCCTCGCGTTGGAGAGCGTCGTGCCGAGCGTCGTGCAGCGCTCGAGCGACGGGCAGACGACCAAGGCGCTCTTCCGGCTCCACGACGGCAACGAGGTCGAAGCGGTGCTGATGGAGCACCACGGCGGTCGCACGACGGTCTGCATCTCCTCGCAGGCCGGCTGCGCCTACGCCTGCACGTTCTGCTCGACCGGTCAGGCCGGCTTCACGCGAAACTTGAGCGCAACCGAGATCTTCGACCAGGCCCGGTTCTTCGCGCGCGAGCTGGCGACGCGTGAGAAGAAGATCACCAACGTGGTGTTCATGGGGATGGGCGAGCCGTTCGCCAACTACGACGCGGTGATGGACGCGGTCGCGCTGCTGCACGACCCGCACGGGTTCGGCCTGGGGCACCGGCACATTACGATCTCGACCGTCGGCCTGGTCGACAAGATCGATCGGTTCGCGCAGGAGCACACCCAGGTCAACTTGGCGATCTCGCTGCACGCGCCGACCGACGCGACCCGCTCGCGCATCATGCCGGTCAACCGCAAGTTCTCCGTCGACGACCTGATGGCCGCGGTCGAACGTTACGTCGGCGCGACCCGGCGCAAGGTCTTCTTCGAGTACGTGATGCTGGCCGGCGTCAACGATACCGAAGACGACGCCCGCGCACTCGCCCGCCGCATGCGCGGTCCGCTCTACCACGTCAACCTGATCCCGTACAACAGCACGCCCGACGCGGCGCTGCGTGGCAGCGACGAGGCGCGCATCTGGGCCTTCGCCAAACTGCTCGAAGACGCCGGCGTCGCGGTGACCGTCCGCACCCCGATGGGCCGCGACATCGCCGCCGCCTGCGGCCAACTCCGCGCCGAGACGCAGCCGAAGGCGCAGCGCGTTGCCTCGGTGGTGTAGGCTAGTTCGTGGACGGAAAAGGAACGAGGCGCCGCATTACTGCGACGCCTCGTGCGTTTCGATGGGTCCGCGGGCCTGATACGCAGCCTACGTTACCACACCGAAGGCGACTTCGCAACCGCCGGTTGGCCGTCGCGGCTGGAACGCCCGGGAATCGAACCCGGAGCCGCAAGGCGTATCAGACCCGCGGTCGACACCATCGAAACGCCCCAGCGTCTCTCGCTCACGCGGAGCTGCTTCAATGACAAGGTTCCGATCGTTCAACGTTCTTGCGTTTGCTCTTGCCGCGTTGCTGTTTCCATCGGGCACACGCGCCTCCGGTGCTGCGTATCTGTCCCGGCATCCGGGTTATTCAGCAGGCGCGAAGACGGCACAGGACAAGGCGGGCCGTGCCGCGGCCTAGGAACCTTTGCCGGTCTTTCTGAACGGCGTATTCATGGCATCTTGGCGTGATGTGCGGCGGATCGCGTTGGCGCTGCCGGGGACGAGCGAACGCGCGACCTCCGGGGGTACAGCGACCTGGGACGTCAAGGAGAAGGGCTTCGTGTGGGAGCGGCCGCTGCGCAAGCAGGACCACGCGGCGCTCGGTGCGAGCGCGCCGACCGGGGCGATCTTGGGTGTGCGCACGCCGGACCTCGAGATGAAGGAGGCCTTGCTGGCCCGCGATCCGAGTATCTATTTCACGACGCCGCATTTCGACGGCTACCCGGCGGTGTTGGTGCGACTGGGCGCGATCTCCGTCGCCGAGCTGCGCGACGTAATCGTCGAAGCCTGGCTCGCGCGCGCTCCGCAGCGGCTGGTCACGGCGTTCCTCGCGAAGAGCAAACCGGCGAAATGAGCGACCTGCGTCCTGACGCGGTCGGCGTCGTCGTGTTGCGCGGTGAGGGGGACGACGCGCGGGTGCTCGTGCTGCGGCGCGCGCGCGGCGCGTTCGTGGGCGCGTGGACGATCGTGATGGGCGGCATCGAGCCCGGCGAGCGGGCGTCGGAGACCGCGCGACGCGAAGTGCGCGAGGAGACCGGCTTGGCTCTCACGGCGCTGTTCACGGCCGGTGCGCTCGACACGTTCTACGATCCGGTGCGCGACCGCGTCGTCGTCGTCCCCTTCTTCGTCGCCCAGGTCGGACCGGGCGAGGTCCAGGTCGACGCGGCGCACGACGCGCATCGCTGGGTCGACTTTGCGCAGGCCCAACAGCTGTTGACGTTCGCCGCGCAGCGGCGGCTGTTGCCGGACGTGCATGCGGCGTTCGTCGCGCGAGAACCCGAGCCGTGGCGGACGATCCGCTGAGCGAGCGCCTGCGCGACGGGCTGACGCACCTCTGCGCGCTGGCCGCGGTCGTGTTCGCCGGCCGCGCCGCGGCGGTCACCCGCGGCTGGCTGCGCGTCCCGCCGGTCGATCGGCTCGACGATGCGCCGTTGCTCTCGATCGTCGTGCCGGCCCGCGACGAGGAGCGCGCGATCGAGCGCTGCGTGCGCTCGCTGCTGGCCCAGCGGCTCCCGGCCTTCGAGGTGATCGTGGTCGACGATCGGTCGACCGACGATACCGGCGCGATCCTGGCTGCGCTGGCGGCCGAGGATCCGCGCTTACGAGTCGTTCCTGGCGCCCCGCTGCCGGAGGGTTGGGTCGGCAAGCCGTGGGCGCTCGCGCAGGGCGTGCTCGCCGCGCGCGGCGCGTGGCTCCTGTTCACCGATGCCGACACCTGGCACGCGCCGCACGCCACCGCCTCGGCGTACGCTTTCGCCCGGGCGCGTGGCGTCGATGCGCTCTCGCTGGGGACCTACCAGGAACTGGGGACGTTCGCCGAGCGAGCGATCCTCCCGACCATGCTGGGTCTGGTGCTGGTCGCGTCGGGTTCGATGGCCGCGCTCAACGATCCGGCCGACCGCCGCCACGCGCTGGCGAACGGGCAATACCTGTTGGTCGCGCGCGCCGCCTACGACGCGCTCGGCGGGCACGCCGCGCTGCGCGGCGAGATCGTCGAAGACCTCGCCTTCGCGCGCCGGCTGAAAAGCGACGGCCGCTTCCGGCTCGTGCTGGCCGGTGGCGAAGAGCTGGTGCGCGTGCGCATGTACACCTCGCTGCGCGAGATCTGGTCGGGGTTCACCAAGAACATCTACCTCGGCGCCGGCGGCGACCTGGCGGCGCTGGCCGCGGGGACGGCGGCGCTGGCGCTGCTCTCGGTCGTCCCCGCCGCGCTCGCGCTCGACGCGCTCGTCGCGCGCCGCCCGCTACGCGCGCTCGAAGCCGCGCTGACGCTCATCGCCGGGATCGCGATCCAAGACTACGGTGTGCGACAGGTCCGCCTACCGCGCCGACTGGCTTGGTTCGCGCCGCTCGGCTACGCCGCGTGCGCGGCGATCACGCTGAACTCGACCGCGCGCGTGCTCGGCGGGCGCGGCGTCGTCTGGCGCGGCCGCCGCTATGCCGGCCGCTCCCCGGAGCGCTAAGCACTTAAAGCGCGGCGAGTCGGACCGGCGGCTCCGCGTGCGGGTCGACGCACTCGGGCAGGCCGACCGACTGGGACCGCTCGCGCGGGATGCAGAGCACGTTGATCGTGCCGGTGTTCCCGAAGATGTTCTCGCGCTCGCCGCGCCAGTTGTTCGCGTTGAACAGCCCCACGACGTGCCAGTAGACGCGGTAGCCGGCTGCCAGCAGCCGCTCGAGGACACCGACCGAGGTGCTGCTGCGGTCGTTCTCGACGAAGAGCACCGGCCGGTAGCGCGCGAGCAGCTCGCGCGCACCGTCGAGGACCTGTGCTTCCATCCCCTCGACGTCGATCTTCACCAGGTCGACCCGCGGCAGCCAGCACCACGCGTCGAGCGTCACGACGCGGACCGGCCAGCCGCGCTCGACCTCGGCGAGCTCGACCGCACCGTAGTTCGCCTCGTTCGTGTACACGTAGTCGGGTATCAACAGCTCGCCCGGCGCGGCGCCGACCGCAGCGTGGATGGGGTGGATCCAACCCAGCCCGTTGAGGGTCGCGTTCGTCGCGAGCATGCCGTGGACGACCCGCTGCGGCTCGAAGGCGAAGACGCTCCCGCCCGGACCGGTCTGGCGCGCCAGCGCGACGGCGTGGGTGCCGATGTTGGCACCGACGTCGAAGGCGATCCCGCCCTCGGGCAGCGCGGTGCGCATCACGTCCAGCTCTTGTTCGCCGAACTCGCCGTAGCGTTCGATCGAGCGGCCGATGTACATGTCGTTCGGATTGTACGCCATGAGGCCGTAGCGCGCGGGCACGATCGCCAGCGGTACGCCCGGCGTCGGGATCCAGGGCCAACGCTCGTCCATCCAGCGCAGACTTTTCCGCCGAGGTGAGCGGTGCCTCGTGCCGGCGGAGTCCAGGGTGCCGGGTGCCCGGCACCGAACGCGTCGGCGTTCCATGTCACAAGCCAAACCAAACGAAGAACCGCGCGTCACGATGGAGGAGATCACCGCGCTCGCCAAGCGGCGCGGGTTCATCTTCCAGTCCTCCGAGATCTACGGTGGGATCGGCGGCTTCTTCGACTATGGTCCGTTGGGCGCGGTCCTCAAGCGCAACGTCAAGGAGGCGTGGTGGCGCGAGAACGTGCAGCTGCGTGACGACGTCGTCGCCTTCGACTCCTCGATCATCATGCACCCGCGCACCTGGGAGGCCTCAGGCCACGTCGCGGCCTTCCACGATAAACTGGTCGACTGCCGCAATTGCAAGCACCGCTTCCGCGCCGATCATCTGCCCTCGCTCGAGAAGTGCCCGGACTGCGGGATGAGCGGAACGCTGACCGAGCCGCGCAACTTCAACCTGATGATGAAGACCGCGATCGGCCCGATGGAGGACACCTCGGCGGTGACCTACCTGCGCCCGGAGACCGCTCAGGGCATCTTCGTCAACTTCAAGAACATCTACCAGAGCGCGCGGATGAAGCCGCCGTTCGGGATCGCGCAGATCGGCAAGTCGTTCCGCAACGAGATCACGCCGGGTAACTTCACCTTTCGGATCCGCGAGTTCGAGCAGGCGGAGCTCGAGTTCTTCGTCCCCCAGGACGGTCACGATCTCGAGTGGTTCCAGCAATGGGTGGCGGCGCGCAAGCGGTGGTACAGCGATTACGGGGTGCGGGCCGACCGGCTGCGCTTCTACGAGCTGACGCCCGAGGAGCGCCCGTTCTACGCCAAGGCCGGGATCGACGTCGAGTATCTCTTCCCGTGGGGCTGGGGGGAGCTCGAGTCGATCGCGCACCGCGGCACGTACGATCTCGACCGCCACATCGAGTACTCGGGGAAGGACCTGACGTTCTTCGACGAGGCCACCAAGCAAAAGTACGTCCCGATCCTGATCGAGAGCTCGGCCGGGATGGACCGCACGACCCTGACGATGCTGATCGACGCCTACGAGCGCGAGACGATCGTCGAGGGCGAGAAGGAGACGCAGCGCACCGTGCTGCGCTTCCATCCGCAGATCGCGCCGGTGCAGGTCGGCGTCTTCCCGTTAGCGCGCAACAAGGCCGACCTGGTCGAGCGCGCGCGGACGATCGAACGTGCGCTGCGGCCGTTCTTTCGCACGCAGTACGACGAGGGGAACGTCGGGCAGCTCTATCGCCGCCAGGACGAGATCGGGACGCCGCTGTGCGTCATGGTCGACTACCAGTCGCTCGACGACGCGACGGTCACCGTGCGCGCCCGCGACTCGATGCTCCAGGACCGCGTCGCCCAGGACGCGCTGGCAGGCTACCTGCTCGACAAGCTGAGCTAAGAACGACGATGGCCACCGAGATGTCGGTGGCCATCGAACGCGGATCAACGGATCAGTTGGAGCTCAGTACCAGCGACAGACCTTCACCCGGTGATGGTGGCGCCAGGTCCAATAGCAGTGCCGATGCGCGGCGATCGTCGTGCCGCCGAGCGGCGCGATGGCGTCGCCGACCGTGTCGGCCGGGGTGGCGGCCGGTATGAACGCCGCGGCGAGGGCAAAGGCGAACGACGCGGCGACGATCCGCGTCTTGTGAAGTGCGAACATCCGGGTTCCTTTCCTATCAAACGGCGAAACGAATGCGAGGCGATACGGGCGCCCCGTCGCCCCTTTTCCCCGTTTGTGGCGGTTTCTACCGCTTGGCCGGTCTCCCGGTCTTTAGAAGGACGGGCCGATGCGATTGATCGCGAAGTCGTGGAAGCCGAGGACCTCGGCGGCGGTCTCGCGGCCGTTCGCGGCCGCGACGATCCAGTCGAAGATCTCGTCCCCGACCTCTTCGAGGGTGCGGGTCCCGCCGACGATCGTGCCGGCGTCGACGTCCATGTTCTCGCGCATCCGCGCGAACAGGTCGCTGTTCGTCGCGACCTTGACGACCGGCGCGATCGGCGAGCCGGTCGGCGTCCCGCGGCCGGTGGTGAAGACGACGATCTGGGCGCCGCCGGCGACCATCCCGGTCAACTGCTCGATGTCCTGGCCCGGCGTATCCATCACGATCAGACCGCGCTGCGTCGGGCGTTCGGCGTACTCGATGACCTCGCGCAGCGGCGTCGAGCCGCCCTTGTAGGCAGCGCCGAGCGACTTCTCTTCGAGGGTGGTGATCCCGCCGGCGATGTTCCCCGGCGCGGGATTCCCGGTGCGGATGTCGACCCGCATCGCGCGTGCCCGCGCCTCCACGCGCTCGATCAGCTCGTACAGCTTCGCCGCGACTGGTGCGGTGGCGCGCGCGGCGAGCAGGTGCTCCGCGCCGACCAGCTCCGGCACCTCGGCGAGGATCACCGTCCCGCCGGCGTCGACGAGCCGGTCGGCGGCGTGGCCGAGCGCCGGGTTCGCGGTGATCCCCGAGAAGCCATCGCTCCCGCCGCACTCCGTGCCTAGCACCAGCTCCGCCAGCGAACAGGTCGTGCGGACGTGCGCGGCCGCCTCGCGCACCAGTTCGCGCGCGACCTCGACCCCGCGCGCGATCGTCTCGGTCGTGTTGCCGGTCTCCTGGATCCCGATCACTTCGACGCGTTGCCCGCGGGCAGCGATCTCTTGTGCCAGCGCCTTCGACTCGTTGGTCTCACAGCCTAGGCCGACGACCAGCACGGCGGCGACGTTGGGGTTGGCCGCGAAGCCGGCCATCGTGTGCTTCGTCTGCTCGAAGTCGGCGCCGACCTGCGCGCAGCCGGTCGGATGGGTCACCGTGACGACCTCGGGGACGGCGCGCCCGATGCGGTCGACGACGTGGTTCGCGCACATCACCGAGGGCAGCACGAGGACGTGATTGCGCACGCCGACGCGGCCGTCGGCGCGTCGATAGCCTTGGAAGGTGGTCGTCATCGTGGAACCTCGACCAGATCGCCGCGCCCGCGCACGCCCTCGACGTTGTGGACGTGGACGTGCTCGCCCGGTACGATCGCCGCCGACGCGCGCCCGAACGCCTGACCGTACTTGTGAACCAGCGTGCCGGCCGCGACCGCGCGCAACGCGATCTTGTGGCCGGTCGGGATCGTCACCAACGGGACGATCTCGGCGTCGGGAAAGCGCACCGGAACGCCCGGTTCGAGCGGGCGCAACGCGACGGCGACGTCGTCGTCGTCCTTCAACCGAAGCGCGGCACCGTCGAGCGAGAGCGGCATACCTAGGAATCCGGTGGGCGCCGGGTAACTCCTCTCCCCCGATGCGAGTGCTGGTCACCGGGGGTCTCGGCTTTATCGGCGCGTGGACGACGCGCGTGCTGCTCGAGGGCGGGCATGCCGTCCGCGCCTTCGATCTGGGAAGCGACCGCGCGCTGTTCGACGAGCTGGTCGGCGCGCGCGCCGGCGAGGTCGAGCTGCGCGCCGGCGACATCACCGATCCGGCGGCCGTCGCCGACGCGGTCGCCGGCTGCGATGCCGTCGTGCATCTCGCCGCGGTCCTCGTCCCGACCGCCCGCCAGAACCCACTGCTCGGCGCGCGCGTCAACGTGCTCGGCACCCTGCACATCTTCGAAGCGGCGAAGCAGCACGGCGTACGCGGAATCGCCTACGCGTCGAGCGCGGCCGTCTTCGGCCCGCACGACGGAGTCCATCCCGAGCCGCTCACCCAGTACGGCGCATTCAAACTGTGCAACGAGGGCAACGCGCGCGCCTACTGGGAGGATGCCGGGATCCGCAGCGTCGGGCTGCGGCCGTCGACCGTCTACGGCCCCGGCCGCTCGATCGGCGTGACCGCCGATCCAACGCTCGCGATGCGCGCCGCGGCCGAAGGAAAGCCATACACGATCCGCTTCACCGGCGCGACCGGGATGGACTTCGCGCGCGACGTCGGGACGATCTTCGCGCGCGCCGCGACCGAGACGCCGGAGGGTGCGCACGCCTTCAGCCTGCAGGGCATCCTGGCCGACATGGACGAGGTGATCGCGGCGATCAAGGCCGTCGTCCCCGACGCCGAGGTGCGCGCCGACGGCAATGCACTGATGTTCGCCGCCGAAGTCGACGAGGCGCCGCTGCGCGCGGCGCTGCCGGGCCTCGCGCGCACCTCACTGCTCGAGGGGACCCGCGAGACGATCGCCTTCTACCGGCGCTGAACGCTCAGCGGGTCGGCGTCTTGACGCTGGCGGAGATCGCGGCGTCGACCGCCGAGCCGCGCGGGCGCAGATCGTGGCGCGCATCGATCGTGCGGACCGATGCCGTGTAGCTGGAGATGACGATCGACTGGGTGAACGCCGAGCCGCGGCGGTAGCGGACGCCGTCGAGGAACTCACCGTCGGTGACGCCGGTCGCCGCGAAGATCGCGTCCTGCGAGGCGCACAGATCGTCCAGCGTCAGCTTCTTGCCGATCGTGAGCCCTTCGCCGCGCGCGATCTCTTCGTCGCGCTCGTCGCGCGCCCACAGCCGGCCCTGCATCTCGCCGCCCAGCGCGCGCACGGCGCAGGCCGCGATCACGCCTTCGGGCGAGCCGCCGATCCCGGCCAGCATGTCGACGCGCGCGCGCTCCTCGAGCACGGCGTAGACGGCGTTGGCGACGTCACCGTCGCCGAAGACGCGCACTCGCGCGCCGGCGGCGCGGACCGCCTTCATCAGCCGCTCGTTGCGGGGCCGCTCGAGCAAGGCGACGATCAGGTCGGAGACTTCGCGGCCGCGCGCGGCGGCGAGGCGCCGTAGGTTCTCGTCGAGCGGCGCCTCGATGTCGACCACGCCGTGGCCGGCCGGCCCGGTCACCAGCTTCTCCATGTACGGCACGCGGGTGCGGAAGAGCGCGCCGCGCGGGGCCGCCGCGATGACCGAGATCGCCCCCGGGCCGCCGCGCGAGGCCAGCGTCGTGCCGTCGATCGGGTCGACCGCGATGTCGAGCGTGGGGCCCTCGCCGGTGCCGACCTCCTCGCCGTGGTAGAGCATCGGCGCTTCGTCCTTCTCACCCTCGCCGATGACGACGATCCCGGCCAGGACCGCGTCGCGGAGCGCCGTGCGCATCGCTTCGACGGCCGCGCCGTCGACGGCGTTCTTGTCGCCCAGCCCCACGAGCCGACCGGAGGCAATCGCCGCGGCCTCGGTGGCTCGTACGAACGAATACTCGAGCGCGTGAGTCTCCATGGTTACCCGCCTCTTTCCAAGTGCCCACTTGCTCGAAACCTGCCGGAACCACGGGGGTGACGCCGAAACGGCGGCCCTGTGCGAGAAGCGGTAATCGTCGAAGCGCTCCGGACCCCGATCGGCCGACGCGGCGGAAGTCTTGGGGCGTGGCACCCGGTCGACCTGCTGGCGTCGGTCCTGACTGCCCTGATCCAGCGCACCGGGGTCGACCCGTCCCGCGTCGACGACGTGATTGCCGGCTGCGTCAGCCAGGTCGGCGAGCAGAGCCTCAACGTCGCACGCAACGCGGTCCTGGCGGCCGGCTTCCCCGACTCCGTCCCCGGGACGACGATCGACCGGCAGTGCGGCTCGAGCCAGCAGGCCGTTCATTTCGCCGCCCAAGGCGTGATGAGTGGCGCGTACGATCTCGCCATCGCGTGTGGGGTCGAGGTGATGTCGCGCGTCCCGCTGGGCAGCTCGACGCAGGGTCCGGGCGAGCCCTACGGCTCGGCGATCCCGCAGCGCTACGAGGGCGGCCTGGTGCACCAGGGGATCAGCGCCGAACTGGTCGCGGAGCGCTGGGGGCTTTCGCGGACGGAACTCGACGCGTACAGCCTGGAGAGCCACCACCGCGCGGCGCGCGCGCAGGACGAGGGCCGCTTCGTGCGCGAGATCGTCCCGGTGCCCCTGGCCGACGGTGGCGTCCTGATGGCGGACGAGGGGATCCGGCGCGACACGAACCTGGCCAAGCTTGGCGCGCTGCGACCGGCGTTCCGCCCCAACGGCGGTACGATCACTGCCGGCAACGCCTCGCAGATCAGCGACGGCGCCGCCGCGATCTTGATCGCCGGCGCCGACGTCGCCGACGCGCTCGGGCTACCGGTGCGCGCGCGGCTGCGCGGGTTCGCGGTCTGCGGCGACGACCCGATCGCGATGCTGACCGCGACGATCCCCGCCACCCGCCAGCTCTTGCGGCGCAGCGGCCTGAACGTGCCGGACATCGACTTGTTCGAGATCAGCGAAGCGTTTGCGAGCCCAGTCCTGGCCTGGCAGCGCGAGCTCGAGATCCCGCCCGAGCGCAGCAACGTCAACGGCGGTGCGATCGCGCTGGGTCATCCGGTCGGCGCGTCGGGTGCGCGCCTGATGACGACCTTGTTGAACGAGCTGGAACGGCGCGGCGCGCGCTACGGACTGCAGACGATGTGCGAGGGCGGCGGTCTGGCGAACGCGACGCTGCTCGAGCGCGTAGCCTAGCAAACCGGCGACGGGGCGCTTGCTCGGATGCGGCGACGGCAGCGCGTCCGGCGGGAGAAGCAGCCGGGTGCCTCTCGACGGCGCACGCAGTGTCTGCTACGCTTTTGTAAGGTTCCATCCGTGGAGGCTTCTATGCCGTCCCCGCTCTCGGCGCGCTCCGTTTTGGACACGCTGCATGTCGCACTTGATCCGCTGCGCGATGCCTTTATCGACGGCGAGGATCCGCGCATCGCCTCGGCGCTCGCCGAGTTGCTGGCGCTGCGCGACGCGATCGTCATCGGTGAGGCCGTCGAGATCCTCCATGAGGCGACCTAGGGACTAGCGCGGCGGTAGCCGCAGCGCGCCGTCCAGCCGAATCGTCTCCCCGTTGAGGTAGACGTTGGTGCAACAGGCCAGGACGAGTTGAGCGTACTCCTCGGCCTGCCCAAGGCGCTTGGGGAACGGGATCGACGCCCCCAGCGTCTGCTGCAATTCGGGCGGCAACTGACCCAAGAGCGGCGTCTGAAACAGTCCCGGTGCGATGGTCAGCACCCGGATCCCGAACTGCGCCAGCTCGCGCGCGAGCGGCAGCGTCAACGCGACGATCCCGCCTTTCGAGGCGGAGTAGGCGGCCTGGCCGATCTGGCCTTCGTAGGCCGCGACCGACGCGGTCGAGACGACGACGCCGCGCTCCCCTTCGGCGAGTGGCTCGAGCGTGCTCATCGCGGCCGCCGCGAGCCGGGTGAGGTTGAAGGTGCCGATCAGGTTGACCCGCACGACGCGCTCGAACTCCTCGAGCGGCATCGGCCCATCGCGGCCGAGCATCCGCCGCGGCGTGCCGATCCCCGCGCAGTTGACCAGGATCCGCGCGGGGCCGTGCCGCTGCTGGACCGCGGCGAGCGCGGCGGCGGCATCGTCGGCGCTGGCCACGTCGC
The DNA here is from genome assembly GCA_050010375.1 of Vulcanimicrobiaceae bacterium. GTDB lineage: Bacteria > Vulcanimicrobiota > Vulcanimicrobiia > Vulcanimicrobiales > Vulcanimicrobiaceae > Vulcanimicrobium. The sequence continues at coordinate 33,069 of JBEKLD010000014.1, forward strand.
AACGCGCGGCGAAGCCGCCGATCTCGCGCGCGACCGCCTCGGCGCGTTCGAGCGCCACGTCGAGTACGCCGACCTTCGCGCCGCTCGCCGCCAGCAGCCGCGCCGTCGCGGCGCCCAGACCGGAGGCGCCGCCGGTGACCACTGCCGCCTGTCCTGTTACGTCCATGGAAGCTTTCTTCGCCGGCGCGCACATCCGGTTCATTTCGACCGGCGTTTTCTTCACGCGACCCCCTCGACGCCGGCCTCACACCTTTTTCATGTCATCCGCCTACGCTGCGGTGACGTACACGGTTCAAGGAGGAAAACCGCCCCATGCCGCTGCCTTTTCGGAGCCTGCCGCTCGCGTGCGCACTGATCGCCTCGTGCGTCTTCGCCGGGCCCGCAGCCGCCGATGTGATCCCCGTCACGGTCCACCTCGCCGCGATGAACGGGTCGGGTGAGAGCGGCGTCGCGACGCTGACCGCCCACGGCGATCAGACCGTCGTCGAGCTGAAGATGACCGGCGCGCCGGCCGGTCCGCAGCCGGCTCACTTCCACACCGGGACGTGCGACAACTACGCACCGCGCCCGCTCTATCCGCTGCATCCGGTCGTGAACGGCCTCTCGACGACGACGCTCGACGTCCCCATCGCGACGCTGGCCTCGGGCACGCTCGTCATCAACGTCCATCACTCGCTCGACGACATCGCCACGATCGCAAGCTGCGCCGTGGCGAAACCGGCCTGAGATGCGCGCGCGCTTCCCGGTCGGTGCACAGATCGCGCTCGCCGCGTGTCTCGCGATCGTCTTGATGATCGCGGTCGCGGTGGTCACGCAGCGCGGGATCGCCGCGATGACGCTGGCGACGGCGCGGGCCGAGGCGCTGCAGAGCGTCTCGACCGAGATCCGCGAGGTCGTTGCAGCGGCACTCGCGGAGCAGAGCGCGGTGCGCGGCGTCATCATCAGCGGCGGGGGCGCACCCTACCTCGCCGCCGTTGCCGACGCGCGCCGTGCTCTGCACACCGAGCTGGCCGTGCTCCGCGGGAGCGACAACACGACCCTGATTCCGGTCAACCAGCTCGAACAGATCGACGTCTTCGAACAGGAGATCGAAGACGGGGTCGGTCAGCTCGACGGCATGTACGCGCTGCGCGTCGCCCAAGTGCGCGCCGGTCAGCACGCCGAGGCGCTCGGCGGGATGCGCCGGGGCGGCGCCACCTTCACCGACGTGCAGCGTCAAGCCACGCAGCTCTACCGCTTCGTCGCCGACGGCGCGCAAGCGGCCGACGCCGCCGCGGCCCGTACTGCCCGCACGGTCGTCGTTACGCTTGCGCTCAGCACGCTCGCGGCGGTGTTGGCCTTCGGCCTCGCCGCCTTCGGGATCGGGCGCTCCGTCGCGGGCCGGCTCGGCCGGGTGACCGTCGCGCTGCGCCACGTCGCAGAGGATGACGTCGACCGGTTGGTGCGCTCGTTCCGCGCGCTCGCCGCCGGTGACCTGACCGCCCGCTATACGACCGAACGCAGCCCGCTCGCCGCACCGGCTGCCGACGAGATCGGCATCCTCTCCGGCAGCTACGACGACGTCGTCGCCGGCCTGCAGGCGATCGCGCTGGCCTTCGGTACGATGGTCGAGAGTTTGCAGCAGGTCGTCCGCCGGATCGCCAGCGTCTCCGCCGATCTGGTCGCCGAGAGCGACGCGGTCGCCTCGAGCACCGGTGAATCGGCTTCGGCCGGCCGCCAGATCCTCTCCTCGGTCTACGAAGCGGCGGCCGCGCAGAGCGTCCAGGCGCAAGACCTCGATGATGCGCACGAGCGTGCCACGCGCTTGGCCGACGGCGCCGCGGCGATCGCCGCCGCGTCGCACCGGCAAGCCGAGGCGGTCGCCGCCGGCGCGCTCGGCATC
>JBEKLD010000015.1:0-33066 GCA_050010375.1 Vulcanimicrobiaceae bacterium
ACCGTGAAGGACGCCGTCGAAGCGACCGGCGCGACCCACTCGATCATCTTCGTCCCGCCCTTCGCCGGCGCCGACGCGCTGTGGGAGGCGCACGACGCCGGGATCCAGCTCGCAGTCTGCATCACCGAAGGGATCCCGGCGCACGACATGCTGCGCGTCGTCAACACGACGGCCGGGATGCGGATCATCGGCGGCAACTGCCCCGGCCTCATCTCGCCCGGCAAGTCGCTGGTCGGGATCATGCCCGGGCAGATCTTCAAGGAAGGGAACGTCGGCGTGATCTCGCGCTCGGGGACCCTGACCTACGAGATCGTCGACGGTCTGACCCGAGCCGGCTTCGGTCAGTCGACCTGCGTCGGGATCGGGGGCGATCCGATCATCGGGACGACGTTCGTCGACTGCCTGCGCGAGTTCGCCCGCGATCCCGAGACTCACGCGATCGTCGTCTCCGGCGAGATCGGCGGCTCGGACGAGGAGGACGCGGCCGCCTTCATCGCCGCGCACCTCCCCGACAAGCCGGTCGTTGCGTTCATCGGCGGCCGGTCGGCCCCGAAGGGGAAGCGGCTCGGCCACGCCGGGGCGATCATCTCGGGCAACACCGGGACGCCGGAGTCGAAGGTCGCGGCGTTCGCCGCGGCCGGGGTACCGGTCGCCGACCGGCCCTCCGAGATCCCGCGCCGCTTGGCCGAGCGGCTCAAGCTGGCGACAGCCTAGCCCCGACCGACCGGTCCAAGCGGGTGCAGTACGGCTACCAGTGCGAGGAGTGCGAGGAAGCGGTCTGGCTCGCCACAACCCGGGCCGAGCTGCAATGGCTGGCCAGCCGGGCCCACGTCGTGCGTGAGGTTCGGCGCCACCTGAGCGGCGGATTGGACGGCTGGATGGACGACGGGCTGGCCTTCTTGGACCGACACGAGGGCCATAGCGTGGTCGTCGTGACGAGGAGCCGGCGCTGATTCCTCTATCCAAACACTAGAAGGGAAGCGAGGCCTCGACCTTAGAACAGGCTGGGAGCGATTGGGGGCTCCGTCCCCCAACCCTTCTATTTTGCCTTCCGCGAAAGGATGACTCGCCTGTGGCAATCCCGCTTCGGATGAAGCGTGGGATCGTCGCACTCCTCGTGGTTCTTGCGTTCGCTTGCCAGGGAACGAACGGCGTTCTGGCAGGTACGACCGGAAGCCTCACGGGGACCGTGACGGACCTCGCAACCAGTCAACCGCTCGCCGGCGTGCACGTCACCGTCGCCAGCCCCTCGCAGAGCGCGACGACGACGACCGACGCAGTCGGCCGGTTCACGTTCCTCTCCCTGGCGCCGGACACATACACGGTAGCGACCGATGCGACCTCGACGCATATCGCTGCCAGCCTCAGCGGCGTCACGGTCCAGGCGGACCAAAGCATCAGCGTCGCGATCCCGACGCCCGCGCGCCTCCAGACGATCGGCAGCACGACCTCACGCGCGTCCGCGCTCGTGAAGCCGGGCACCACCGCCGACGTCTACTCGATCTCCGCCACCCAACAGGACAAGGCGTCCGCGTTTGGCGGCGGCGGCACGCTGAACTCGGCCTGGTCGGCCCTCTCGACCGTCCCCGGCGTGTTCATCACGGCGGGCCAGAACGGCTATATCGGGGCCGGCCCATCGATCTCGATTCGCGGCGGTGACTACGATCAGATCGGCTACGAATTCGATGGCGTCCCGGTGAACCGTTCGTTCGACAACTATCCGTCGGGTACGCTCTCGTCGCTGGGGCAGCAAGAGCTCCAGGTCTACACGGGCGCCGACCCGGCGAACTCGGAGGCCAACGGTCTCTCCGGGTACATCAACCAGGTCATCCGCACCGGTACGCTGCCGGCGTACCGCTCGCTCGATCTCGCCATGGGTACCCCGTCGTACTACGGCAAGATCGCCTTCGAGACCGGCGGCGCGAACCCGTCGCGCACGTTCTCGTACTACCTGGGTCTGGGTGCCTTCAACCAAGACTTCCGGTACTTCGACCAATACAACGGCGCGAGTCTCAAAGAGTACGGGCCTGCGCTCGTACCGTGCGAGTTCACCGCCGGCCCGGTTCCGTCGTGCTTCGGTCCCGGCGGCTCCGACTACACCAACGGTGGCGACACGGCCGCGTTCGCGCAAGGGCCGGCCAACCTCGACGCCCTTCACGAGCAAGAGGTCCGGGACACCGTCCTGAACTTGCACTTCGGCCTGCCCAAGGCGGACGGGACGAAAGACGACATCCAGGTATTGCTGGACATCGATCACCTGACATCCGCCGCGTACACCTCGTCGAACGACATCGGTGACGCAGCGACGATCAACAACGTCTTCGGCAACTTCCCCACCCCGTTCTACCTCGACGGTTACCAGTATGCAGGCAAGATCGGGGGCGTGATCAACCCGGCGACCGTCAGCTCGCAGATCAGCGAGTACCCCTTCCCGCAGTCGCCGGCCGGACTTCCCATGTTCGCGCCGTTGCCTGCCGGCATGGAAGGCGGTCAGGCCAACGATCAAAACATCTTCAAGTTGCAGTATCAGCACAACTTCGGGACCAGCGCGTTCCTGCGGGTCTACGGCTACACGTACTACTCGGACTGGCTGATGACCGACCCGACCGCGGCGTACAGCGAGTACAACGTCGGGACGTACGGCGCGTTCAGCCCCGACTACGAGCTCTCGAGCCACGCGCGGGGCGCGAGCATCGAGTTCTCCGACCAGCTCAACTCGCAGCACTTGCTGACGATCCAGGGCAACTACGTGACCGCGAGCACCATCCGTGACAACAACACGGAATGGCTCAACGGTCTCTACGGAGAGAACTCGGTCAACGCGCGCACCGCGATCGGCGTCGTCGTCAACGCGGCCGACCCGACCTCCGGGTACTGCTTCAGCAACACGGGCCTGCTGACGAGTTGCGCCTATACGGGCGCGAATACGCCGACGGGCGCGCAGTACCTTACCTTACAGCAAGCCGGAGCGGGCGCGAATCTCGCGCTCCCCGCGGCGTGCGTCGTGCCGGGCGTCGCCTCGACGACCTGCGAATACCTCACCGTCGGCAACGGTGAGTACGCGACGTACAACACCGTGCAACCACGCTTCGGCGCGGCCTCGATCACGGACAACTGGAAGCCGACGGACAAGCTGACGATCGACCTCGGCTTGCGCTTCGACCAGTTCCAGTTCGCCACGTCCTCGCAGAACGACAACCCGGCGCGGACGCTCTACTACAACGCGTTCAACCTCGACAACTGCTTCATCACCGCAAGCGCCGCGGTGGTGACGCGTGCGCCGGGCGCCGCTTGCCCGGCCGGTACCTACGCTCCGAACATCGTCGACGGCAACGGCGGGGTGAACACGTTCGACGTCGTCCAGCCGCGCTTCGGCTTGACGTACCTCATCAACCCGACGACCGTCCTACGCGCGAGCTACGGCCGGTACACCCAGGCCCCCAACAGCGCCTTCGAGCAGTACGACGCGCTCCAGGCAAACCAACCCTACCTGCTCTACAACACCTACGGGTTCCAGCAGTACGGGTTCACCAGCTCGCTGCACAACGTCGGCCCGGAGGTTTCCAACAACCTCGACCTCTCGCTCGAGAAGTCGTTCGGTGGAGACTTCTCGATCAAGCTGTCGCCGTTCATCCGCAAGACGCAGGACCAGATTCAGGAGTTCTTCCTGAGCTTCGTCAGCGGGTTCGTCTCGGGCCTCAATGTCGGGCAACAGACGTCCCAAGGCTTCGAGTTCGAAGCCGACAAGGGTGACTTCGCGCGCAACGGTTGGGCGGGGAAGTTCTCGTTCACCTACACGGACAGCTTCATCCGCTACACGGATCTTGCGTCCGGCGCGACGGTGCTCGATCCGATCAACAACGCGATCATCGGCTACAACGCCTACACCTCGTACTGCGCTGCCAACCCTACCAACAGCAAGTGCGCCGGTGGAACGACAGCGACTGGTGCCGACTCGCCCTGCTATGCCGCGATCACCGATGCGCCGCTCGCGGCCGTCGGCGGGGCGTGCCCGGCGGGTTCGATCTCGAACCCGTACTGGAACCTGGGACCTCAGCCGCTGATCAACCCCAACTCCGACTTCGCGACCTACGACATCCTCGCCGGTCCTCCGGGGACCAACGAGAACGCGTACGGGGCGCCGTTCGTGTCGACGCTGCTCCTGCAGTACAAGCACGACCGGCTCACCATCACCCCGGCGCTCCAGTTGGCCGCCGGTCAGAAGTACGGGACGCCCGAGACCTCGCTCGGCATCGCGCCGGATGAGTGCACCGGCGCGATCGCCGGCACGACCCGGTACGACGTCGGGACGTGCGGCGCCGACGGCGGTTACTACGGCAACGTTCCCGGCTACCAGCTGGTCGTTCCCGACCAGCAGACGGGCCGGTTCGACAGCCTCGGCTCGTTCGTCGAGCCGAACCTCCTCCTGCTGCACACGCAGATCTCGTACGACGTGACCAAGCGTCTGACGCTGGTCGGCACGTTCTCGAACATCTGGCACGCATGCTTCGGAGGAACGGCTAACGTTCCGTGGGCGGTGGCTGGTGCGTGCGGCTACTCGCCGAACGACTACTATCCGATCGCCAACAACTACAACCCAGGCCAAGCGATCCAGCCGCTCCTGAAGAACGCGTACCTCCCGTACTTCAATGCCCTCCCGTTCAACATGTACGTCGAGGCACGTCTGAAGCTCTAAGCTTCGAGACGCGCGGAACCCAAAGGCGCCCGGCTCCGGCCGGGCGCCTTTTCATTTCTTAAAGTAACTACTGATTTGGGTGACGCCGCGGCGACGCTTTGCGTCCGCTGGCCAATCGCTGGAAGGGAAGTGGAGGCTCGCTCTTGGATGGGGGCCGACACTGATGGGGGTTCCGTCCCCCAGCCCTTCCATTTGCGTTTCGACGCATCGCATCTCTCGAGGGTCTGCAAGGCTTTGCGTCGCCCTTTCTCTGCTGCACCTTTCCACTTTTATGGGGACCGCCGATGTTTTCTGACAGCCGGACTTCAACGTTCCTCCCTTCGCGATCTCGCCGTGCTCCGGTGAGGTACTTGATCGCGGCGCTCTTGGCCGTCGCCATCGGCACGCTCTCCACACCTGCGGCCTTTGCCGCCGGCGGCGTGTACGGCAGCATCGCCGGCACGGTCGTCGACACGACGACGCACGCGCCGATCGCCGGCGCGACGGTCAAGGCGGTGTCTCCGTCCCAGAGCTACACGGCGCAGACGGGCGCCGACGGCCGCTTCACCATCATCGGTGTCGGCGTCGACACGTACACCTTGATCGTCACCGCCGCCGGCCACGATTCGCAGACGGTTTCCGGCATCACGGTCTACGGTGACCAGTCGAACTCGGTCGGGATCATCTCGCTCGGGCTGCAAACGATCGGCCGGACGACGGCGCGCGTTCGCTCGAGCGCCTTCCAGCCGACCCAGACCACCGACGCCTACACGATCAATCCGCAGCAGATCGAGCTGTCGACCGGGAAGGCGGTCTCGACCAACGAGAACGCGGCCTTGCTCTCGGTCCCCGGCGTCACGCTGACCAACAACAACACCTCGACGTCGAGCCAAGTAACGATTCGCGGTGGTGCTGCCTACGAGGTCGGCTATCAGTTCGACGGTGTGCCGTTCCGCGAGCCGTTCTTGAACGGCAACGGTGGGTTCGGACTCATGAACGGCGTCGGCAGCGTGCAGGTTGTCGAGGGCGCCGGCGATGCGACGCAGGCCGGTGTCGGCGCCGGCGTGATCAACGTGATCCCGGAGCGCGGCAGCGGCCCGGGATCGGGCACGTTCGACTCCGAGGTCGGTGCTCCCAATCGTGCCAACCAGTACGGTATTTCGTGGGGGTTCTCGACGCCCGATAACCGTTGGTCCGAATACTTTTCGTACGTCGGGCAGAACGCCCAGCCGTATTACGGCTACACGTTCACGCAGCAAAACGAATACGGCAACTACTTTGCCACGCAGCGACTCAAAGACGATCAGATCCTGAACAACCTGTTCTACAAGTTCGGGAAGGACAAGAACCAGCAGCTTCAGGTTCTCTACTTGCAGGTCTCGCAGTTGGGCTATGAAGGCCAGACCGGTCCCGGTGGCCTCTACGGCGCCACCGACCCCGACGCGCTGGTCTACTACCCCTACGATACCCTGACGCAGGGTCCGCTCGAGGGGCTCATGGGTTTGTCGTCGGCGCAATATGCGAGCCTCATCGGCCTGAGTCCCGGCGTGCCGACGTCGAACGTGCCGATCACCCAGCCGCAGCAAAACTTCTCGAACCAGACCCGCTTCCTCAAGTTCGAGTACGACAACGCCCTCTCGCCCACGACGTACCTCGCGTTGCGCTACTACAACTGGGAGACGTTGGAGTATAGCGACACCTCGTACACGCTCGGCGCGTGGAATACCAGCTTCCCCGGCGTCTCCGCCACCTCGGCGATCGGCGGCCCGACGACCGGCGCGAATCTCGACTTGGTCCATCAGTTCGGATCGAACCTGACGGTCACCCTAAACGGTGAGTACGACGTCCTGCACCCGATCTGGGACGGCTACGAGCCTCAGCTCCAGGGCATCGGCCTCGCCTTCGGCACCGGCCTGGCGAACGAGCCCACCGTCGCCGACTGGCTCCCGGGCGGCGAGGTGTACGACACCTACTGCCCGGGTGTGGCCTATTCCGGCACGGGTCCGCTGCCGAGCTGCGATCCGCGCATCCCGTCCTGGGGCATCGGCTACAACGGCACGGTGTTCCAAAACTGGGGCACCGGGATTCGCCTGCAGTACACGCCGAGCAGCCGTCTGCACGTCGACATCGGCGCTCGCGAGGAGGGTCAGAACCAGCATTGGTACGGACAGCTCGGCGAGTTCGGACAAGGCGTGCCGTCGACGGTCAACAACCCGTACGACGTCCCCGCCACGTCGTGGACGAACAACGTGCTGCATCCCTCGGACATCGAGCCGCGCGGAGCGGTCTCGTACGAGTTCGATCCCAACGATTCTCTGCGCTTCAGCTACGGCCGCTCGGCGGTCTACGCCGACGCGCAAACCGCCGGTACGCCGTTCCATCTCTATGGGATCGGACCGTACCTCACCCTCCCCGCCAAGGCCGGTTCGACCTGCGGCTGGACCGCGACGATCACGTTCCCGTGCGCGTCGTACGCCGCCCAGCTCTATTGGCAGGGCGACAACTTAGAAGCGCCGGACGCGGGGAACGGGTTGCCCGCGCTCTACAGCAACTACGATCTGAGCTACAACCACCTCTTTGCGAACGGTATGGGCATGCGGCTCACGCCGTTCGTCAAAGAGGGGACCGATCTCCCGACGTTCTTCTTGCTCAACCCGGTCCTCGGCATCTTCGCCGTGTCGAACCAGGGCCTCAACAAGACGGCCGGCGTGGAGTTCGACCTCACCACCCAGCAGCGAGCGGTCGGAATCGAAGGCTTCTTCGCGGCGACCTACCAGAACGTGCTCAGCACGACCGCGCCGTTCACCACCGCTGAAAACGCGGTGCCGTTGGTCTCGGCCGCATCGCTCGCGCTGCACGATCTCTACCGTGCGGGCTACGTCTCGCCGGCCTCGTTCCGCATCGGCGGACGGGACAACCTGAAGAACGGCTTCAGCATCAGTCCAGAGATCGAGTCGAATATCGGCTACCCCTACACCATCGGCAACATGATCGCCGCAGAGCTCGCCAACGGGACGTATGCGAACGTCCCGCAGGTCGACTTTGGACCGGGTATCACCGGCGGTAATGCCAGCTTGATCGGCGGCGCCCCCGGCGCGGCCGTGTCGACGAACTACTACGATCCGGCCGACCCCGGCAGCTCGAGCCACCCGAACATCGATGCGACCCGTGGGACGTCCGGGACGTCGGCGAACGGCGGCTACCTCTCGCACTGGAACATGCAAGCGAATCTCACGCTGCAGTACCGGTTCGGGCGGAACGTGGTCGGCGTGCAGTTCCTGAACCTGTTTGGGAACGCGTGGATCAACACCGTGCCCTCGATCAACCCGTGGTACCAGCCGGTCGCCAACGGCCTCTCTGGACCGCAGACAGGCTACGAATCGTGCGTCAATCAAGTCGGGGCAGGAGCACGCGGTTGCGCTCCGGCCGTTCCGTATGACACCTACGCGTTCACGAACGGCGCGTACGTGCTCACCAACGGTAACTTCACCTCGGGGCTCCCGACGCTCGGTCCGGGCCAACCGTTTACCATTGAACTCTTCTACCAGCTAAAGATTTAAGCACACATGCAGTTCTCTCATAGCAAGACGATCTTTGCGTCGGGCGCGGTGGCGCTCGCCGTTTCCCTGGCCGGCTGTGGTTCCGGCAGCGCGGTGTCCGCCCCGCATACAGCCAATGTCGCCGCAAACAGTCTTCAATTTGCGGTCGGCACGGCGAATCTGTTCAACGCCGCGACTGCGCTCAACGTCGTGGTGACGTATCGTCAACCGGCCGGCGGTTTTGCGCCGGGCGATAGCGGTACGCTGCTCAACTCGCCGACCCTCACGCTGCCGGCCGCGATCCCGGCGGGGCTGACGGTCGGCACCGGCACCGGCTACGACGCGTGCTCGACGGTCCCGTCGGGGCCGGCCACCGCCGAGCTCGGGACGACGACCGTCTTGCCGAGTTCGCAGACCGCGGGGACGACGACCGTGACGAGCTTCGGCCAGTCCGGCGGCGCCTTCGGCCTGGGGATCGAGCCGTTCAACGCGACGGCGCAAGCGGATTGCACCGCGCCGGGCGCCAGCTCGACGGGGACGCCCTTCCAGGTCGCGCCGTACGCGATCCCGCTGTACGACGCGGCGTCACCCACCTACGCGGCCGGGGCCGATCCCAATTCCGACGTTGCCTGGGGCGGACCGCCGGCGTTCGTGCTGCCCGACAGCAACGGTGACTCGGTCGTCGGCAGTGGGGACTATCCAAGCGGGACGGCCGGCATCAGCGAAGGGATCGACGTGTTCGCGGGGATCGCCCCGGTCGCGGGCGGCGCGTATACGTTGTCCGTCTCCATCCCGGCGAACACCGGCACGACGACGCAGAGCAAGACCTTCACGCTCCCGGGGGCCCTCAAGACGATCGGCACCACGACCGCTCCGGCCTATGTTCCCGATGCGGCCGGTGACGGCGGCGGGACGTTCGCCTTCGTGATGCCCACCAACGCGACGGAAGCCTACCTGCAGATCACCGATTACGGGCCGGCGACGACGGGCGCGGTCAGCTGCAACGGGAGCAGCACCGGTGGGCCCGTCTACTACACGATCGAAACCACTGCTAGCGGCACCTTGACCCTGCCGCCGGCGATCGGTCCCGGAGGTTCTCCCTCCGCTTGTACGGCGGCGCAGAATACGACGGCGAACGGGGCCGCCACGACCGACGACCAGATCGCGATCCAAGTGATCGCCTTCGACTACGACCTCTACGGCGCGTCGTACCCGAACAGTTCGGGCGTGCCGTCGCCGGCGCAGATCCTGGCCCAAACCTCGGACGACCTCGGCATCTCGCCGGCGATTTGCCAAGCCGGCGTCACCTCGTGCACGGCTTCGCTGCCGTTGCTCAAGGCGCGCTCGCGGGCAGCGGCCGGGATCATCCGACACTCGACCAGCCGCACGCGCCGACCCGGCTAGTCCGCAAAGAAAACGGCCCCCGCGAAAAGCGGGGGCCGTTTTTGTTTTCGGGGCTCAGCCGATCAGCGGGGGACTTGGAGCCGTTGGCCGACCGCCAGATCGGCGCCGCGGAGGTGGTTCGCGGCCAAGATCTGATCGACCGTCGCCTGCACGTTGCCACCGGCGGGGGTGCCGCGCTCGGCGAGCGACCAGACCGTGTCGCCCGGGTGAACCGTGACGGTCGCGTAGGCGACTGGCGAGGCGGCGTGGACCGAGGTCGAGAGGACGGGGAGGGTGACTGCCAGGCCCAGCGTGGCCAGCGCGACCAGCGGCATCAGGGTTGGCTTGCGTCTCGAGGTCCCGCGCATTGCTGCTGCTCCCATCCCTAGATATTGCGACGAACGTTCGTTCGTCCACCATATGGTAGCAAGGCCGAGCCCTGCTCGTCAAGGGGAGTTCGAACGTATGTTTGCTCGCGACGGCCCCTTTGTGGTAGGATCGCGGCAATCAGTGCCTACAGGGTGGCACTCAGTCTCCACCGGCGCCCAAGGAGGGTTCGATGGCCGAGCGGGCCACGACCGAGAAACAACAGCAGATCCTGGCCGTCATCCGGTCCTTTACCGCCGAGCAGGGCTACCCGCCGTCGGTGCGCGAGATCGGTGAACGGGTCGGGCTCTCGTCGTCCTCGACCGTGCAGTCGCACCTCAAGACGCTCGAACGGCGCGGGCTGCTCAAGCGCGATCCGACCAAGCCCCGGGCGCTCGTCGCCGCGCGGGCGGAGGGCGAGGGTCCGGTCGTCCCGGCGGTCACCCTCCCGATCCTCGGCCGGGTCGCCGCCGGCGTCCCGATCACGGCCAGCGAGAACCTCGAGGACCACTTCGTCCTGCCCGCCGCCTGGGCGCCGCGCGCCGGCGGGTTCATGCTGCGGGTCAAAGGCGACTCGATGATCGATGCGGCGATCCTCGACGGCGACCTGATCCTGGTCGAGTCCGCGCCGACCGCGCGCAACGGCGAGATCGTCGTGGCGATGATCGACGGCGAGGCGACCGTCAAGCGCTTCTACCGCGAGGCCGGGCGGATCCGGCTCCAGCCGGAGAACGCGGCGATGGCGCCAATCTACGCCGACGATGTCACCATCGTCGGTCGCGTCGAGGCGGTCATCCGGAGACTCTGAGCGGCCGCGCCCGGCGGCCGCGGCGTGATCGACGCGCTGCGGGCGGGGTTCGCCCTCGACCCGCGCGTCCAGGCCGCCGGCGAGCGCGCCGCGCCGTGGCTGGAGCGACGCGATCCGCGTGCGGCGCGCGTACGCGCACGCGTGTTGCGCGCCTTCCTCGACGAAGGGATCGCCGAGAGCGACTTGGCCGGGACGACCGGCTACGGTTACGACGACCCAGCCCGCGCGCGCTACGAGTCGCTGCTGGCGCGCGTGTTCCGCGCCGAGCGCGTGTTGGCGCGGCTCTCGATCGTCAGCGGGACGCACGCGATCGTCGCCGGGCTCGACGCGCTCGTCCCGTCGGGCGCGACGCTGCTGGCGGCCAACGGCGCGCCGTACGACACGCTGCGCCACGCGATCGCGACCGCGCCGCACGCGCTGGTCGCCCGCGGCCTGCGCTACGCCGAGGTCGAGCGCACGCCGGCCGGCGCACCGGACCTGGCCGCCTTGCGCGACGCGGTGCGCGCGCAGCGACCGGCCGTCGTCTTCGTGCAGCGCTCGCGCGGCTATGCGGCGCAGCGCTCGCTGACGATCGAGGCGATCGCGCAGATCGCCGAGATCGTGCACGCCGCGCACGCGCCGGCGCTGGTCTTCGTCGACAACTGCTACGGCGAACTGGTCGAGGAACGCGAGCCGCTCGAGGCCGGCGCCGACGTGATCGCCGGCTCGCTGATCAAGAATCTCGGCGGCGGGCTGGCGCCGACCGGTGGCTACCTGGCCGGCCGCGCCGAGCCGCTCGAGCGGATCGCGGCCCGCGTCTTCGCCCCCGGCATCGGCGCCGGGCTCGGACCGACGCTCGGCTTCGGCCGCGCGTTCATCCAGGGTCTCTTTTACGCCCCGCTGATCGTCGCCGAGACGTTGCGCGGCTTGGACTTCGCGGCGGCGCTCTTCGCCGAGCTGGGGATCGAGGTCGATCCGCTCCCGGGCGAAACGCGGACCGACATCGTGCAGGCGATCCGGCTCGGTTCACCCGAGCGGCTGATCGCGTTCGCGCGCGGGCTGCAGCGAGCGCTCCCGATCAACGCGCGCTTCGCGCCGGAGCCGGGGCCCGTCCCGGGCTACGTCGATCCGGTGATCATGTCGAGCGGCTCGTTCGTCAGCGGCGCGACGATCGAGCTCTCCTGCGACGCGCCGCTGCGCGCGCCGTACGAGGTCTACCTCCAGGGCGGGATCGCCGCCGAGCACGTCGCGCTCGGCGCGCTGCTCGCTGCCGACGCGCTCTACGCGACCCCGGGAGCGCTCGGCCGCTCCTCGCCCATGAAACCGTAGAAGTAGTAGACCGCACCGTCGTCGGTCTCGATCTCGATGCGGGTCTCGCCGAGTCGCGCCGCAACGATGCGCCGGCCCTCCATCGCGCCGAGGAGTTGCCGTGCCTGCATGAACTCAGCCGCGCGCAACGCATCCGGCTCGATATCGAACAGCTCGTCGTCGGGATTCACCACGCCTCGTATCCTTCTGCAAGAGGACCGGCCGTCCGGGCCGCGCGAAGGCGGTCCGGCGATGTACGTCCTCGAGGTGATGAGCGGCCCGCTCGACGGGAAAACCTGGGCCTTCGAGCGAGAGATCACCATCGGCCGTGATGACGCGGTGGCCACCGCGTGCATCACCATCGATCGATATATTTCCCGGAAACACGCCAGACTCTACGAGGAACCCGACGGAACCCTCCGACTGGCCGACCTCGCCAGCCGAAACGGTACCCGGGTCGGGGGTCGCTCCCTTGGCGACCCAGAGCCGATCGACCTGGGTCAAGCCTTCGTCGTCGGCCGGACGACGCTGCGCGTCGTTCGGACCTGAGATGGAGGTCGTCCGGTCGGCGGCCGAGTTGCGGGCCGCCCTGACCGCTACCGAGCGGCCGCTCGGCTTGGTGCCGACGATGGGCGCGCTGCACGCCGGGCACCTGGCGCTGGTCGAACGCGCGCGCGCGGAGTGCGCGACCGCCGTCGCCTCGATCTTCGTGAACCCGCTGCAGTTCGGCCCGACCGAGGACTTCGCGCGCTACCCCCGGGCCTTCGAGCGCGACCTGGACGAGCTGCGCGCCGCCGGGATCGACGTGGTCTATGCGCCAAGCGTCGAGACGATGTATCCGCCGGACTTCGCGACCAGCGTCGATCCCGGCCCGGTGACCGAGCGCTACGAGGGAGCGCTGCGGCCGGGCCACTTTCGCGGCGTCGCGACGGTCTGCCTCAAGCTGTTCGCCGCCGCCCGGCCCGACCGAGTCTACTTCGGCCAGAAGGACGCCCAACAGGTCGCCGTCCTGCGCCGGCTGATCGCCGACCTCGACCTCGGCCTGACGCTGGTCGTGTTGCCGACCGTCCGCGAGCCCGACGGGCTGGCGCTCTCGAGCCGCAACGCTTATCTCGACGGACCGCAGCGCGCCGCGGCCCCGGCCCTGCACCGCGCGCTGACGGCGATCGCCGAGGCCGTCCGGGCCGGCGCGAGCCGCGAGCGCGCGCTCGCGCTGGGCCGCGCGCTGCTCGTCCCGCCGGCCCGCGAGGCCTACCTCGACGTCGTCGACCCCGAGCGCTTCGTCCCGGCGGACTCCGCCGTTGGGGCGTTGGCGGTCGGCAGCATCTGGCTCGGCGCGACGCGGCTGCTCGACAACGAGCCGATCGAGACGCCGGCGTGAACGAACGCCGGATCCTGCTCGGCGTGACCGGCGGGATCGCCGCCTACAAGGCTGCCGCGCTCGCCAGCCGCCTGGTCCAGCGCGGCGCGGTGCTCGACGTCGTGCTGACCGAGGACGCGCTGCGCTTCGTCGGGAGCACGACCTTCGCCGCGCTGTCGCGCCGGCCGGTCCACACCTCGCTCTGGGAGCGCGCCGACGAGATCCCGCACATCCGCTTGGCCCGCGAGTGCGAGGTGGTTGCGATCGTCCCAGCGACCGCCAACACGATCGCCAAGCTCGCACTCGGGCTGGCCGACGATCTGCTGACCAACGTCGTGTTGGCGACCCAGGCGCCGCTGGTGATCGCGCCGGCGATGAACAGCGCGATGCTGGCGCACCCGGCGACGGCCGCACATCTGGCCACGCTGCGCGCGCGCGGCGCGACGATCGTCGAGCCCGGCGTCGGCTTTCTGGCCGAACGCGAACACGGCCCGGGCCGGCTGGCCGACGAGGACGAGCTGGTCGCCGCGATCGAAGGCGCGCTGCAGCGCACGCGCGATCTGACCGGCGAGCGGGTGCTGATCACCGCCGGTCCGACGCGCGAGCCGATCGATCCGGTGCGCTTCCTCTCGAACGCTTCGAGCGGGTCGCAGGGGATCGAGTTGGCGCGCGAGGCGCTCGCGCGCGGCGCGCAGGTCGACCTGATCCTGGGGCCGACCGCGCTCGCGCCGCCGGCCGCCGCGCGCACGGTGCGCGTGACGACCGCCGAGCAGATGGACGGCGCCGTGCGCGCGCACGCAGCCGACGCGACGATCGCGATCGCCGCCGCCGCCGTCGCCGATTGGCGGCCGGCCGTCGTGCACGAGCACAAGGTGAAGAAGACGAACGAACCGCAGACGCTCGCGCTCGAGCGCACCCCGGACGTGCTGGCCGGCCTGGGCGCGGCCAAGTCGCCGGGGCTGTTCCTGGTCGGCTTCGCCGCCGAGACCGAGGACTGGGAGAAGAATGCGCGCGAGAAGCTGGCGCGCAAGCACCTCGACGCGATCGCGGTCAACGACGTGCGCGGCGAGCGCGGCTTCGGCCCGGTGCTCAACGCGCTCACGCTGCTGTGGGGCCGCGACGGGCGGCGCGAGCTGGGCGCGGGGACGAAGCGCGAGCTGGCCGCGCGCCTGCTCGACGCGATCGTCGCCTTGCGCGCGGAGCGCGCGTAGCCGATGCTCGTGTGCATCGACGTCGGCAACACCGAGACGAAACTCGGTGCGTTCGACGCCGCCGGAACGCTGGTCGGCACTTGGCGCGTCACGACCGCGCGGCGCCGCACGCCCGATGAGTTCGGGGTGCTGTTCTCGGCCTTCTTCTCGGCCGCGCGCTTCCCGATCGGCGAGGTCGAGACGATCATCGTCTCGTCGGTCGTGCCGGTCGTCGACCGGCCGCTGGCCGAGGGCTGCGAGAAGTACTTCGGCGTGCGCCCGCGGTTCTTCACCGCGGCGACGCAACGCGCGATCGTCGTGCGCACCGATCGGCCGCGCGAGGTCGGCAGCGACCTGATCGCCGCCGCGATCGGCGCGGTCTCGTTCGTCGGCGTGCCGTCGATCGTCATCAACTTCGGGACCGCGACGACCTTCGGCGCGATCGACCGCGACGGCGCCTACGTCGGCGCCGCGATCGCGACCGGGCTGCAGGTCTCGCTCGACGCGCTGGTCGCCCGCGCCGCGAAGCTCCCCCAGGTCGCGCTGGTCGCGCCGGGGAGCCCGATCGGCAAGGAGACGGTCGCCTCGATCCAGGCCGGGCTGATCTACGGCGCCGTCGGCCAGACCGAGGAGCTGGTGCGCCGCTTCCGGGAGGTCCTGGGCGCGGAGGCGCGGGTCATCGCCTCCGGGGGGCTCGCCCCGGTGGTCGCCGCCGAGGCGCGCTCGGTCGAGCGGGTCGAGCCGCACCTGGTCCTCCACGGCCTGCGGCTGGCCTTCCTCGCCAACGGCTTCGACGACCCGTAGCGGCCGGCGTATGCTACACTCTTTCGTCGTGACCCGTCCCGTCTCGCCGCTGCAGATCGGCCCCCACCAGATCTGGCCTCCCATCGTGCTCGCGCCGATGTCGGGGGTGACCAATCGTACCCTGCGGGCCCTCTACAAGCCGTTCGGGTTCGGCCTGACCGTGACCGAGTTCGTCTCCTCGAACGCGCTGCAGTACGGCTCGCAGCGCACGATGGAGATGATCGATCAGCACGGGATCGAGAAGCCGGTCTCGACGCAACTGTGGGGGAACGATCCGCGGATCATGGCGCTGGCGGCGAAGGTCGTGCGCGAGTGCGGGGCCGACATCGTCGACATCAACTTCGGCTGTCCGGCCCCGAAGGTCACCAAGACCGAAGGCGGCAGCGCGTGCCTGCGCGACGTCGACCGCTGCGAGGCGATCATGCGGGCCGTCGTCGCGGCCGTCGACTGCCCGGTCACGATGAAGATGCGTCTGGGCTGGAGCGAGCAGGACTTGGTCTTCGTCGAGGTCGCCAAGCGCGCGCAAGCGGCCGGCGTGCAGGCGATCACGCTCCACGCGCGCACCGCGCGCCAGTTCTACAAGGGCAGCGCCGATTGGTCGAAGATCGCCGAACTCAAACGCGCCGTCGACCTGCCCGTGATCGGGAACGGCGACCTGACCGATCCGTACGAAGCGCTGGCTCGGATGCAGGCCAGCGGCGTCGACGGCGTGATGCTCGGCCGCGCGACGCTCGGCAACCCGTGGCTCGTCTCGCGTTTGCGCGCGCTGATGGAAGGCCGCGAGCCCGAGGCGACGCCGCCGGCCCCGGAGCGGCTGCGCTTCGCCGTCCACCACTACCGCACGATGGTCGACGAGTGGGGCGAGCCGCGCGCGGTCCCGCAGATGCGTAAGCACTTGGGCTACTACCTCAAGGGATTCCCCGGCGCGAGCGCGCTGCGCGAACGGCTGATGCGCACCGAAACGGCGGCCGAGACGCTGGCCGTCCTCGAGGAGACGATCGCGCAACTCGAGAGTAGCGAGCTCGCCGTCGCGTGAGACGTTCCGTATCACCTCGAATCCCGATTGACGAGGCGAAGCCGAGGTGGATTCGGGCTCCGCAGGAGCGCGAACCCGCGTGACGACCGAGACCGATCTCGCGCAGGAGGCTTTCGAGAACTACCGCGACTACATCAACCCGCCGCTGGCGCGGGTGATGAAGCTGTCGGGCTCGCCGGCCGAGGTCTTCGCCGAGGGCGTCACGATCGTCGACCAGCACGGGAAGGCCTACCTCGACTTCGCCGGCGGCTACGGCGTGTTCACCCTCGGCCACCGCCATCCGCGGGTCGTCGCGGCGGTCAAAGATCAGCTCGACCGGCTGGCGCTCTCCGGCCGCACGATGTTCAACCCGCTGATGGGCCGGCTCGCGAAGCGGCTGGCCGAGCTGACGCCGGGAGATCTGGCGATCAGTTTCTTCGCCAACAGCGGCACCGAGGCGGTCGAGGGTGCGCTCAAGCTCGCGCGCGCGGCGACGCAGCGCCCGACGATCGTCGCGACCGACGGCGCCTTCCACGGCAAGACGCTCGGCGCGCTCTCGGCCAACGGACGCGAGGCGTTCCGTGCGCCGTTCGCACCGCTGCTCGCCGACGTCCGGCGCGTCCCGTTCGGCGACGCGGAGGCGCTGCGCGGCGCGCTCGACCCGAGCGTCGCGGCGGTCATCGTCGAGCCGATCCAGGGTGAAGGCGGCGTCAACGTCCCGCCCGACGGTTATCTGCGCGCGGTCCGCGCGCTGTGCGACGAGCACGGCGCGGTGATGATCGCCGACGAAGTGCAGACGGGCCTCGGCCGCTGCGGCGTGCTGTTCGCCTGCGACCGCGAGGGCGTCGTCCCCGACGTCCTCACGCTGGCCAAGGGACTCTCGGGCGGCGTCATCCCGATCGGCGCCTACGTCGCCCGGCCGCGGATCTGGAACGCCGCCTACGGCAAGGCGCCGTTGCTCCACACCTCGACCTTCGGCGGCAACGAGTTGGCCTGCGCCGCGGCCTTGGCCGCCCTCGACGTGCTGCTCGACGAGAACCTCGTCGCCAACGCGCGCGCGCGGGGCGAGCAGCTGCTGGCCGGGGCGCGCGAGACGATGCGGCGGCATCCGGCGGTGATCGCCGACGTGCGCGGCGTGGGACTCTTGGTCGGGGTCGAACTGCGCCGCGAAGGCTACGGTGGCGCGATCATCCCGGAGCTGCTCAAGCGCGGCGTGACCGCCGCGTGGACGCTCAACCAGCAGCGGGTGATTCGGCTGGAGCCGCCGCTGATCGTCAGCGCCGAGCAGGTCGCGACCGCGCTCGACGCCTTCGACGGCGCCGTCGCCGTCGCGTTCGAGCAGTTGGGAACGCTGCCCTGATGCCGTACGTCGAGTGTTCCGTCGAGGTCGCCGCCCCGGCCGCGATCGTCTACGAACTCGCCAAGGAGCAGGAGCGCTTCCCGGAGTTCATGCCCGACGTCGAATCGGTCGCCGTGCTCGAGCGCCATCCCGACCGCCTGATCACGCGCTGGAAGACGTTGGTCGAAGACGCGCCGATCGAGTGGATCGAGGAGGACCGCTTCGACGACGTGGCGCTGCGGATCGACTACGCGCTGATCGAGGGCGACTTGGACACCTTCCAGGGCTCCTGGACCTTCGACGGCGCCGGCGACGTGACGCGGGTCGTGCTCGGCGTCGAATACGACTTCGGCGTGCCGACCTTAGCCGAGCTGATCGGCCCGACGCTGGAGAAGAAGGTGCGCGATAACGCGCGCATGATGCTGGCCGCGCTCAAAAGCGAGGCGGAATCACGGACGGTCCCGCAGTCGGCGCACGGTACGCGCTGAAACTGGTCGCCGTCGCGCTGCCGCGCTTGGGGATCGCCGCGGCGAGGAGTTCGATCGTGCGCAACACTTCCTCGCCGTAGACAGCCTCCTCGAGACGGGCCGGGTCGAACTTCATCCCGCGCACCCGGAAGCCGGCGGCTTCGATACCGTCGAACACCTCGGCCGCCTTGGCCACGCGGTCGGTCAGCGTCTTGATGCGCGCCAGGGCATCCTCGAGCTTGACGACCTCGCCGCGGTAGTCGGTGTAGCGTTGGCTCTCGGCCTGCGCGCGCTCGCGGATCGCCGGCCACTCCTCCTCGCGAAAGCGCGCGATCTCGGCGTTGGCGCGCTCGGTGAAGCGGCGCTGGCGGGCCGCCCCGATCCGGCGTTCCTCTTCGTCGGCCGAGCGCGCACCGCGCGCCCGAGCGCGGGCCAGCGTGGCGTGCTCCTGCGGGGTCAGCTCGGTCTCGAGCTGGATGCGCTCGCCGAGTGCCGCGACCAGATCGCGCCAGACTGCCTCGACGCCTGCCGGCTCTTGCAGCGCGCCGAGCTGCGCGCGCCGGGCGGCCAGCCGGTCGCGGCGGTCTTCGAGGATCGTCCGCAGCGCGCGCACGCCCTCGCGCAGCGCGCCGACCCAGGCCACGTCGGGTGTCCCGCTGTTGCGCTCGTCGAAGTCGAGCGAAAGGCCCAGGCCGAGCGGGTAGATGTCGGTCAGCCGCCACTGCTCGCGCGCGGCGGGGACGACGCGTACCCGGCTGCCGACGACCGGGACCGCGCCGGTGACGCGGAAGACGACGAACGATTCGTTGGTGTCGAGGCCGACGAAGGTCGTCTGCTCGTCGAGCGGCCGGGCCAGCGCGAGCATACCAGCGTAGCCCGAGTCGGGGAGCCAGACGGGTTCGTCGACGTCGTCGAAGTGCCGGTTCCACAACGCGGCCCAGAGCGCGTTGTGAATCGACGTTCGCAGGGCATGATCGGGAACCGCCGCTTCCAGAGCGGCTCGAACGCTGGACGACCGATACCGCGGCGTCGTCACGCCCGCTGGTTTCTCAGCGGGCGGACGGCGGTCCCGCGGTCACCTCGGGCGCGCGAACGCGACGAGCGTATTCTCGGAACGGCAGTTCGTCCAGAACTTCGTCCCGTCGAAGCCCAAGCTGCGTGCGTCAAAGGAGATCGACGCCAACTCCTCGATCTCGGGGTGCTCGCGCCGCGCGTCCAAACAGAGCAGCCGGTAGTCGTCGACTTCCCGGCTCTCGGTCGTGACGAGGTAGAAGCGCCCGGCCACGACGACCATCCCGGTGATCTGGCGCGGTACGGGGATCGTGCGCAGCACGCGCCCGCTCTCGTCGAGCTCGAGGATGACCTTGTTGTCGCGCTGGCTCAAGTAGAGCCGGTCGCCGTCGTAGGCGAGGAACGAGCCGGTCAGGTCCGGTGCCGGGATGCGCTCGGACTTGAAGTGCTTGCCCATGATGTACCGGCGAATGAACCGGTCGTCGCCCGGTCCCTCGCTCACCACCACACGCAACGCATCGCCGGTCACTGTGATCCCGAATGGCCTACCGGGTGCGAGCGCCTCTTCGAAGACCGTCCCTTGATGGGCCTTGAGCCCGTAGATGCGGTTGGTCTCGGAGGAGCCGATCCAGAGGTCCGTTCCGTCGCACGCCAGGCCGATCGGCGCGGGGCAGGGGGCCGGAATCCGGAGGCACTCCTCGATCTCGGAGAGCGTAGGGTGCATGCCCGGGGACCCTTCCCGACCGGGGTCGCGGGCTCCCGGCGGCGGACGGCGAATCGGCCCCCGAAATGGCCAAGTTTTGCTTCGTCATCCACCCCCTCTCGTTCGAGGACGTCGTCCGTTACGAGCCGGGGGCGAAGGGCAAGGGGAAGCCGATCATCGCGAAGATCCTGGAGTGGATGCCCGCGTACGCGGCGGCCCATGTGACGGGCATCGCGACACCCGACGGCCGGCAAAGCGAGGGCTGGTTCGTCGCGGCGCCGTTGCTCCCCGAGCAGATGCTCACGCTGCCGCGCGAGCAGGTATACCAACGCATCGTCGCCGCGATCGAGGTCGGCGCGTCGCTCGGCGCCGAGGTCGCCGGCCTGGGCGCGTTCACCAGCGTCGTCGGCGACGGCGGCGTCACGATCGCCGAGCGCGCGTCGATCCCGGTCACGACGGGCAATTCGCTCACCATCGCCGCAGGCGTGCGCAGCCTGTTCCGCGGTGCGCACGAGCTGGACATCGACTCAGGCACCGCGACGGCCGTCGTCATCGGCGCGACCGGTTCGATCGGGTCGGCCTGCGTCGCGCTGATCGCGCCGCACGTCGCGCAGGTGATCCTGGTCGCGCGCAACGAGACGCGCCTGCGCAAATTGCACGCCGAGCTCGCGCCGACGCTGCCCTGCGCGTCGTCGGCGACGACCGACCTGGCCGCGGCCGTGCGCAGCGCCGACCTGGTGCTCACCGCGACCTCGTCGACGCAGGACGTCGTCGAGCCGGAGGATCTGCGCCCGGGCGCCGTCGTCTGCGAGCTCTCGCTCCCGCACGACGTCAGCCGGCGCGTCGCCAGCGAGCGGCCCGACGTACTGGTCGTCGAGGGCGGCAACATGCGGGTGCCCGGCGCGATGCGGGTCGAGCGCGTGCGCGAGCCGGGCACCGAGTTCGACCTGAACCTCCCGCGCGGCACGGCGCTCGCCTGCATGTCCGAGACGATGGTGCTCGCGCTCGAGAACCGCTGCGAATCGTACACGCTGGGCCGCGGCATCGATCTCGAGAAGGTGCGCGAGATCGATGCGCTCGCCGAGCGGGCCGGCTTCACGCTGGCCGACATGCGCGCCTTCGACGCCGCGATCAGCCGCGAGCACATCGCCCGCACCCGCGCCGCCGCCGCCGACCGCCGCGCGGTCAGCGCATGAAAACGGCCGAAAACGGCGACGGGTACCGCGTCAAAATGACGCGGTACCCGTTCGTTGGTGTGATGCAAGAGCCCCGACACGGCAACCCTACCACACCATACCGCTGGGAACAAGCCCGGCGGGCTGGAGCGGGCGGGAATCGAACCCGCTGCGCAAGAGGTGTCGGGGCTCTTACGTCGACACCATCGAACCGCCCCAGCGCAGCATTGTTCACGACGCATCGCCGCAACGGAAAGGGCTGGTCGTGAAAAAAGTCGTCTCCGTTTCGCTCGGCTCCGCTTCGCGGGATCATCGGGTGCAGGTCGATCTCTTGGGGGAGCGGTTCGATATCGCGCGGATCGGGACGGACGGGAGCCTCGACAAGGCGATCGCCGCGCTGCGCGCGCTGGACGGGACGGTCGACGCGCTCGGTCTGGGTGGGATCGACGTCTATCTGTACGCCGGGACCGACCGCTACGCGCTGCGCGACGGGCTGCGGCTGCTCGAGGCGGTCAAGACGACCCCGGTCGTCGACGGGAGCGGGCTGAAGAACACGCTCGAGCGCGGCGCGGTCGCCTTCATCGTCGAGCGGCTCGGGATCCCGCTGCGCGGGACGCGCGTGCTGATGGTCAGCGCGCTCGACCGGTTCGGGATGGCGCAGGCGCTGGTGCAAGCCGGCGCCGACGTCGTCTTCGGGGACTTCATCTTCGCGCTCGACCTGGACCGGCCGGTGCGCGGGCTCGACGAGTTCGAGGAGATGGCGCGCAAGTATCTCCCCGACGCATGTAAGCTCCCGTTCCAGTTCTTCTATCCAACCGGCAAAAAGCAAGACCGGGCGCCGCAGCCGAAGTACCCCGAGTATTACGAGGACGCGGAGATCATCGCGGGCGACTATCACTTCATGCGCCAGTTCATGCCCGAGCGACTGGACGGCAAGACGATCTTGACCAACACCGTCACCGCCGGCGACGTCGACTTCCTGCGCGCGCGGGGCGTCGCGCGGCTGATCACGACGACGCCGGATTTCGGCGGTCGCTCGTTCGGAACGAACGTCCTCGAAGCGGCACTCGTCGCGCTGCTCGGCAAGCGCGTCGCCGACGTGACGGAAGACGACTACCGGCACCTGCTGCGCGAGCTCGACTTGCAGCCGCGGGTCATCGAGTTCCAGGCCGTCTGAAGGTTGGGGCTGCTTCGCCGGCTGTTCGCGCGACAGCCGTACGATCGCGAACGTCTGCCCGGCGAAGGGGTCGGGCTGCGCCGCGTGCTCGGCCTGAACGCGCTGATCGCGGTCGGCCTGGGGACGATGCTGGGCGGGATCTTCACCACCGTCGGCAGCGGCGCGCACGCGGCGGGGCCGGCGGTCGTCGCCGCGTTCGCCCTCTCCGGCGTGACCTGCCTGTTCGTCGCGCTGTGCTACGCCGAGCTGGCCTCGATGGTCCCGGTCGCCGGCAGCGCCTACACCTACGCCTATGCGGCGCTGGGTGAGGTCGTCGCCTGGGTCATCGGCTGGGACCTGATCCTCGAGTACGGCATCAGCGTCGCGCCGCTGGCGGCGACGCTCTCGGGTTCGCTGCAGCAGCTGCTCGGCGGGATCGGCCTGGTGCTGCCCAACTGGGCCCAGACCGCCAACGTCGTCGTCGCGCGCGGCGGGCTCGACCTCGCGCACTCGCAGGTCGACGTGCTGGCCTGCGCCGCGGTCCTGCTGATCGCGATCGTGCTCGCGATCGGGATCCGCGAGTCGTCGGGGACCAACGTCGTGCTGGTCGTGGTGCAACTCGTCGCGCTGGTCGCGTTCATCGTTGGCCTGGCCGGCGTCGTGCATCCGGTGGCGTACCACCCGTTCGCGCCGCTGGGGCTGCACGGGGTCGTCACCGGGGCGGCGATCGTCTTCTTCGCCTACATCGGATTCGATACGGTGACCGTCGCGAGCGAGGAGGCGCGCAATCCGGTCCGCGACGTGCCGCGCGCGATCATCGGCTCGCTGATCGTCGGAGCGATCCTGTTCTCGGCGGTCGCCGCGGTCGCGGTCGGCGTCGTCGCTTGGAACAAGATCGACGTCAACTCGGGGATGCTCGACGCGGTCGTTCACGCCGGCAACAACCGGCTGCTGTTCGGCCTGGTGCTGGTGGGGACGGTGACCGGGACGACGGCCTCGATGCTGACTTCGCTGCTCGGCCAGGTGCGTATCTTCTACGTGATGGCGCGTGACCGGCTGCTGCCGCCTGCTTTCGGCACGGTCCACGCGCGCACGCGCACCCCGCTGCTGACGACGCTGGGGACCGGGATCGTGGTCGCGATCCTCGCGCTGGGCGTCCCGCTGACCGTCCTGCTCGAGTTCGTCAACATCGGCACGCTCTCGGCCTTCGTGATCGTCTGCGCCGGCGTGCTGGTGCTGCGCTTCACGCATCCGACGGTCGCGCGCCCGTTCCGCGTCCCCTTCGGCCCGATCGCCGTGCCGGCGGCCGGCATCGTCCTGTGCACCTGGCTGACGGTCGAAGGGCTGGCGCCGCTGACCTGGCTGCGCTTCTTGGTCTGGTTCGTCGTGGGCCTATCGATCTACGCGCTCTACGGGTACCGCACGTCGCTGCTGCGCACGACGCGGTGACCGGCGCGCCTCGCCTGCGGCGCGTCCTCGCGCTGCGCGATCTGATCGTCGTCGCGGCGGCTGCGATCGGGCCCGCGTTCTCGCTGGCGACGACGATGGCGGCGATGGTGGCGGCGGCCGGCCGCGGCACCTGGCTCGCGCTGGCGCTGGTCACCGGGCTGATGGCGATGATCGCGGTCGGATACCGGCGCTTGGGCGAACGGATGCCGGACGCCGGTTCGTCGTATGCCTGGATCCGCGCCGCGCTCGGGCCGAGCGCCGGCAGTTACGGCGCTTGGGTCCTGCTCGTCGCGAACCTGTTCGCGGTGCAGGCGACGGCGCTGCCGGCCGGCGCCTACACGCTCGACCTGCTCGCGCCGGCGCTGGCTGGGAACGCAATCGCCGTCGCGCTGGTCGGCTGCGGCTGGACCGCCGGCGCGGCGCTGCTGCTCTGGTACGGGCTGCGGCCGACGGCGCTCTTGGCCGGGCTGCTGGTCGTCGCCGAGCTGATCGTGTTGGCCGGCGCGGCGCTGGTCGCGACGCTGCACCCGCGACCCGACGCCGTCGCGTTCGTCGCGGCGCCGCTCTCGTGGGGTGGTCTCGCCGTCGCGATGGTCGTCGGGATCTGGATGCTCGACGGCTGGGAAGTCTCCGCGTCGACCGCCGAGGAGGCGCAGGGCGTCGCGTCCAGCCCGGGATCGGGCGGTCTGTTTGGGTTGCTGCTGACGGCGCTGGTGATGTTGGCGGCGCTGGCCGCCTTTCTGCGGATCGGGACGGCGGCCGGCTACGACGCCCGCCAGGCCGACGCGCTGGCGTACGTCGGCGACCTGCTCGGTCCGGGCTGGCGCCCGTTGCTCGGGCTGACGGTGCTGATCTCGCTGGCGGCGGCGCTGCAGACGACCCTGATCTACTTGAGCCGCAGCCTGTACGCGATGGGCCGCGACGGGCTGCTGCCGCGCCGCTTCGGCGCGCTCGACCATCGCGACGAACCGGCGATCGCCATCCTGCTCGTCAGCAGCTGCTCGATCGCGTTCTGCCTGGCAGCCGCTCTGTGGCCGAGCGCCGGCGCGGCGTTCACGCTGGCGCTGCAAGGGACGTCGTGGTTCTTGGGGCTGCTCTTCGCGCTGACTGCCGCGGCGGCCGTCCGGACCTTCGCCGGCGACCCGTCGGTCCGTTGGTCCGGCGCGCTGTTGCCCGGCGCAGCGGCGTTGGGCTTGGTCGCGATCCTCAGCGTCTCGCTGGTTCGTGACGATGGAACGACCAGGGGATTCATCGCCGCCGCCGCAACCCTGGGCCTCCCCCTAGCGCTCTGGCGCGGCAGGGTCCTACGCCATGCGGTGGGAACCTACGGGGTCGGTCATTCCACCGGGAGTCGCTTTTGAACGACAAAGAAATCATTTTGACCCGAGACGGCCTCAAGAAGCTCGAAGACGAACTCGACGAGCTCAAGACCGTGCATCGTCGCGAGGTCAACGAACGCATCCGCCAAGCGAAAGAGTTCGGCGACATTTCGGAAAACGCCGAGTACGAGGACGCCAAGCAAGAGCAGGCGTTCGTCGAGGGGCGCATCCTCAAGCTCGAGGGGATGATTCGCAACGCGCGCGTCATCGACGCAAGCGACTACGTCGCCGACGAAGTCCATCTGGGTGCGACGGTCAAGGTCAAGGAGACCTCGTCGGGGACCGCCCATGAGTTCACCATCGTCGGCTCGGCCGAAGCGGATCCGAAGAACGCGCGGCTCTCCAACGAGTCGCCGCTGGGTCACGCGCTGATGGGCCGCAAGAAGGGCGAGACGGTCGACGTCGCGACCCCGCGCGGTCAGATGAAGTACAAGATCGAGTCGATCAACAAGGACCCGAAGAAGACCAAAAAGGCCTCCTGACCCCGTGAGCGATCTCGTCGCGGCCCGGCGGGCTCGACTCGCCGCGTTGCGCGAGCGCGGCGTCGACCCCTTCGCTGCGACGCGGTACGACGTCACCGCCCATGCCGCCGAGCTGGCCGCACGCTATGCCGAGCTCGGTGAGCAAGGCCGCGCCGCCGACGAGCAATGGTCGTTGGCCGGGCGCCTGCTGAGCGTGCGCGCGCAGGGCGGCGTGATCTTCGCCGACCTGCACGACCGCACCGGGCGCTTCCAGCTCTTCGTGCGGCGCAACGACGTCGGCGACGAAGCCTTCGGGCTGTTCAAGGAACTGGAGCGCGGCGACATCGTCGGTGCGCGCGGCTTCGTGTTCCGCACCAAGATGGGCGAGCTCTCGCTCCACGTCGCGGCCTTCTCGGTGCTCGGCAAGTCGCTGCGCCCGCTGCCCGACAAATGGCATGGCCTGCAGGACGTCGAGAAGCGCTATCGCCGCCGCTACGTCGACCTGATCGTCAACCCCCAGGTGCGCGAGGTCATGCTGCGGCGCTCGCGGATCGTCGCGGAGATGCGCCGCTTCATCGACGCCGAGGGCTTCTTCGAGGTCGAGACGCCGACGCTGCTCACGATCGCCGGCGGGGCGAGCGCGCGGCCCTTCCTGACCCATTCGAACGCGCTCGATATCCCGCTGAGCTTGCGGATCGCGACCGAGCTGAACCTCAAGCGCTTGATCGTCGGCGGGCTGGAGCGCGTCTACGAGATCGGGCGCATCTGGCGCAACGAGGGGATCGACACCCGCCACAACCCCGAGTTCACCATGCTCGAGCTGTACGCCGCCTACTGGGACGTGCGCGACATGAAGGACTTCAACGAGCGGCTGATGGCGCATCTGGCGCGCACCATCCACGGCTCGGAGTCGATCGCCTACGGCGAGGACGCGATCTCGTTTGCCACGCCGTTCCGCCGGCTCGACTACATGGAGGCCTTCAGCGAGTTCGCCGGGATCCAGCGCGAGCAGCTGCTCGACGCCGACCAGTGCATGCGGCTGCTACGCGAGTACGGCATCCCGGACTCGCCGACGCACGCGCACGCGCTCGACAAGCTCTTCGAGCGCATCGTCGAGCCGCAATTGGTGCAGCCGACCTTCGTCTACGGCTATCCGGTCGTGCTCTCGCCGCTGGCCAAGCGGATGTCCGACGACCCCGAGCGGACCGAGCGCTACGAGTTGTTCGTGGCCCACATGGAGCTGGCCAACGCCTTCACCGAGCTCAACGATCCCGACGATCAACGCCGCCGCTTCGAACTGCAGGTCCTCGAGAAGGCGGCCGGCGACGAAGAGGTGCCGCCGCCCGACTGGGACTTCGTCACCGCGCTGGAGTACGGGATGCCGCCGACGGCCGGGATCGGGATCGGCGTCGACCGGCTGGTCATGATGCTGACCGACAACGCGTCGATCCGCGACGTGCTGCTCTTCCCGCTGCAGCGCCCGCTGCCGCCCGACGTCGACGACGAGGACGACGAGCCGGACCCGGTCCCCTAACCGTTTCTTATCGAACCTTCATCTTGGCCGGCGCCCCGGAGCCGAGGAGCCGGCGAGTCGGTCTGGAACGGCTCCCGGGCTATGATGGTTCGTCCCGGGTGGCGAGGCTGGGTGCTCGTCGCTGCCGTCGCCTTGGTCTTGGCCGGTTGCCGCCATAAGGACTCGGTCGTGCCGCCGGCCACGGCGACGCCCAGCCCTTCGCCGACCGCCTCCGGCAGCAGTGCCCCGAGCGCGACCCCGGTCCCGGTCCCGACCCCCGCGCCGGCCTCGACGACGGCCGCCGGGACGATCGGCGACGCTGCCGGCAAGATCACCGTCTCGGCCGGCCCGGCCGAGTTGGCCGGGATGCTCGACTACCCAGGGAGCGCGACCGCTGGGACCGCCGCGGCGGAGTTCGCGCTGACGACGACGATCCCGACCCTCCCCAGCCCGCAGCCGACCGGGACGGCGCTGGTCGCCTTCGAGCTGCAGTTGCAGTCGGCGTGGACGTTCAACGGCGGGCTGGTCGTCTCGCCGGTCGCGCTGCCCAGTGGCTACTCGACCAGCGGTCTCACCTTCTACGAGACGCTCTACGACCTGTCGGCCGGAACGTGGATCGCGCAGGTCGGCCCGGGGACGGTGAACGGCGAAGCGGTCACCTTCAGCGCGCCGACGGTGCCGACGTTCAGCGCCAACCTGCTCGATACGTACGCGTTCATTCTCTCGGCCTGCGCGTCGTGCACGACCACGACCTCCGGCCCGGTCAAGTACTGAGCTGAGCACGACGTTCCTCGAGACGCCGCGGCTGCGGTTGCTCGATCGGACCGCGGACGACCTCGACTTTCTCGCCTCGCTCTATGCCAATCCGGTGGTGATGCGCTGGATCGGCGACGGCGCCACGTACGACCGCGGCGAGATCGAAGCACGCTATGCGCGCATCGACGCGATTCAGCGCGAGCCGACGCACCCGCGCTGGGACGGCTTCAAGATCGTGGTGCGCAAAGAGGACGGCAAACGGCTCGGCCAGGCCGGCCTGCTGCGCTGCGAGGTCGACGCGATCCCGCAGGTCGAGATCGGCTGGTGGCTGACGCCGTCCGCCTGGGGTCACGGCTATGCGACCGAGGCGGCGCTGGCGCTGTGCGACTATGCCTTCCGCCGCTTACGTCTCACGCGGCTGACCGTCGTGTTGCACCCCGAGAACCACGCCTCGGTCGGCGTCGCGCTGCGCATCGGCGCCCTACCCGCCGGCACCGCCACCTACCGCGGCCGGCGCGTCACCCACTATCTCATCCACGCCGCAACACCCGCCAGCCCGGCTGAGTAGCAAGCGGCGTGCAGCAAACGGACGTCCGCTGGTCGGGCAGCCCGCGCCAGGGCCTGGTCCTCCACGCTGGGGACGCGCTCCTCATCCCGTTCTCGCTCGTCTGGTCGGCGGGGGCGACGGCCGCGGCGGTCGCCGTGTTGCGCGCGCCCAGCACGGGCGGACCGGCGTTCATCCCGTTCGTCTTCTGCATCGTTGGCTTGTACCTGGTCGTCGGGCGGTTCGTCGTCGACGCCGTGCGGCGAGCGGGGCTGCGGTATCAGTTGACCGGAACCGAGGCGATCGTCACGACCCGCGCGGGAGCGACGCGCAGTGTCGCGCTGCTTCGTGCGGTACCATGCATCGGCTTGCGCCGCGGTCCCGGCGGATCGGGGACGATCCTCTTCGGTTTCGGACCGAGCGGTCGGAGCGACAACTCCGCGCTGGGGTTCGGGTACGGCATCGTGGCGTTCGAAGCGATCCCCGCGGCGGAGGCCGTCTTTCAGGCGTGCATCGACGCGATTGACGCGGGCGGTGCCGGCACGGTCCTCTGGGAAGGCCGCCCGTACGCCGGGATCGTCCTGCGCTGGTGGGATTGGGCGATCGTGCTTTGGAACGGGCTCTTCGTCGTCGGCGCCCTCACACTAGGCGTCTGGCCGCTGTCGTTGCTCTTCCTCGGCCTCGGCGCATTCGCGATCGTTGGCCGGTTCGTGTTCACGGCGAGCCGGCGCTCGGCGACGCGATACATCCTGACCGGGGGCGCCGCGATCATCCGCACCCGCCCTCCGTGGGGGCGTGAGGTGGTCGCCCCGCTGACCGGCGCAGCGGTCGTCACCTACCGCGCCGAGCCGGACGGGCGGGGAACGATCGTCTTCGGGCCCGACGACATCTGGACGCGCATGGTCGACCCGGCCGGTGCTTACGGCGGGCAGCCACGCGTCCCGGCGTTCGAGCTGCTCGACACGCCGCAGGTCGTCTACGAGCGCGTCATGCACGCCCGGGCGGGCGCAACCGCGCCGGGTTCCGGCTAGTCGTATCGAACATGCTGAAGAAAGATCTGACCACATCCTATCCGCGTTCCGTCTACGCGAAGCTCGATGGGGTCGTCCAGTTACCGCGCGCGGTCGACAAGGGGATCGCCACGGCCGCCGGCACGAACGGCGAGTACCACTACAACTGCCCGATGGACCGCGGCGTCTTCGGGTTCCTCGGCATCGACGCCGACGCGCTCTTGGCGACGATCAAGAAGGCGCAGAGCGAAGCCGAGATCGAGGCCTACCTCAAGCCCTTCGTCGCGGCGAAGTCGGCCGACGAGATCGCGACGTTCAACGAGCAGTTCCTCGCCGGCAAGCCCCACCCGGGCACCGAGGGCGAGACGTACTTCCTCGAGTTGCGCAACCAGGCGGCGCCGGATCGCACCGACGTCACGACCTGGGCCGACCTGCTCGATCTCGACGAGAAGCGTCCGGTTCCCCAGCGCGTCGCCGCGTAACGGAATTCACCGAGGACTCGAGAGACCGCCGAGAGGCGGTCTCTTCGTTTTCGTGAACGGGACGGCGTGCCGACGTATCGTCTGGTCGTCGAGTACGACGGGTCCGGGTTCCACGGGCTGCAGTATCAGCCCGAGTTGCGCACCGTCGCCGGCGAGCTCGAAGCCGCGCTGGCGCGGATCTTCCACGAACCGGTGAAGATCACGGCGGCCGGGCGGACCGACGCCGGCGTCCATGCGACCGGGCAGGTCGTCTCGTTCTCGGCGGCGCGCGAGTTCCCAGTCGACCGCCTCGTGCTCGCGCTCAACGGCGATACGCCGGCCGATCTCGCGGTGCGCGACGCTGCCCGCGTCGCCGACGGCTTCTCGGCCCGCTTCGACGCCCTCGAGCGGCTCTACGACTACCTGATCGTCAACCGGGTGGCGCCCTCGGCGCTCTGGCGCGCGCGCGCCTGGCACGTCGGGCGGCCGATCGACGCCGAGCGTTTCGCGGCGGCAGCGGCGCCGCTGCTGGGCGAGCACGACTTCGCGGCGTTCTGCGGCGAGCTGCCCGCCGGCGGCAGCACGGTGCGCGAGCTGCGCGCGATCGACCTCGAGCAGCGCGGCGACCTGCTGCGGGTCGCCGTGCGCGGCAACGCCTTCTTGCACATGATGGTGCGCGTGCTGGTCGGGACGCTGGTCGGTTGCGCGACGGGACATCGCGAGGTCGACGACGCGCGACGCGCGCTCGAAGCGCGCGACCGCACCGCCGCGGGGATGACCGCGCCCGCGCACGGCCTCTATCTCGCCGGCGTCCGCTACGCCGACTTCGACTCCTACCGCCCGGTCGAGCTCTAGCGGCTCCCGGTCAGCCGGAGATCGGCGCTCGGCGCGCTGCGGCTGGTGAGCGCCGGCGCCGGACCCCCGATCGCACCGACCCGCTCGCGCAGTGCGTCGGCGACGCCGTCGAGGCCGGTCACCGCGTCGCGCGCGGCGCGGCTGGCCCGCGCCAGATCCTTCGAGTTCTGGAACAGCGTCGTGCAGGCGTCGCGCTGGCGGCCGATCGCGTCCTCGACGCCGGCGGCGTTGCGCTGAATCGTCGTGATGATCGTGACGATCTGCTGGTTGGAGACGTTCTGCTCCTCGAGCGAACGAGCCGCCTGGCGCATCAAGCTGTTCATCTGCTCGACCGAGTTGACGATCGCCGACGCGCCGGTGGCCTGCTCGCGCGCGGCCATCGAGATCTGCTCGATCAGCCGGTTCGCTTCGCCGACCGCCGACGAGATGTCGCCGATCGAGCGGCCGGCCAGGTCCGCCATCTCCAGGCCGCTGACGGCCTTCTCACCGGACGCTGTCGTCGAGCGCACGACCTCGGTCGTCTTGGCTTGGATGTCCTTGACCAGCTTGCCGATCTCGCGCGTCGACTGCGCTGAACTCTCGGCCAGCTTGCGGACCTCGTCGGCGACGACCGCGAAGCCGCGCCCGTGCTCGCCGGCGCGCGCCGCTTCGATCGCGGCGTTGAGCGCGAGCAGGTTCGTCTGGTCGGCGATCGCGTCGATGACCTCGACGATCGCGCCGATGCGATCCGAGGCGGTGCCCAGCTCCTGCATCTTGACGACGACGCTCTGGATGTCGTCGGCGATCTCGCGCGTCGAGCGCACCAGCCGTTCGACCGCGATGCCGCCGTCCTTCGCTTTGCGATCGGCCTCGAGCGAGAGCGTCGACGCCTCGCGTGCGCTGCCGGCCACCTGGTTCACCGAGACCGCCAGCTCGCCGATCGCCGAGCTGACGCTGGTCACGTTGTCGGCGATGCCGGTGATGTTGTCGGAGACCGTGCTGATCGAGCTGACGGTCTGCTCGACCGCCGCGCCGGCCTCGACGATCCCGCGGGTCAACCCGTCGACCTGTTCGTTGGCGGTGTTTTGCGCGGTCAGCGCGCTCTCGAGGGTTTGCTGCGCCGTCGTCCCGACCGCGTCGCGCGCGGCGACCGCGCCGAGCACCCGCTGGTGGCGTTCGGCGATCTCCTCGACGGCCGGTGCCAGGGCGGCGATCGCGTCGCTGCGCCGGCGCGACTCGGCGATCCCACCGACCAGGTCCTCGAGCGAGAGGACGCCCGCGGCGTCGAAGGCGGCACGCAGCGCCCCCTCCTGGACGCGCCAACGCCCGCGCAGACGCCGGTACGACAAGATCGTCGCGACTGCGACCAGGACTGCCACGACGGCGATGACGATCAGCACGACGGTGCTGGAATCCAAGACTGGTCCTCCCTCAGTAACGTACCCCGCCCCCGAGCCTATCGGTCGACCAACAGGTTTTTCCATTTCGGGAGCAGCCTCCCGCGCCTGCCGAGGCTGGTCGCTAACGTAAGCGGCGGGGCTAGGCGGCCGCGGTTGACTTCCGGACCGGCTGGACCCTATACTTCTCAGGTTGCCGCGGCGCTCGTCGTGGCGTTCTGTACGTTCCGACGGACTCCATGCGCACTTACCAGCAAAAAACGGCCGAAACCAAGCACGATTGGTACATCGTCGACGCGACCGGGCAACGGCTCGGCACGCTGGCGGTGCGGATCGCGCGCGCCCTCTCCGGCCGCAACAAGCCGACCTGGACCCCCCACATCGACGACGGCGACCACGTCGTGGTCATCAACGCCGAGCAGGTCGAGCTGGCGCCCCGGAAGTGGACCCAAAAGGTCTACCACCGGCACTCGGGCTTCCCCGGCGGGCTGCGGACCGAGACGGCGGCCCAGGTGCGCGACAAGTACCCGGAGCGGTTGATCGAACGCGCCGTGCGCGGGATGCTGGCAACCAACCGCATGCGTGACGTGCTGCTGGGTCGCCTCAACGTGTATGCCGGCGCGGAGCACCCGCACGCGGCACAGAAGCCGGAGCCCCTCACCTAGTATGCAGACGCAGGATCTCTTCCACGGCACCGGCCGCCGCAAGCGCGGCATCGCCCGCGTGCGGCTCACGCTCGGTCAGGGCGTCATCACCGTCAACCACAAGCCGGTCGACGATTACTTTCCGCGGCCTTCCTTGCAGCAGATCGTCCGCCAGCCGCTCGAGGTGACCCAGTCACTGACGCGGTTCAACGTCGACGTCAAGTGCACGGGCGGCGGCGTCGCGGGTCAGGCCGGCGCGGTCCGGCATGGGATCGCTCGCGCGCTCCTCGAGATGGACGAATCTCTCCGCGAGCCGTTGCGCAAGAACGGGCTCCTCACG
>JBEKLD010000016.1:0-32240 GCA_050010375.1 Vulcanimicrobiaceae bacterium
GCGTCGCGCAGCGGGACGAGCCACGGTCGGGCCGGGCCGCGCGCGCCGAACGCGCGCCGCGCCGCGCCGGCGAGCGCGAAGCGCAGGACCGCCGCGGCCACGACGAGCGCCAGCGCCGGACCGCGCCGCCGCGCCAGCGCGAGGTACAGCAGCGCCAGCGGGAGCGGATAGGTGAGGAACAGCCCGGCATAGCCGGCCGGGCGCAGCAACCGGTGCGTGCGCGCCCAGCGCAGCTCGTGCTGCCAGAGCGCGCTCAGGCTCGGTTCGTCGACGACGTTGCCGACGACGTAGGTCGAGAGCTCGATCCGTAGGCCCGCGCGCGCGACCAGCTCGCCGAGCATCGCGTCGTCGGCGAGGTGGGCGCCGATCGCGTCGAGCCCGCCGATCCGCTCGAAGGTCGTGCGGCGGACGGCCATCGTCGAGCCGAAGGTGTAGCGCAGCGGGCCGAGCGCCTGCGCGACCAGCACCGAGGGCGCGAAGTGCTCGTGGTTGGCCATCGCCCCGAGTGCCGAGGCCAATCCCGGCAGCGGTTCGCCGCGGTACAGACAGGTCGTCGCGCCGACCTGCGCGTCTTCGAACGGAGCGACGACGGCCAGGAGCCAGTCGGGGCCGACCCGCATGTCGCTGTCGACGATCGCCAGCACCTCGCCGTGCGCGTGCGGGACGAGCGCGGCGAGCGTGTCGGCCTTGGGATTGCGATGGTGCGGCGTCGTCGCGTCGGCGACGACGACGCGGACGCGGCCGGGAAACTCGGCCGCCAGCGCGCGCGCCGTCGTCAGCGCCGGATCGGCCGGGTCGCGCGCACCCAAGATCACCTCGAAGTCGGGATAGTCCTGATCGCAGAACGAGCGCAGCTTCTGCGCCAGCAGCGCCTCGTCGCCGTGCAGCGGCTTGAGCACGCTGACCCGCGGGACGCGCGTCGCCGGCCGGCGCGGACGGCGCGCGAACGCACGCACGCGATTCAGCGCGAACGCCGTGTAGGCCAGCGCCCCGAGCGTCGCGCCCAGCGCGGCGCTCGCGGCGAGCGCGCGCGCCTCAGCCCGCACGGCGCAGGTCGGAGAAGGCGATCCGCTCGGCGCCCAGCGCGCGCAGCAACTCGGCGGTGGCAGGGTTGGTGAGCGCGACGAGCTCGTCCTCGAGCCGGTAGTCGGCCAACCCCGGATCGATCTGCGGCCAGCGCCCGGTCGCGCAGTGGAAGAAGATCTCGGTCACGCCGGGCTCCAGCTCGCGCAGGAGCGCCAGCACGCGCTCGGGCGTCATGTGCCCGACGTCGGAGAGGCCGAAGACCTGGTCGTTGTGCGCGACATGTGCCGCGCGTAACCGCGCGCGCATCAGCGCCAGCCACGGCGCGAGCAGGTAGGCGTTGGCCCAACGCAAGCCGCGCCGGTCGCCGGTCGCGCGCCACGACGGTCCGAACGGTTCGAACGGGATGCGCATCGGCGGGCTGCCATACTCGCGCGCGACTTTGAGGATCAAGCCGAAGACCGTCGGATGCAGGTGGAAGTGCGACTGCGCGTTCACGTGGTCGAACGCTAAGCCGCTGGCCGCGAACGCCGCGAACTGCGCGCGGATCTCGGCCTCGAGTTGGCGCCGCGCTCGCGGGTGGAAGAAATAGCGCACGCCCGCGCGCGCGAG
Source organism: Vulcanimicrobiaceae bacterium (assembly GCA_050010375.1). GTDB lineage: Bacteria > Vulcanimicrobiota > Vulcanimicrobiia > Vulcanimicrobiales > Vulcanimicrobiaceae > Vulcanimicrobium. The sequence continues at coordinate 1,636 of JBEKLD010000016.1, forward strand.
GTCGGCGCCGAACGTACCGTCGGCGCCGACCAGATCCGGCACCTGGTCGGGCGGCAGCAGCGGCCGGCCGGCGACGACGACGACGTGCAGCCCGACCCGCAGGCTCGGCAGCGCTCGCGCGCGCCGGATCGCATCGGCCGCGGCCGGTTCGGCGACCATCAAGCTGGTCGCGGTCAGGACGCCCTCGCGATGGGCGCGTTCGACGGCTTCGTTCACCGGAATCGACAGACCGAAGTCGTCGGCCGTGACGATCACGCGGCGCCGGGTCGGAATCGAGGGCATAGCTCCCTCGACTTCACCACATCGGCGCCGAGGGCTTCCTGACCACCTCGGTCGTTTCGCCCGCGGACCGGGCGGGAACGTCGAGGGCGCGATGCGCGCCGAATACGTGGTCCCCGGATCGTACCCCGAGGTCCCCTCGATGCCCGACTTCCCGCCCGACACGCCGGAGATCCCGGCCGACCCAAGCTCGCCCGACGGCGACCCGGAAGCGATGGACACAGCGCGCGCACACACGAAAGGAGCACCGAGCATGACGCGAACACTGGCCCGGGCCGTCACCGGCACCCTCGCACTCTTCCTGGTCCTCGCACCGGTGGTCGGCGCGGCGCAGACAACCGGTGGGAGCACCACCACGACCACCACCACCGGCGGGACCACGACCGGCGGGGCCGCCACGACCGGTGGCGGCACGGGGGGCGCGCAGACCGGCAACCAGCCCGCCACGTCGACGACGACCACCACGACGACGCTCAACTGGACCTGGATCGTCATCGGCGCCGTTTTCCTGGTGGTGATCATCGGTCTCGTGGCGATGGCGGGCGGGCGTTCGAGCTCGACGACCACCACGATCCGGCGCGAGTAGCGGCGGAACGAAGCGACGGTGGGGCGTAGAGTGGACCGGTGACGGACCCACTCTACCCCTACGTGCTCGAGCCCAAGGAGACGCCGGCGATCTGGGGCGGCGACGCGCTGGTCCGCCGCTACGGCAAGGCCGGTGATCCGGCGCAGGCGCTCGGCGAGTCGTGGGAGTGCTGGGACGCGAACCGCATCGTGAACGGTCCGCTCGCCCCGCAGACGGTCGCCGATCTGCGCCGCGAGCTGGGCGCACGGCTGTGCGGTCCGATCGACGCACACGAAATCTTCCCGGTGCTGACCAAGATCATCGACGCGCACCAGCCGCTCTCGGTGCAAGTGCACCCCGGCGATGCGTACGCGCGGCGCGTCGAGCACCAGCCCAACGGCAAGACGGAGTGCTGGTACATCCTGGCCTGCGAGCCGGGTGCCGAGCTCGTCCTCGGCTGGTCGCGCGACACCTCGCGCGAGGAGTACGAGCGCCGCGTCGCCGACGGAACGCTGAGCGACATCCTGCGCCGCGTCCCGGTCGCGGTGGGCGACGCGTTCTATCTGCCGGCCGGAACGCTGCACGCGATCGGCGCCGGGATCCAGCTCTTCGAGACGCAGCAGGCCAGCGACCTGACCTATCGGATCTTCGATTGGAACCGGGTCGGCGCCGACGGAAAGCCGCGCGAGCTGCACGTCGCCAAGGCCGCCGACGTGCTCGACTTCCGCGCGACGCAGCCTAGCGCGGTCGCGCAGTTGACGTTCGTCGACGGTGGTCTGGAACGGACGCTGCTGATCGCCGACCGGCACTTTCTGGTCGAGCGCGTCGTCGTGCCGGCCGCCGCCGCGCTGCCGCTCGACGCTCGCCCGGTGACGCTCACCGTCGGCGCGCTCCCGCTGCGACTCGAGGCCGACGGCACGAGCGTCGAGCTCGCGCCGTGGCAGAGCGCGCTGATCCCGGCCGCTTGCGCGCACGTCACGGTGGCGCCGCTGGGCGCGGAGCCGGCCAGCATGTTGTTGGTGCGACCGCAGCCGGATCTCGGCGTCGCGCGCGCGGCGGCGGCGGCGGCCGGCGTCGCCGCGACGACGCGGGAGCGGTACTTCGCGCAGTTCAGCTGAGGTGGGGCTCGTCCGCGGCGTCCGCCTGCGGGGCGCCACGGCGATCAACGTCATCACGATGGTCGGGATCGGCCCGCTCATCACGATCCCGCTCGTCCTCGCGGCGCTGCCCGGCCCGCTCTCGCTCGTCGCCTGGCTCGCCGGCGCCCTGGTCGCACTCTGCGACGGCCTCGTGTGGGCCGAGCTGGGCTCGCGCTTTCCCGGCTCCGGCGGCACGTATGGCTTTCTGCGCGCGGCGTTCGGCGCGGCCGGCTGGCGCGCGCTGCCGGCCTTCCTGTTCGCCTGGCAGACGTGCTTCGCGGCGCCGCTCCTGCTCGCGTCGGGCTACATCGGCTTCGCCGACTACGCGGCCTACCTGATCCCCGGCGGACTCGCCGTCTGGCAGACCAAAGCGCTGGCGGTCGCCGTCGGCGTCGCGACGCTGCTCGCGCTGGCCCGCGGGATCGGCGCGATCGCGCGCACGAGCGTCGCGCTCGGCGGTGCGGTCATCGTGACGCTGGTCTGCGTGATCGCCGCCGCGTATGCGCACCCGACGGTCGCGCACCCGCTCGCGCTCGGCGAAAGCGGCGCCGGCGCGTGGGGCGTGGTGCGCGCCGGCTTCGGCGCGGCGCTGATCCTGACCATGTACGACTATCTCGGCTACGGTCAAGCCGCCTGCATCGGCGACGAGATCGTCGATCCACCGCGGACGCTGCCGCGGGCGACGGTGCTGGCGGTCGCGATCGTCGCGGTGCTCTACGTCGCGCTGCAGATCGGCGTGCTGCGCGCGCTGCCGTGGCAGGCGATCCTGGCCGACCCCAACGGCCTCGGCCAGCACGTCGCCTCGTCGATCGTCGCCCGCGCGGCCGGCGCCGGCGTCGCGATCGTCGTCACGGTGCTGATCCTGGTCACGACGTTCGCCTCGGTCTACGGCAACCTGTTGGGTATCTCGCGCATCCCGTACGCGGCCGCCCTCGACGGTCTCTTCCCGCGCGCGTTCGCCCACCTGCAGCCGCGCCTGCGTTATCCGGACGTCGCGCTGGTGGTGATCGGCGTGCTCGCGCTCCCCGCCTGCCTCTTCCCGCTCGATCAGGTGATCGCGGCGTTGACGACCGCGATCGTGCTGGTGCAGTCGATCGCGCAGATCGTCGCCTTAGCCGTGCTGCGCGCGCGCCACGTGCGCGCGCCGTACCGGATGCTGCTCTATCCGCTGCCGGCGCTGATCGCGCTGGCCGGCTGGGGCTACGCGTTCCTTAGCGCCGGTCCCGCCGCGATCGGCTACGGGTTGGTCAGCCTCGCCGCCGGGGTGGGAGCGTTCTGGGTCGGCGCCTCGGCGAGGAGATGTCGATAGCTCTGCGGATGTTGGGTGAGGAAGTCGGGCAGCGTCATCGCAGGGTGGCCCAAGATCGTCGCGATGTCGTCGGAGACGACGTCCAGTTCGCCACGTGCGATCGCCAGGTAGGACGTGACCCAGCCGTCGACCTCGAATTGCGGCGCGCCGTAGACTGCGCGCGAGGCATACGCCTCCGCGAGCGTCTCGTTCCGGTAGACGACGGGCCGGCCCGAGAAGTGCGCGAGCTGTTCGGCAACGTAGACGAGGTCGTGCGCTGCTGGTCCGGTGAGGTTGTACGTCCTTCCGTCGTGCCCGTCGGATCGAAGCACCGCGACGGCAACGTCCGCAACGTCGTCGCGCGCCACGCACGCCACCCGGCCGTCGCCGGCCGGGCCGGCGATGACGCCCGCCGCGGAGGCCATGCGCGGGAGGTAGTCCAGGTACAGACTGTCGCGCAGGAACGTGAACGTGAGCCCGGTCTGAGCGATGTGTTGCTCGGTGGCATAGTGATCGCGTGCGAAGGTGAAGGTCGCATTCGGAGACGCTCGCAGAAACGAGACATAGACGATCCGCTCGATCCCCGCGTCCAAGGCGGCGTCGACGGCGCTCACGTGCTCAGCGACGCGGTGCGGCGACTCCCGGGCCGAAACGAGGAACAAGAGCCGTGCGCCACGGAGCGCGCTCGTCATCGCCGCGCGGTCGTGGTATCCCGCAACCTCGACGACCTCGGCGCCCGGCAGCTGCGGCGCGCGGTCCAGGCCGCGAACGAGGAGACGTTGTTCGACGCCGAGGCTCGCCAGGCGCCGCGCAACGCGTCCACCGAGCTCGCCGGTCGAACCGGTGACGGCGATCGACGGTGACGGACGCGAAAGGTCGGCCATGACCTTCTCTGACCGCGCAACCGCGGCCCGGGATGCGGCTCTCCAACCGCGCTCGGCGCGGGAGCGCGCTAGTTCGGGATGACCGCGACGGTCAGGACGTTGGTCTGGGCGGACGACGGCGCCGCCGAGCTCACGTTGAGCTGAATGTCCTCGCCGATGTAGTTCCAGCCCGACAGGAGCGACGAGCCGCTGTAGACGGTGTCGCCACCGGAGGTGTAGGTGGTCGCGGTCGGCGTCGCCGTGACGTTCCAGGTGCCCGTACCCGGGTTCGAAGCGCCGCCGAAGCCGGTCCCCGCCGTCGCTGCGCCGAGGCCGGTCAACGCCGTCCCCGCGATGGTGTTGACGGTGGGGCAGCCCCCGCTGTAGGCTGCCGGGTTTCCGGTCGCGCCAGAGACGGTCGGCGCCGCAGCCGGCGTCGCGTTCAGCCGAAACAGGCAGACCTGCGTCCCGGTGACGATGGTGTCGATGTACTCGATCACCTTGTAGCCGTTCGTGTCGTTCGAGGAGATGCCGATCTCGACCGCGTTCTTGTAGTAGCAGCCGTTGTAGCCGGTGCCGGGCGGCGTCACCCCGCCAAAGGTCAGCGTGGCCAGCGTCTCGACGACGCCGGCGGCGCAGTTGCCCGGGGTCGAGTCGAGAATCGTCGCGGCCGTCCCGCTCTGGCCGTACGGCGCGGTCGTCGCGTAGTTGGTCGCGATCGCAACCTCGGCCGTCGCGTTGACGGTGAACTTGACGTCGGCCGACCCGTAGACCGTCGTGGCAGCCAAAGCAGGAGCCGCAGTAAAGCTCGCTATCCCCACCAAGGCCAGAGCAGCCAGTGCTCTTTTCACGCTCGAATCCTTTCGAAGGGGGCTTGGACGCTTGCGGCCCCCCTTGAGAGTTCGACCGACGGGTGCTCGCTCGTTAGCCCCAATGTACGCTTGACGCTTACCGGGGGCGAAAAACCTTACCAGGATGTCTAAATCGCGAAGAGATCGTGGAGAAATCGATAAGATTTCGCGCTCGACTCGTTCGGCGTAGTTAGTTCGGAATGACCGCGATGGTGAGGACGTTGGTGTCGGCGCCGGAGGCCGCCGTCGAGCCGACGTTGAGCTGAATGTCCTGGCCGATGAAGTTCCACCCGGTCAGGAGCGACGCGCCGCTGTACATCGTGAAGCCCCCCGAGGTGTAGGTGGTCGCGGTCGGCGTCGTGGTGACGTCGGTCGTCATGCCGGCCGGCTGGGAGGCGCCGCCGAAGCCGGTTCCCGCCGTCGCCGCGCCGAGGCCGGCCAGGGCGATCCCCGCCACGCTGTTGACGGTCGGGCACGAGGCCGTATAGGCCGCCGGATTCCCGGTCGCGCCGGAGACGGACGGCGCCGCTGCCGGGGTGGCGTTCAGCCGGAACGCACAGATCTGCGTCCCGGCGATCAGCGTGTCGACGTACTCGATCACCTTGTAGCCGGACGCGTCGTTCGAGTCGACGCCGACCTCGACCGCGTTTTTATAGTAGCAGCCGGTGTAGCCGGAGCCGGGCGGAGTCACCCCACCGAAGGTCAGGGTGGCCGTCGTCTCGACCGCGCCGGCGGCGCAGTTCCCCGCGACGGAGGGCAGAATCGTGGAGGCCGCGGCGCTCTGGCTGTAGGGCGTCGTCGTCGCATAGTTCGTCGCGATCGAGACCAAGACCGTCGCGTTGACGGTGTACTTGATCTGGGCCGAACCGTAGACCGTCGTGGTTGCCGCGCTTGGCGCCGCCATGACCGTTGCGACACCCAGCATGGCCAGAGCAGCGAGTGCTCTTTTCACGTTCGAATCCTTTCGATGGTGAGACTGGCCGCTTAGCCGCCTCCATCGGGATTTCGACTGCCGGGTGCTCGCTCGTTAGCCTAAATGTACGCTCGACGCGCCCCGTGACGAACAATTCATCACGGTCGTCAAATAGCGAAGGGACCGTCGAGAAATAACGAAGGGACCGTTGGGAAAAAGATAAGATTCGCGCTAAGCTGGGAAACAGCTGTCAGTGCGGCATCTCGTCGTCGCCGAGGCCGAAGTAATGGCCCAGTTCGTGGATCACCGTGTCGCGAACTTCGCGCACGGCGTCCTTGCGGGTGCGGGTGATCCGGTTGATCGGGCCGCGAAAGATCGCGATCTCGTCGGGCAGCAGCGCCGCGTCGCGGTCGCGCTCGGTGAGCGCGACGCCCCGGTAGATGCCGACGATCTCCGAATCCTCGTCGTCGTCACCCTCGCCGCCGAGCGCCTGCAGGTCGTCCGCGTTCGGCTCGTCTTCGACCGCGATGACGACGTTCTCGATCATCTCCGCGAAGCGCTTCGGCAGCGCATCCAACGCCTCGCGGACGACCTGCTCGAAGTCCTCGTGCGTCAGGTTCCCACCGACCCAGTGCGCCCGCCGGCGCTCGTACCGCGAAGGCTTCATCGGCGCGTCTCTTCCGTACCGGAAACGTAACGCCATTCTGGTATGCGGCTGAGGGCGATTCTCACCCGGCCTTCAGCACGATTGCTCGCCTGGGCGCGTAGCCAGGATAGCCATGTTTACCGCAGAGCGGCCGGCGACGAACGGCCGCATTCATACCATCATCCTGGAGCCGACGCGCCGTCGCCCGCGCCTCTGGCTCGCCGTTGCGGCGGTGCTCTGCATCGTCGCGATCCTCGCCACGCTGCTGCTGGTACGTTCGCGTGCCTCGGCCGTGAGCTACACGAGCGTGCCGGCGCAGACGGGATCTCTCGCGCAGACCGTCACCGCGACCGGAACGCTCAACCCGCAGAACACGATCACCATCGGAACCCAGGTCTCGGGGACGATCTCCGCGATCGACGCCGACTACAACTCGCACGTGAAGAAGGGCCAAGTCCTGGCCACCATCGATCCGACCACCTTCGACGCGGCGCTCGAGCAGGCGCAAGCGCAGCTCGCGCAGGCCCAAGCGACCGCTCAGGCCGCCGCGGCGACGGCCGGCGGTGGTCCGTCCAGCGTCACCGAGGCGGGGGCGCAAGCCGCCGCCGCGAGCGACGCTACCCGGGCCGCGCAGGCGACCGCGGCGTCGGCGCAAGCGGCGATCGCCGCGGCGCAGTCGACCGTGGCGAAGGACCAGAGCGCGCTCACGCTCGCGCAAGAGACGCTCTCGCGCGACCACCAACTGCTCGCGCAAGGCTACGTCGCGCAGAACCAAGTCGACACCGACACGACCAACCTCGTCGCGGCGCAGACGACGCTCGCCGCGGCGAAGGCCGCGGTGACGCAGGCGCAGGCGCAAGCCGCCGCCGCCCAGGCGCAGGCCATCCAAGCCGGCGCGACGCAGCAGGCGCAGGCCGCCGCGACCGGTGTCACCGGCGCGCAGGCCGCGAACCAAACGGCGATCGCGCAGGCGGACTTCGCTGCGATCGGGATCGATCGCGCCGAGGTTCTCACCGCGCAGCAGAACGTCAAGAACACGATCATCACCTCGCCGGTCAACGGCACCGTGATCGCGCGTGACGTCTCGGTCGGGCAGACGGTCGCGGCGAGCTTGCAGACGCCGACGCTCTACACGATCGCGCAGGACCTCTCCAAGATGGAGCTGGACTTGGCGGTCGGCGAGCCCGACATCGGGCACGTCGCCCCCGGCGATCCGGTCAGCTTCAGCGTGCTGGCCTTCCCCAACCGCACCTTCACCGGCAACGTCGAACAGGTCCGCCAGGATCCGACGACGGTCAACAACGTCGTCACCTACACGGTCGTGGTGCTGGTGAGCAACTCCGACGGCGCGCTGCTCCCCGGGATGACCGCCAACGCGACGATCCAAGTCGCGCACGTCGACAATGCCACCATCGTCCCGCTGGCCGCGCTCAGCTATCAGCCGCCGAGCGGCGCATTCGGCGCACGGCGCACGCACCGCGCGACAGCAACCGCCGCGACGACCGCCGGGGCGGCCAACGCCTCGCCGTGGGGCGCGACGACGACCACCACCAGCGGCGCCGTGACGCCGGGCGTCACCGGACGGATCTTCGTCCTGCGCAGCGGGAAGCTGACGCCGGTCGCGGTCCACGTCGGCTTGGTGACCGACACGCAAGCTAGCGTGACGCCGCTGCGTGGAACACTGGCAGCCGGTGACCAGATCGTCACCGCCGACGGCGGTGGGGCGCGTGCGACGCATGCGGCCTCCGCCGGCAACCCGCTGACCGGCAGCAAGACGGGCAGCACCCGCGGTGTGCTCGGAGGCGTGCGATGACGCCGGTCGTCCAGGTGCGAAACCTGAGCAAGATCTACCCGCTCGAGGGCGGCGACGACGTCGTCGCTCTCCGCGGGGTCGATCTCGACATCGACGCCGGTGAATTCCTGGCGGTCATGGGGCCGTCGGGCTCCGGCAAGTCGACCTTCATGCACATCGTCGGGCTGCTCGATCGGCCGAGCGCGGGATCGTACCGGTTCGCCGGGCACGACGTCACCACGCTGGGCAAGGATCAACTCGCCGACCTGCGCTCGCGGGCGCTGGGGTTCGTCTTCCAGGCGTACAACCTGCTCCCGCGCACGACGGCGGTCGAGAACGTCGAGCTGCCGATGATCTACGCCGGCGTCCCGGCCGCGGAGCGGCGCGCCAAAGCGATGGCTGCGCTCGACGCGGTCGGCCTGGTGAAGTTCGCGCAGCATCAACCGAACCAGCTCTCCGGCGGTCAGCAACAGCGCGTCGCGATCGCGCGTTCGATCGTCAACCAGCCCCAGCTGATCCTCGCCGACGAACCGACCGGCGCGCTCGACACGGCCTCCTCCGAGGACGTGATGGCGCTGTTCGGGCGGCTCAACGCCGAGCGCGGGATCACCGTCATGCTGGTCACCCACGAGCCCGAGGTCGCCGCGCACGCGCGGCGCCTGGTCACGTTTCGCGACGGCGTCATCGTCTCGGATGCACCGACCGCGAAGGAGGTCGTCCTCGCATGATCACCCTACTGCAAACCGTGCACATGGCGCTGCAGGCGCTGGTGCGGAACAAGTCGCGCTCGCTGCTCACCATGCTGGGCGTGGTGATCGGCGTCGCGGCGGTCATCGTGACCGTCGCGATCGGGACGGGCGCGAAGAGCTCCGTCGCAAGCCAAATCAACGCGCTGGGCTCGAACATGCTGGTCGTCCTGCCGGGCAGCGTCTCGACCACCGGCGCGCGCACGGGGCTGGGCGGCGCTTCGACGCTGACGGCGACCGACGGGATGGCGATCGCGCAGCTCCCGGGCGTCGCGGCCGTCTCGCCGGTCGTCAACTTGCGCACGCAAGTGATCGCCGCCGGGCAGAATTGGCAGACGACGGTCAGCGGCGTTGCGCCGAGCTACACCTTCGTGCGCAGCTGGCCGACCGCCAGCGGGCGTTTCTTCACTCAGAACGAGACGAGCTCGGCGGCCAAGGTCGCGGTACTCGGTCAAACCGTGGAGCAGCAGCTCTTCCCGAACGGCGCCAACCCGGTCGGCACGACGGTCGAGATCGGCAACGTGCCGTTCACCATCATCGGGACGCTGAGTGCGAAGGGGCAGAGCGGCCCCGGACAAGATCAGGACGACACCGTGCTGATCCCCTACACCTCGGCGCAACAGCGGATCACCGGCGGCACGACGGTCGCCGAACTGATGGTCTCGGCGATCGATCAGGCTCACCTCGACCCGGTGCAGACCGAGATCACGGCGCTGCTCGAACAGCGCCACCAGATCGCGGCCGGCCGACCCGACGACTTCCAAGTCCGCAACCTCGCCGACATCGCGCAGGCCGCCTCGGCGACCGCGTCGATCCTGGCGCTGCTGCTGGCCTCGGTCGCCGCGGTCTCGCTGCTCGTCGGCGGGATCGGGATCATGAACATCATGCTCGTCTCGGTCACCGAGCGCACGCGCGAGATCGGCCTGCGAGTCGCGGTCGGCGCGCGCAGCGCGGCGATCCTGCGGCAGTTCCTGATCGAAGCGGTCGTGCTGGCGACCGGTGGCGGCGCGCTCGGCGTCGTGTTCGGCGTGCTCGGCGCCGGCGCGATCGCGCTGTTCGCGCACTGGCCGGCGAGCGTTCCGCTCGCGGCGGTCGCACTCGCGCTGCTGTTCTCGGCGGCGGTCGGCGTGTTCTTCGGATATTGGCCGGCGCGCAAAGCCGCCGCACTCGACCCGATTCGCGCGCTGCGCTTCGAATAGCGTCGTAAACGCAAGAGGGAGCGCGTCGCCCTACGGCGGCGCGCTGCCCGTTGCAGCGTCCCTACACTTCTCATCGGTGCGCAGCGAACGGACTTTAGATGCGGCGAATCGGCTGCGAGTGCGATCACAAATGTGTGACTCAGCAAACTCCCAGAAACGGGTGCCGGGCGCCTCGAACGAGGCCAAACCTCAGGCGGCGAACCAGAAGTTGGACTGGCCGGTCCCGATCGCGGCCTCGTAGCGGCCGAACTGCTGGCCGGGTGCGCGCCAGGCGGGACCGCCGTGCGCCCCGGCCAGCACGAGGTAGTGGGCGAACCGCCCCTCGGGCGAGCAGGTGCGGCGGAAGTCCTCGGCATGGGCGAGGACCGCGGCATGGTCGCCGGCGCGCCACCAGGCCATGATCCGCTCGTCCCACTCCCGCAGCGCGGGGTCGCTGATGTCGCGCGGGTCGGCGCTGGCGCGCTGGCGGATCGTCGCCAGCGGCCAGAAGCGGTGCGACATCCCGCCCGAGGCGATCAGCAGCACGCGGCGCCCGCAGCGCTGCGCGGCGGCGGCGATCGCCGCGCCGAGGCGCAGGTTCGGCTCGACCTCCGCCGTGTCGCAGACCGAGATCGGCAGCACGCGCTTCTTGGCCGGGCCCGGGTTGTAGTAGTGCATCGGGTTGAGCGTCCCGTAGTGGACCGGGAGCCCGCGGTGCGCCGCGGCCTCGGCCGGGACGCCGCGCTCCTGCGCCTCGGCGGCGATCGCGGCGGCCAGCTCCGGGTCGCCCGGGTAGTCGTAGGCGTACTCGTGGATCATCCACGGGATCTCGTCCGAGGTGTAGAGCCCGGCGTGACGCGGGTGCGCGTTGAGGACGAACTCGAGCGTCGTGTGCCAGTGCGTGTCGATCAGTACGAACGTGTCGAAGTCCAGCTCGGCGATACGCTCGCGCCGGATCTGTTCGAGCGCGTCGTAGAACGTCGTCACGTCCTCGCGCATGTACTCCTTGCGCGCCTGCGGATCGAGGATCATCAGGCGCGGGACGTGGGTCGAGAAGAGGCCGGCGGCGATCACGCGACCGACGCGGCCAGGGTGTCCTCGTGCGTCCAGCCGTCGGGCCCGGCGTAGCGCATCGGCGGCAAGTTGGGGATCTTCGAGCGGAAGATCAGGTACTGCCGGAAGCCGTCCAGTTCGAACTGCCGCCGGTCGGCGATCATCCCGGCTTCGTAGAGCGAGCCGGCGATGGCGGAGTCGCGGCCGAGCTTGCGGATCGTGATCGGCAGCAGCTTCTCCTCGAGGTCGAGGATCCGAAAAGCGGCCTCCTCGGGATCGGGCGACGCGTCGATCGCCTCTTTGACGATCTTCAGCCCGGTGCCGATGTGACGGACCTCGTCGTGCATGACGTATTCGTAGGTCACCGCGGTCGCCAAGTCACCGTACTTCTTGGCCAGGTCGATGATCGAGTTGAACAGGACGTGCGCCGAGTACGATTCGAGCGTGCAGACCTGGCCGTAGACGATCTCGACGAAGGTCGGCAAGCCGTTGACGAAGCGGAACAACTCGGTCTGCTCGTAGGGAACGTCGAGCGAATCCGCGAGGTCGAGGTCGCGTACGCGGCGCCACTCGATCTGGGTGTGGCGCACCTCGTCGAGCGCGTGCGTCGCGTAGAAGTACTGGATCGTCGGGCGGTTCGTCTTGGTGATGATCTGCGCGACTTGGCTGGTCGTCTGCGCCTCGCCCCAGCAGGTCGTCAGCATGATCGGCCGCATCGCGTCCCGATATTCCTTGGACAGCTCGGGGTCGTGCGTCTTGTGCTGGCGGTACTTCTCGAGCAACGCTTTGGTGTCGCGGTACTGGTGCTCGATGTACTCCTCGTACGACTCGAGCGTCCCAAAGGTCTGCAGCTCCGCGCCCGGGACGTGCTTGGGGATGACGCTGACCGAATTCACGAACGACATGGCACTACTCCGAACTAATACGCGATGCACACGAGCTTCGGCTCGGTGAAGAAATCGAGCGACCAGCGGCCGCCCTCGCGGCCTAGGCCGCTCATCCCGATCCCGCCGAACGGCTGGCGCAGATCGCGCAGAAAGTAGCCGTTGATCCAGCACATCCCGGCCCGCACGCGCTCGGCGAAGCGCAGCCCGGTCGCCACGTTCTGCGTCCAGATGTACGACGAGAGGCCGAAGCGGGTCGCGTTGGCGCGCGCGACGACCTCGTCGAGCGTCTCGAACCGGAAGACGGACTGCACCGGGCCGAAGACCTCCTCGCGGGCGATCGTCTGCGACTCCTGACGCGGCGCGTAGATCGTCGGCGAGAGGTAGTTGCCCGCGGCGAGCGCCGCGTCGGCGGGGCGCGCGCCGCGCAGCAGCGCTTCGACGCCCTCCGCGTCGGCCTGCGCGCAGAAACCCTCGACCCGTTCGCGGTGGTGCGGCGTGATGAGCGGGCCGAGGTCGCTCTCGCGCGACTGCGGATCGCCGACCCGCAGCGCGCCGACCTTGGCGAGATAGCGCTCGAGGAAGCGGTCGTAGATCCCGCTCTGCACGTAGAGCCGCGTCCCGGCGAGGCAGACCTGTCCGCTGTGGCGGAACATCGCCAGCACGCTGCCCTCGACGGCCAGCTCGAGATCGGCATCGTCGCAGACGACGTTGGCCGACTTTCCGCCCAGCTCGAGGGTGACTTTCTTGAGCGTCGCCGCGGCGGCGAGGTTGATCGCCTTCCCGGTCGGCTCGCTGCCGGTGAAGGCGACCGCGTCGACGCGCGGGTCGGCGACCAGCGGCGCGCCGGCGCCGGGGCCGAAGCCGGTGACGACGTTGACGACGCCGTCGGGGACGCCGGCCTGCGCGCACAGCTCGGCCAGCTTGAGCGTCGAGAGCGGGGTCAATTCGGACGGCTTGAGGACGCAGGTGTTGCCCGCGGCGATCGCCGGTGCGATCTTCCAGGTCGCCTGCATCAGCGGCGAGTTCCACGGCGTCAGCAGCGCGCAGACACCGACCGGCTCCTCGCGCACCAACGAGACGATCTCGCGTGGCGCGCCCAGGAACGGCTTGCGGTCGAAGAAGGCACGCTGTTCGCGTTGCTCGATCGCGCCGGCGAAGAAGGCGCAGTTGTCGGCGGCGCGCGGGACGTCGCGATCGGCGGTCTCGCGGAACGGCTTGCCGGCGTCGCGCGACTCGAGGCGCGCCAGCTCCTCGCGGTGCTCGACCAGCAGCGCGGCCAGCGCGCGCAGCACCGTGGCGCGCTGCGCGGCCGTCGTGCGCGGCCACGGCCCCGCGTCGAACGCGCGGCGCGCGGCCGCGACGGCGCGCTCGACGTCGGCCGCTCCGCCGCTGGCGACGCGCGCGACGACCTCGCCGCTGGCCGGATCGAGATCGTCGTAGGTCGCGCCGTCGAGCGCCTCCACGGAGCGACCGTCGATCCACAGGCGCGTCGTCGGCGCCGCGTTCGCGATCATCAGGTGGTGGCGTGCACGGCGACGCGCTTCTCCGGGCGCATCGCGGGGACGACTTCGTACAGCTCGGGGAGCCGTTTGGTGATGCGCTCCTCGGCGTCGTCGGGGGCGAGGTAGGGCGGGCGCGCCGGGCCCATCTCGATCCCGGTCACGACGCTGGCCGTCACCTTGGTCATCCCGAGCGCGCCGAGCGCCGCTTCGCCGCCGCGCGGGAAGACGCGGTTGAGGCGGCGTTGGATCTCCTCGGCCAGCCGCATGTCGCCGGCGCGCCAGGCCTGGTCGATCGCGACGCAGGCCGGGACCGCGAAGACGTTGATCTGGCCGCCGTTCGAGCCGAGTAGCCGGCCGGTCAGGTACGCGCGGAACGTCTGCAAGTAGAGCGCGCGCCCGGCCAGCGCGTCGGCGACCGCTTCGAGGTGCTGCAGCTCAGTCTCGACCTCTTTGACCGCGACGACGTTGTGTAGCTCGGCGACCTGGCGGAAGAAGGCCGGCGACATGTGGAACTTCGAGAGCGCCGGGTTGTGATAGACCGTGATCGGGATCAGGTCGGTCTCGGCGACGGTGCGGAAGTGCTCGAACGCCTCGCGGTCACCGACCTTCCAGTAGTACGGCGCGATGACGACCGCGCTGTCGTAGCCGAGCTCGGCCGCCAGGCGCGTCCACTTCAACGCCTGCAGCGTCGTTGCGCCGGAGGTCATCGCCGAGGCGCTCGCGCCGGGGTGTTTGCGCGCCTGGTCGACGACGATCTCGAGCACCCGCCGGCGCTCGTCGTCCTCGAGGTGGAGGAACTCGCCGATCGAGCCGGTCGCCACCACTCCGGTCGCCCCGTGCGCGAAGCACCAGTCGATCTCGGCGCGCAGCGCGCCCTCGTCGACGGCGTAGCTGGTGCGGTTCATCGGGGTCACCACGAGCCCGATGACGTCTTTGAGGGTGTCGCGGAAGCGCTCGGCTTGCATGGATGGGTGCTACACCCACGCGCGGCCCGGGCCCCTGCCGGGCCGCGCGTGGATTTCAGTCGTCGGGATCGGTCCGGCCGTCGTCGGGGTCGGTCGGGGTCGTGACCCCCAGGGCGGCGGCCCGCGTCGCCCCGCTGGTGGCGAGGGCCGGCTTCCCGGCCGCGCGCAGGTCGGCGTCGGCGCGGGCGACGTCGCCGGCGAAGAACGCGCCGACGACCGTCATCGCCGCAGCGTACGCGTGGTCGACCCGCCGCGCGTAGTCGAGCACCGCCGGCGTCAGCGGGCCCCCGGCGACGTAGGTCAACCGCCCCAGGTCCTCGCGGATCTGGCCGGGTCGCTGGATCGAGTCCTCGTCGTTCTCGTAGTCGGCGGTCAACGTCCGGCGCAGGACGAGTGCGCGTGCGCGCACGGCGGCCAGCTCCGCGGCCAGCGCGGGGGCTGCCCCGGTGGCCCGCACCGGGGCCGAAGCGGCGATCGCGTCGAGCCGGTTGAGCGCGGCGTCGAGGGTCCCGTACTCGCGCGTGTGGATGCGCGCGAAGGCGTGCGCCGCCGCGTAGTCCGCCGCGCTGAAATGCACGCGCGGGTCGGGCGCGACGACGAACGACTGGGTGAAGGTTCGGCCGCCGAGCGCGATGCGCGCGGTGTAGGTGCCAGGAGCGACCGCCGGTCCGGTCAGTGGTCCCTGGTACTCGCGGCGGGCCGCCCCGGTCCACAGCGTCGGCCCGTTCTCGCGCAGATCCCACGCGATTCGATTGATGCCGATAAAGTTCGTCACCACCGGCACATCGCGCTCGCCGACGTGCAGCGTCCCAGCCAGTCGTCGCACGACGTGCCCGTGCGCGTCGAGAATCTCGATCGCCGGCGGCTGCGCGCTCGGTGTGCTCTGGTAGAACGCGATGAGCGCGCCGCCGGGTGGGTTCTGCCCGGCGAAGTCGGTGTAGAGCCCCTCGTCGTCCGCGTGGGTGGAGAACGCATAGACCGTGCGTACTGGGAAGAGCGCGGCGCCGGCTGCGCGCGCCGCGGGGAGTTGTTGGATCGGCGTGAGGTCGTCGAGGACGTAGACGTCGCGGCCGTGCGTCGCGACCAGCAGGTCGTTCCAGCGTGGCTGCACGCGCAGGTCGAAGACCGAGGACGGCGGCAGGCCGAGCGCCGGATGCTCCCAATGCGCGCCGGCGTCGTAGGAGAGCCACAGGCCGCGCTCCGTGCCGAGGTAGACCAAGCCCGGATTGCGCGTATCGGGACGGATCGAGCGCGCTTCCTGATCGGGCGGCAGGCCGGCGACGATCGTCGACCAGTGCGCGCCCCAGTCGTGCGTGACGAAGACATACGGACGCGGATCGCCCAGGTAGTGCTCGTCGAGCACGGCGTAGGCCATCCCCGCGACGAGCGGCGAGGGCGCGACCATCTCGAACCGGCCGTAGCGCGGGATCCCGCTCGGCGTGACGTCGCGCCAGTGCGCGCCGCCGTCGCGCGTCAGTTGGACGAGGCCGTCGTCGGTTCCGACCCAGATCTCACCGCGCGTCTTCGTCGAGCCTTCGATATCGAGCAGCGTATCGGTGTTCTCCGCGCTCGAGACGTCGAGCGCCAGCGGGCCGCCCGCGGGGTGCTGATGCGCCTTCACGTTTGCGGTCAGATCGGGCGAGATCGGCCGCCAATGCCGGCCGCGATCGCGGGTGGCGAAGACGACGTCGCTGCCGAACCACGTCGTTGCCGGATCGAACGGATCGAACGCGATCGGCGAATCCCAGTTGTAGCGATACGGTGCTTCGAACAGCCGGAAGTCGGTCGACGACGTTTCGATCCACGGTTGCACGTACGCGCTGCGCTGCGCGGCGCGGTCGTAGATGCTGATCCGGCCCTCTTGCAGATCGGTCCAGACCAGATTCGGATCGCGCCGATCGGGCCAGGCCCATTGTCCGTCACCGCCGACGACGCGCTCCCAGGCGGCGTTGGGGATCCCCTCGGGATCGAGGCCGTTCGTCGGCCCGCAGAACCCGTTGTTGTCCTGCAAGCCGACGCAGACGCGGTACGGCGTCTGGTCGTCGTAGCCGAGGTGATAGATCTGGCCGATCGGCACGTTGGCCGAGAACGACCAGTGTGCGCCGCCGTCGAGCGTGATCGCGTAGCCGCCGTCTTCGCCCGAGATCAAGCGCTTGGGATCGTCGGGCGCGATCCACAGGTCGTGGTAGTCGACGTGGACATCGGTGGCGATCTCTTTGAACGTCTTGCCGCCGTCCTTCGATTCCGAGAGCATCTCGGAGACGCCGTAGACGTGATCCGGATCGGTCGGATCGACCCGCAGGTGCGAGAAGTAGAACGGCCGCTGGTCGACCAGCGTGTTCTTGGTCATCAGCGCCCAGGTTTCACCGGCATCGTCGGAGCGCCACAAGATCCCGTCGGCCGACTCGATCAGCGCGTAGACGCGGCGCGGATTCGAGGGCGCGATCGCCAGGCCGATGCGACCGGTGATCCCCTCGGGCAACCCGTGATGGAGGAGGCGCTCCCAGGTCTTCCCACCGTCGGTCGACTTGTAGAGCCCGTCGCTCGGCCCACCGGAGGTGAACGTCCACGGCTGCCGGCGGAACTGCCAGATGCCCGCGTAGACGACGTCGGGATCTTTCGGATCGGCGACCATCTCGCTCACACCGCTGGCCGGTCCGACGAAGAGCGTCTGCGTCCAGGTCTTGCCGCCGTCGGTCGTGCGGTAGACGCCGCGGTCCAACGAGTCGGCGAAGACGTCGCCGAGCGCACCGACCAGCACGACGTTCGGGTCGCGCGGATCGATCACGATCGAGGCGATCGAGCGGGTCGCGCTCAGACCGACGTTCGTCCAGGTCTTCCCGCCGTCGGTCGTCTTGTAGACGCCCGCGCCGGCGATGACGTCGTTGCGCGGATTCGCCTCACCGGTTCCGACCCACACGGTGCGGTGGTCCTTCGGGTCGATCGCCAGCGCGCCGATCGACGCGACGCCGGTCGCGTCGAAGACCGGCGACCAGGTCGCGCCGCCGTTCTCGGTCTTCCAGACGCCGCCGCCGCCCGCGCCCAGGTAGTAGAGCCGCGGATCGCCCGCCACCCCGGCGACCGCCGCGACGCGTCCGCCGGCTACCGCCGGTCCGATCAGCCGCAGCGCCAGCCGGTTGTAGGGCGGGGTCGGCGTGGCCGACGGTGTCGCCGACGGTGCGGGTGTCGGCGAGGCAGCTGCGGGCGCCGGCGAGGCCGGCGAAGACTGGCCGAGGCCGAGCGCCGGCAGCGCGGAGAAGACCAGCGTCGCCAAGGCGACGCGAAGCGGCGAAACGGACGTGATACACCCTCCCGAAGTGGGACGACGCGAACAGTCGTCCTACGCGGGAACTCGGAGGCGTCCTTTCGACAGGTTTAGCGGCGGTAGGTGATCGTCGGGACGCCGCCGCGCCGGCGGGTCAGGACGTTGCGCACCGCGAGGACCCCGACGACCAGCGCCGCGATGATCGCGGCGAGGATGACGATCTTGAGCACGAACGCGAGTGCGATCAGGATCAGGATCGCGACCGCGACGATCGCGGTCACCTGGACGAAGTAGCGCATCGGGGACCTCCGCCCTCACCTACCGAGGGCCGCGGCAGGGGGTTTCAGGGGCGCCCGCTTGCAGGGTCCGGCGCCCCGTGAGAAGATGTCCTCACCATGGCAGTTTCGGCAGTCACGGCCTCGGCGAACGCCGCCGCAGCGGCAGCGGCGGCGGCCGCTCAGCAAGCGGCGCTCGCTGCCCAACAGCAGCAGTCCGAGCAGGCGGCGGACCAGACCGAAGAGGGGTTCGCCGCGCTCGGGGTCGGCACGACGCTCAACGTCTTCGGCTGAGCGACACCCCGGCGAGCCTGGGTTGGCAGGGGACGGCCCGCTTGCACGCACCCCCCTGCCCGTGAGAAGATAGCCCGGCCATGGACGGAATCTCCGCAGTCACCGGCTCGACGATGGACATCGCGGCGGCCGGCACCTCGTCGGTCGCGCTCGACGTGTTGCGCAACACCGAGCAGCTGGCCGCGACGCAAGTCGACGAGTTGTTCGCCTCGCTCGGCCTCGGAACCGCGATCAACGCCTTCGCCTGAGCGCGCGCGTCCTCAGCGGCCGAGGTAGTCGAGCGCGACCAACACGGCCGCGACCTGCGAGCCGGCGTTGATCCGGCCGTCGAGCGCCATCGCGCGCAACGCGTTGACCGGTGCGAGGACGATCTCGATCTCCTCGGTCAGGTCTGGATCCGGGGCGAGCGTCGGCTGCGCGTCGCGCACGACGAAGAGATGGAAGCGGCTGGTCGAGTTCGTCGGGTCGGCCATGAAGGTGCGCACGAACTCCGGCGGTTGGCCGGTGTACCCCGTCTCCTCCGCCAGCTCGCGAACCGCACAGCGGGCGGGCGTCTCGTCCGGCTCGAGCATCCCGGCCGGCAACTCGAGGACGACCTCGCCGATACCGTGCTTGTACTGGCGAACGAGAAGAACGTCGTCGTCTGGTGTCATGGCAAGGACCACGCAAAAGCCGCGCGACTCGCGCACGTAGTAGTCCTCGACGACGGCGCCGCTGGGCAGCTCGATGCGGTCGGCGCGCAGTCGCAGGAACGGCGACTCGATCGGGTAGGCCGAGGACAGGATGCGCCAGGTGCGCACGCGCGGCTCGCTCATCGTGACGGGTATAACACGCCCGCGTACCGAACCGAAAGAGGGACCGCACGAATCGTCAACACGCGGGGAGACGGACGATCGAGAAGATCGAAATCGGTCGGCACTACGACACGGCGTACGGAACGCTCTGGAAAGACGGAACCTACTTCCCGCGCGGGACGCGGGTGCTCGTCTCGGGACTTCATCTCGAGCAAGGGTTCTGCGTGCGCTTCCCCACCGAAGTCGACGGCGAGCCGCTCGAGACGTGGGAGGATTGGGACGAGGTCGAATTCCTCGCCGAGGCAGGCTCGGTCGAAGAAGCCGACGACTTACCGCCCAGCATCCTTCACGAAGCACGCGAGGTGCTCGACGACGCCGAAGACGGCTGTCACCTACACCTCCACGAAGGCGACTAGGCGGGCTGCCGCGCTACGGCCTTAGCAGTCGCACTCCTCAGGGTAGGGCTCGACATAGACCCAGCCGGTCGTCGTCTGGAGTCCGAGCACGGGGCTCAACCAGTCATACGCCGGCGTATAGGGGCCGTCTTGTGGGAACGGCGCGACCGTCGACGAGAACTCGGCCATGACGTTGTCGAAGTCGTCGTCTGCGTAGATCACGACGGCGCCCGATTGGATGGTCGCAACGCGGCTGGTGCCGCCGTTGTCCGCCTGTTGGGCCGCGATGTTGATCGTCGGCATCCCGCCAGCACCGGCCGTATCCGGCGGGTAAAAGTAGCAGTTGTCGGAGCTTTGCAGGTAGTCGGCGGCGAGCACGTACGAGTACGCGTAGTCGTCATTCGAGTCCGAGAAGTTGATCGCGTCCATTTGCCAACTGGGGGCACCATCCATGCCTGTCGTGAGGAAGTCGCCCTCGCCATCGTCGCCGGTCGTCATGTCCTCGGTGATCGCGAGCATGGCGGGAGCGATCGAGAGCGTGATCGTTAGCGGAGTCGCCGCCGTACCGGCGGTCACGCCACCGCTCGTGATCCCTTCGCCGTACGAGATCACGTCGCCGTAGCTCGGCGGAGACCCGGGGTACTGGGCCGGTGAGGAAAATTGGTCGCCGTCCCCGACCTCGTAGACGTAGACGATGGTCGAGCAACCCTGCGAGTCGGAGACGATCGGGACGGTGACCGTCTCCGAGCCGTCCAGGTTGTTCGGGGCGATCGGCACGAACGTCACGCCGCTCGGGAAGTTGAAGATACCGAGCGACGAATCGTCGCACGAGCCGAACGACGAGACCTCGAGAAACGTGCCGTTCGGGTCGACGAACTTCGGCGAGCGCTTCGCGGCGGTCGAACGAACGCTGCCGACGATGGTGGAAGCGACGCGCCGGCTCGCGCGCGCAGCATGCCGCGCGGCCACCGAGGACGTGATGTGCACCAAGTGCTTCGGGAACTTGATCGTCAGCGTCCCCGTGCCTTTGACGACCTTCGTCGAGGGGAGGAACTTGTTCGCGGGCGGCGGCGTCACACCGCCGCCGGTTCCGCAGGCAACGAACGTGAGCGCGCAGCCGACGGCGAGCGCGAGGCGGAGGGAACGAGCCGAGGCGATCACTAGTGCGTCCCCTTTACGAGTGATTTGCGAGCGTGTTTCTGCACGGTAATCGAACCCTCGGTGAAGGAGAAGGTCAGCGTGACGAGGTCTCCCACGCCGTCGGAGGCGGTGACGGGGCAGACCGTCGGCGAGGGAGCGACCGGAACGTAGAAGGTGAAGCCCGGGTTCGACGAGGTGCTCGTCGCTTGGTAGCCGTTGCTCGGGGCGGTGCTTGGCGCCGGAGTCGGGCTCGGGAACGGTGAGCCATTCGGCTGCACCCCTGCCAGCGCCGCTTCGCAGCCGGTTGCATCGACGCTGATCGTGTCGCCGCTCGTCGCCCCGCTCTCGTCGACCTCGAAGGTGTACGGCGTGAACGTGAGGTTCGGATCCCAGCCGGCTTGGAACGTCGCGTTGCCGTTCGCGTCGGGGCCCGTGAAGCCGTCGTAATTCCCGGGCTCGTTGCCCCAACTCAGCGGAGTCAGCGTCGGCGTGGCGGTCGGCGTCGGCGTCGGGCCGGAGGTGCAATCGAAGGGCGGCGCGCCGTAGTCAGGGACACACGCGTTCTGGTAGGTTTGCAGGGCCACCAGGCTGTTCTGCGGCGTTCCGTTCACCGTCGCCGTTACCTGGAGTTCGAAGGTTTGGGCCGTCGTGCCGATCGCCGTGGCGGTGACTTGATCCGATGGCGCGGTCACGGTCAGCGTCGGGGTGCCCGGTGAGGTCGAGCCCCCGGTGCCGCTCGTCGGGGTGTCGGTGAGCTGCACGATGTCCTCGGGGTTCGGCTCCGGGTTGGGCGTCGGCGTCGGGTCGCCGCCGTCCAGGGGACGGCGCTGCGCCGCATTGTGCCGCCGGAACATGCCGGCATAGTCCACGGCGTTCCAGGCGATCGTCAAGACGACCGCCGCGCCGAAGGTGTCGGGCGTGATGATCTGATTGCCTGAGGCGTCGAGCCCAACGACGAAGATCCGCACGCTGGCTGGGATCGTTCCGCCGGCGCCGCTGACGCACTCGGATTGGGGCACGCTGGGAACCAACGTGAGACACGCAGCTTCGACCGTGGCGCCGCCGACGTTCTCACTGCTGAACGAGCCGTTCGTCGAGAGGTAGACGGACGCAACGGTACCCGAGAGCGTCAGGCTCGCAGTGTTGACGGCGTTGTTCTGGACGTTGATGTAGGTCGCGCCGCTGCCGTTATAGCCCGTACCGTTGGCGTTCGAGTAAACGCTGGCGAGGTAGATGTCCTGGCCGATCGGCGCTTGGAGTTGCAGCGTGCAGGTCAGCGGCGGGCCGGTTTCGGCCCCGCCGGTGCAGCCTGGGGCCCCCTCGACCAGCGCATAGACTGGCGACGCGACCCCGGTGGTGGCGCTGGCGTTGCTGCTCTTGAGCAGGGTGAAGGTGATCGACTGCGTCCCGGCCGGGACGGTCTTCGGCAGCCGCGTGCCGGCGGCCGCGTGCCGCGCCCGCGAGGCGGTCGAGCTCGAGGACGGGATCGTGATGGTGAACGACGCCTGGGCGTACCCGGCGGGCAGGCTTGACGACCCGGTCGTCGGCGTGGTCGTGCTGGGAGCCTGGACTGCACCCCCGCCACCGCCGCCGCCGCCGCAGGCGGCGAGCAGCGCGACAATCGCGAGAACGACAAAGCGACGTCGGAACATGACGACCTCAAAATGGAAGGGTCCGGAAGCACCGCTGGGTACGAACGCCCGCCCGCACCTCTAGGATCGAATACCACGAGCCAGGGCTAGGTACCTGTGGCGGGCGAACCGTGCGGGATGGCCGCGCCGCTGATGCGCCGCTGGCAGAACCTGCTCGCGTTGCTCGCGGTCATGCTTGCCGGCGGCAGCTTACTCCCCGTATCTGAGCATGTTCGGCTGGCCTGCGTCGCCGCCGCGGTGGCGCTGATCCTCGTCGTCCTGGCGGTCCGCCTCCGGGCCCACCAACCAAGTAGGCGCTTACCTAGTGGTCCGGACGTCTACGACCGCATCGAGAAGATCCGGGCCGAGCGCGAGCGCCGGACCCGCCGCCGATGAGGGAGGGCGAAGTCCCCCGGACGGCCGTCGTCGCCGACTTGTTGCGCTCGATCCGGGTTCGCAGCAGCATCTTCGCGCGACCCGTGCTGTCCGCGCCGTGGGGGTTCGAGATCGTCGATGAGGAGACGGCGTTTCACATCGTCACGCGCGGGCGCTGCTCGCTCACCTTCGGCGGGACCGGCGACATGGTCGCCTTGTCCGAGGGTGACTTCGTCCTGCTGCCGCGCGGCGGAGCGTATGTCATCGGCGACGTGCCGGCGACCAAACCGGTGCGACTCGATCGATCGCTCAAGACGCGCAACCGCGGTTCCGACGGCGTCTTCCGTGCGGGAGGCGGCGGCGAGACGACCGGTCTGATTTGCGGGAACCTTCGCTTTGAGGACGTGTCGACGGATCTGCTGCTCAGCATCTTGCCGCCGATCATCCACGTGCGCAAGCAGGGCAGCGGGTTCGCGTCTTGGCTCGCTGCGACGATCGAGCACGCGCGCTCCGAACTCGATGCCGGCCACGCGGCCGCCGAGGTCGTCGTCGCGAGGATCGCCGACCTCCTGTTCATTCACGCAATCGGAACCTATCTCGAAGACAATGCGCAGACGGCCAGTTCGGGCTGGCTCGGCGCGCTGCGCGACCGGCAAATCGGGCCGGCGCTCGCGCTGCTCCACGAGCACCCCGAGCGCACCTGGACGGTCGAGTCGCTGGCGGACGAGCTCGGGATCTCGCGCTCCGCCTTCGCGGCCCGCTTCGCGCAGCTCGTCGGCGAGCCGCCGCTGCGCTACCTCAGCCGGGTCCGGCTCAATGCGGTCGCCTCGCGTCTGAGTTCGAGCGATGAGAAGATGAGCGCCATCGCGACGTCGCTCGGGTACGAATCCGTCTCCGGCTTCAACAAAGCGTTCAAGAAGCGCTTCGGGCTCACCCCGGGCGAGTATCGTGGACGATTTTCCGCCAGAATCGGTGTCTGAGACAAGTCCGGCCTGAGCGCCTGATGGTACGCTTGGCCGACGATGATTCTCGTGACGGGCGCCAGCGGCGTGAACGGAACCGAGCTCGTGCGGAAGCTGTCGGCGCGCGGGGTCCCTGTCCGCGCGCTCGTCCGCAACCCGGCTCGGGCGGGCTCGCTGTCCGCTCTACCCAATGTCGAGGTCGTCGTCGGCGATCTGAGCCGCCCGGAGACGCTGGTCGCCCCGTTGCGAGGCGTGGAGCGCGCGATGCTCATCTCGTCTTCGGAGCCGGCGATGCTCGAAGTGCAGTCGACCTTCATCGGGGCAGCCAAGCTGGCGGGCGTCTCGCACGTCGTCAAGCTTTCGGGGATCATGCCGGAGCTCGATTCGCCTTTTCGATTTGCCCGCATGCACGGGGAGATCGAGCGCCGGCTGGAGGCCTCGGGGATCGGCTTTACGCATCTGCGTGCCGGCGAGTTCATGTCGGCGTATTTTCGGCAGGTGCCGTCGATCGTCGCCGCCGGAGCCTTCTTCTTGCCGATGGGGGAGGCGCGGATCGCCTCGATCGACGTCGGCGACATCGCCGAGGTTGCCGCGGTCGTGCTCACCAGCGCCGGGCACGAGGGGAAGACCTACCGGCTCACCGGACCTGAGGCGCTCAGCATGGCGGAGGTAGCGACGAAGCTCTCCGCTGCCACGGGCAAGGAGATCCGCTATGTCAACGTGAGGCCGGACGAACACCAGGCTGCGAACCTGACCCGCGGAATGCCCACCTACTTGGCCGACGCCTTGGTCGAGCTCTTCGCCGAACGGCGGAAAGGCAAGGAAGGCCAAGTCTATCTGGACACGCAGATCATCCTCGGACGACCGGCGACGAGTTTCGATGCGTTTGCCGCCCGCAATGCCGCGGTCTTTCGCGGCGACGAACCGGCACCGAAAGTGTGACGACGTGAAGTACTTCCTGATCAAATACACGTTCTCGCAGGGCTCACCCGAGCAGTGGCATCTCGACATCGCCCGGTTCATCGCGGCCTTGGACACCGATCCGACGTTGAGCGGAAAGATCTCGTATCGCTGCCTAAAGCACAAGCAGGGCGACGACTACTATCATTTCGCGGCGGCCGCCGACGATCAGACCGCCGCCGAGCTCGGAGGGCGTGACTTCTTCACGCGCTACACGGAACGCTCGGACTTCGTCTCCGGCGGAACGGTCGAAGTCGTACCACTCGAACTGATCGCCGAGACCGCCTTTCGCGCCTGAGACCCGGCTCAGCGTTCGGCTTCGATCCCCTCGCGGGCCAGCATCTCGGCGTAGATCTCGCCGACGCGCTCGAGCGTGTCGGCGTCGGCCGGCGTCTTGTCCGGGCGCAGGCGCACGATGCGCGGGAAGCGCAGCGCGTAGCCGCTGGCGTGGAGCCGGCTGCGCTGGATGACGTCGAACGCGATCTCGACCACGAGTTCCGGTTCGACCAGGATCTCGCGCCGGCGCAGCCCCAGCCGCGCGTAGGCGGCATGGGCCTCTTTCGGTGGCAGGCGGTGCGCCTCGAACCACACCGTCAGCTCGGCGATCTCGACGTCGGTCAGGCCGCTGTAGGCCTTCCCGATCACGACCAGCTGCTCGCCGTCGCGCACCGCGAAGGTGTAGTCGGAGAGGACGTTCACCCGGCGGCCGTGGCCGCGCTCGACCGCGACGATGACGCAGTCGAGCGTCGCCAGCTCGCGCTTGAGCTTGAGCCACGACGTACCGCGCCGACCCGGCGTGTACGGTGCGTCGCCGCGTTTGAAGATCAGCCCCTCGTTCCCCCGCCCGCGGGCCTGCGCGAAGTGCGCGTGGACGACCTCGGCCTCGGCCGAGGCGAGTGGGCTCGCCGGCGCGACGGCGACGGCGGCCAACGTATCGGCGAGCAACGCCTCGAGGTGCGTGCGTCGCTCGGCGAGGGGGCGCTCGAGCAGAAACTCCGCGCCGCGCGCGAGCGCGTCGAAGGCGACGAACTGAACCGGAACCTCGCGCAGCAACTCGGCGTCGACGTCCTTGCGCTGCAAGCGGGGCTGCAGGGCGCGAAACGGCAGGACGCGGCCGTCGCGCAGCGCGACCAGCTCGCCGTCGAGCACGCAGGCCTCGGGGAGACTGCGCAGTGCCGCGACGACCTCGGGATAGGCGGCCGCGACGTCGTTGAGCGTGCGCGAGAAGAGCGAGACGCGCTCGGGCGTGACGTGCGCCTGCGCGCGCACGCCGTCGTACTTGTCCTCGACCGACCACGCCGCCGCCGCGAGCGCGTCGTAGGCCTCACCGTACGCGAGCGGCGTCGCCAGCATGAACGCGACGGGCGTGTGGTAGGCCAGCGTGACCCCCTCGAGCGCGTCGTGCTTCGCGGCCAGCGCGACCGCGCCCAGGTCGCCGGCGGCGCTCGCGGCGCGACGCACCTCGCGCGGATCGCGGACGAAGGCGAGCGCGACCGCGTCGAGGACCAGCCCCTCGCGCAGCCCGATGCGCAGCTCGCCGGTCAGGATCTTGATGACGTAGGTCGCCTCGAGCGGATCGGTGCAGGCGCCGAAGATGCGCTCGCACAGGATCCGGCGCCGCTGTTGCGCCTGCTTCCCGCGCGCGGCCGCGATCTCGTCGAGCAGCGTGCCGAGTCCGGCCGGCGTGAGCGGGTCGCGGAAGAGCCCGAGGTCGAGCGCCGGCCGCACGAACGGGCCGAGCGCCGCGCCCAGATCGCCGCTGGCGCGGTACGAGGCGGAGAGCGCCGCCGGATCGACGCCCCAGACCTCCGTCGCCGCCGCCACGATCGTGGCGCCGCCGACGGCGAGGCTGCGCGCGTCGCGCTGCGGGAACGGGTTGCCGGTGAAGAAGCGCGCCGCCGGGGCCAGGTCGGCGTCGTCCAGGCCGCGCAGGTAGTCGGCGACCAGCGCGATCTTCTCGAGCTTGCCTGACGTCGCGGCGACCGCGGCGCACGTCCGGGCGAAAGCGATCACGAGAGCCTTCTTCTCGTCCCCGAACTCCTCGGGCCTGGAGGGAGGTTCGCCCCCGAAGGGGTAGGCCGAGCCCGTGATCACCGCGCTGGTCCTGCTGAACGTCGAACCCGGCCGCGTCCGCTCGCTGGCCGAGGAGTTGCTGGCGATCGACGGCGTGACCGAATGCTACAGCGTGGCGGGGCCGTACGATCTGGTCGCGGTCGTGCGGGTTCGCGAGCACGACCAGCTCAGCGATCTGGTGACCGAGCGGATCGCCGCGCATGACGGGATCACCGCGACCGAGACGCTGATCGCCTTCCGCTCGTTCGCCAAACGCGACCTCGGCATGCTCTGGGACATCGGCACGGACTGACCCGTGTTCGACGGGTTCGTCCTCGAGCGCATCGATACGGGCGAAGCGCAGCTTCGCGTGCGCCACGGCGGGGTGGGGCCGCCGCTGCTGCTCCTGCACGGGCATCCGCAGACGCACGTGATGTGGCACCGCGTCGCGCCGGACCTAGCGCGCGAGTTCACCGTCGTCGCGATGGACCTGCGCGGCTACGGGGAGAGCTCGAAGCCGCCGACGACCGACGATCACGAACCCTACTCGAAGCGCGCGATGGCGCGCGACGCGGTGGCGGTGATGCGACACCTCGGCTTCGAGCGCTTCGCCGTGGCCGGCCACGACCGCGGCGGGCGCGTCGCCTACCGGCTCGCGCTCGACCACCCCGAGCGGGTCGCGCGGCTGGCGACGCTCGACATCCTGCCCACCTACGAACACTTCGCGCGCGCCGACATGCGGTTCGGCCTGGGCTACTGGCACTGGTTCTTCCTGGCCCAGCCCTACCCGTTACCGGAGACGCTCATCGGCGCCGATCCCGAGCGGTTCTTCCTGGGGCGGCCGAACCGGCCGAACGTCTTCGCGCCCGAGGCGCTGGCCGACTACCTGCGCTGCTACCGCGATCCGGCGACGATCCACGCCGCCTGCGAGGACTACCGGGCGGCGGCGAGCTACGACTACGCGCTCGACGAGGCCGACAAGCGCGCCGGCCGGCGCATCGCCGCGCCGCTGCTCGCGCTGTGGGGCGGGCGCGCGCAGGTCGGCAGCTGGTACGACGTCCTGGCGATCTGGCGCGAGTGGGCCGACGACGTGCGCGGCGGCCCGATCGATGCGGGGCACTTCCTCGCCGAAGAGGCGCCCGAGGCGACGTACGCCGCGCTGCGGAGCTTCTTCACCGGGTGACGACGGCGGAAGGACCCGCCCGCTCGCTTCGCCTAAGGACGCGGCTGCGGGTCCTTCGTCTGACTCAAGGAGGCATCGATGCGCCGTTTCCTCGTGGTCTCATTCCTCGTGCCGGCCCTTACCACGGCGGCTCTCGCTGCGCCCATCGACGACGTGAAGAACGCGCTCATCGGCTTCGGCCACCTGACGTCGTACCACATGACGATCGACGCCGGCGGCCAGCACATGGAAGGCGACGTCGCGGTCCCCGGCAAGATGCACCTCATGATGGGTGAGATGGAGATGGTGCACATCGGCGCCAACACGTGGATGAAAGTCCAGGGCCACTGGATGCAGATGCCCGGCGGCGCTGGTCAGGGCCCCGGCTTCACCGGCGCCTTGTCGCACGCGCAGACCCTCTCCGCGCATACCTCCGACGTCACCGTCACCGACCTCGGGGTGAAGAGCGTCGACGGCCAGACCTTCCACGCCTACGGGGTGAAGAACCCGGGCGATCCCCAGCCGAGCACGATCTACGTCGGCGGCGACGGCTACGTGCACCGCATCGACTCGGCCGACGACAAAGGACGGGTCTCGACGATCCGCTTCTCGCGCTTCAACGTGCCGGTCGCGATCGACCCGCCTCAATAGCACGTCCCGCGCACCCTTTCTGGGCGCGCTCGGGTTGTGCGCAACGTGCGCGTCTACGACAACATCGCCGACACGGTCGGCAACACCCCGCTGGTCCGTATCCCGCGATTGAACGCGGGCCTCGGCGCCCAGGTGCTGGTCAAGCTCGAGTCGATGAATCCGGCCGGCTCGGTGAAGGATCGCATCGGCGTGGCGATGATCGAGGCGGCCGAACGCGCCGGTAAGCTGCGGCCGAACTCGGTGATCGTCGAGCCGACCAGCGGCAACACCGGGATCGCGCTCGCCTTCGTGTGCGCGGCCAAGGGCTACGGCTGCATCCTGACGATGCCCGAGACGATGACGATCGAACGCCGCAACCTGCTCAAGGCGTACGGTGCGCAGCTCGTCCTCACGCCGGGCAGCGACGGGATGCGCGGCGCGATCGCGCGCGCGAACGCGATCGTCGCCTCCGACCCGGGCAAATACTTCATGCCCGGGCAGTTCGACAACCCGGCGAACCCCGCGATCCATTACCGTACGACGGGCGAGGAGATCTGGCGCGACACGGAAGGCCACGTCGACATCTTCGTCGCCGGCGTCGGCACCGGCGGCACGATCACCGGCGCGGGCCACCTGCTCAAAGAGCGCAAGCCGTCGGTGACCTGCGTGACCGTCGAGCCCGACACCTCGTGCGTCCTCTCGGGCGGCGCGCCCGGCCCGCACAAGCTGCAGGGTTTCGCGCCCGGCTTCGTGCCTGGGGTCCTCGACACGCACGTCTACACCGAGGTGATCCAAGTCTCGTTCGACCAGTCCGTCGCCACCGCGCGCCGCCTCGCCCGCGAGGAGGGGATCTTGGTCGGCATCTCGTCCGGCGCGAACGTCTACGCGGCGCTGCAGCTCGCCGGCCGGCCGGAAAACGCCGGCAAACTGATCGTGACGATCGGCTGCGACACTGGCGAACGTTATCTCTCGAATCCGCTCTTCGCCGAGCAGGAAGCGAACGTCTTCGAAGCAGCGCTTAGCTGATCTTTATCGTTCTCCATGCCGTTTGTAAACTAACGCGCGTACCTTCGAAGCAGCTCCTCGCTTGGGGAGCGATCGAGGGGAGCAAAAGCGATGCTCACCATCATTCGTCTTGCCAGAGCGGCCGCCGTTTCGGCGGCCCTGACCGGATTGATCCTCCCGGTCGCGGCAACAGCGCAACTCGTTCCGTCGAACGCTTACGCGGTTCCGGAGCAGACGCAGAGCGAAGCGGATCAGTCGGAGAACGAAGTGGGGACGATCGCAGGGGAGATCGCGTCGGTCGACGGACCGTTCAACATCCGCTTCGCCGACGACCGCGGCTTCCTGGACGAGGTGCAACTGCACCCGGGGACGATCGTCATTCCAAACGGACTGCAGCTCGCGGTGGGGATGCACCTCACCATCGAGGGCTCCTTTGACGAAGACGGGATCTTTCAGGCCGACCAGGTCGACGCGGAGTACCCCTACGCGGGCGAACCCCCGCCCCCGGCCTACTACGGTCCAGGCTGGTGGTACCCCGGCTTCGCCTACGGCTACGGTCCGGCGTTCTGCCTCGCCTTAGACGGAAGCGGAAGCGACGACTTGGTCCAGCGACCGTTCTCCCACGCGTCGGCCTGGAACGGCGCCACCTGGGGCAGCGACACCTGGGGGGTGCATCCGTACAACGGCATCTACGCGCATCGGCCGGCACCGATCGGTCGCGTCGGCGGCGTGATCGGGAACGGCTACCGCGGCCTGGCGGCTGACGGGAACTCCCACGGCTACGGCTCCCGCGGCGGGGGCTCGCAGGCCGGCGGGCGCTCGTTCGGGGGCGGCGGCTCGCGCGGCGCCGGCGGCGGTGGTTCGCGCGGCGCCGGCGGTGGCGGGCACCCCCACTAAAGAAGGTCCTCTCCCCGGATCTTCATCGTCCTCCAAAGCGGCTGTATACCGGTTCCCGTATCGTGAGCACAAGCTCCCCGCTTGGGGGGCGATCGAGGACA
>JBEKLD010000017.1:0-32209 GCA_050010375.1 Vulcanimicrobiaceae bacterium
GCCGAGTGCATCGAGCGCCGCGGCGACACGCTCGGTGGCAGCGGCGAGGGCGGCGATCGCATCGCGCAGATAGAGCCGCACCGCGGTGAGTACCTGATCGTTGCGTGAGCGCCCGAGGTGGATACGGCCCCCGGCCGCGCCGATCAGTGCCGTCAGGCGCCGCTCGAGCGCGGTCTGCCCATCCTCATCCGCGAGCTCGATGTGCCACCCTCCGCGCGCGTGCTCCTCGGCCAGCTGTTTGAGCCCACCGCGGATGAGCTCCAGGTCGGGGGTGGTGAGCAGTGCCTGCGCGTGCAGCATCTCGGCGTGGGCAATCGAGGCGCGCGCATCGTAGGCGACCAGCCGCTCATCGAGCGCGAAGTCCTCGCCCGCGGTGTAGGCGAGCACGCGCTCATCCAGCGGCGCGCCCTTATCCCACAACCGCGTCATGCGCCGCTCAGCACGCGTGCTGTTCGGCGGGTGTGAGCGCATTCACGTCCGCGACGATCAGCGTGCCGGTGCCCTCATTGGTGAAGACCTCGGCCAGGATGCCGTCGGTGACGGCATCGAAGATGGTCTGTAAGCGTTCTTCACTCTCTTGCAGCCGCGTCCCGGCCGCGCGCACCTCGGTCATGTCCAGACCGATCGCCAGCAGATACCGACGGCCATCGTTCGTGATGGTCTGACCGGTCCAACGAACCGGGCGCGAGCCGCCGCCTTTGCCGAACATGCTGCACTCGATTCCCATGAATCGGTCTTCGAACGCCCCTCGTACTCGCTCGGCCACGCGCTCCCGGTCGCTCCTGTCGACGAAGGCGAGCGGAGCGATGCCGTCCAGGCTCTCCTCGGGAAAGCCCGAGTGCTTGGCGAGATTCTCATTCCAACGCCTGAGGTGGCCCGCCTGATCGATCAACATGAAGAACCCGGGCAGATTGTTGATCAACGCCGCCGTCAAGTCACGCGCCTGCTTCCCTTTGTAGTCGAACAGGGCAGCGAAGAGCGCCATCCCTAGAATGACGAGCGTGATGGCACCGATGGCCCCCGCCATGACCGACGCGTTGAAGAACAGCCCCGCCTGCGGGAGGTCGAACTCCGGGTAGAAGAACGTCGCGAACATGCCGGTGTAGTGCATCAGCACGATGGCGAAGCCCATCACGACCGACGCGATCAGCCGTGTCCGCAACGGGTCCAGCTTCGTCAGACGGGGCAGGTCGCGGATCGTAAACAGCGCCGCCGTCGAGAGTGCGACGGCCACGACCAGCGAGGCGGCGAAACGCCACGGGTCGTAGTAGATGTGGGCCGACAGATGCAGCGCCGCCATCCCGATGTAATGCATCAGCCCAATGCCGGCGCCGAGCACGAGCCCCGCGAGAACGAGGTACGTTCGCTTGTGGGAGTTGCTCGCGGTGAGACCGAGCGCGATCCAACTTGCCAGCACCGCGAAGCCGGCCGACAGCGCAGTGAAGCGCGGACCGTATCCGATCGGATCCGCGATCTCGACCGCGAGCATCGCGATGAAGTGCATCGCCCAAATGCCGAGGCCCAAGGAGACGCCCGCCGTCGCGAGCCAGAGCCGGCGGCTGGTCGGCGTCGTCGCGGCCCGCACGCGGCCCATCAGCTGGAAGGCGGTGTAGGCGGAGAAAGCCGCGATCAGGTACGAGAGGACGACGAGCGACGGGTTCTCGTGGAATGGAACGCAAAGCGAGCGCGGGAGGTCAGCGGGGAGAAACCAGTGGCTGAACATCGGTTGCCGACTCCACGGCAAAACACCGAACGGCGCCGCGCCGATCGAGAGCGCGCCGCACCTAGTCCTTCAGGGTCCCCACGGGCGAGCCGAGTTGCAACGGTGGCGCGATCGCGCTTGAGAACCGGGCGGACGTATCCTCGGTTCGCGGCGCGCCGACGAGCGGACGAGTCTGGCGGAGAGGGGGAGATTCGAACTCCCGAGACCTGTAACAGTCTGCTCGCTTTCCAAGCGAGTGCATTCGACCACTCTGCCACCTCTCCGCGGTCGACGCCCCCATTTCACGCCCAGGCGGTCGGATGCCTATGAAGGCTCGATGAGGGACCGGTAAGGATTTCGTCGTCGGCGCGCGTCTACGCACCGTTGGCGCGGGCCAGGGCGTTTTTGGTAGTAGCCATGTTCCGCAAGGTGCTCGGGATGGCCGCGTTGGCGTCCCTCGTCTTTTCGCTGTTCTCGGCTGCGCCGTCGTCGGCGCAGAGCGCCGATGCCGTGCTCGTCGTCGGCGGGACACCGGCCGGGGTCGCGGCGGCCGTCGCTGCCGCCCGCCAGGGCGCCGACGTGACGCTGGTCTCGGCCCACCCCGAGCTGGGCGGCGTGCTGACCGACGCGATGATGGACCAGTGGGACCTCAACGTCGCACCCGACGGCGCCGCGATCCAGGCCGGCCTGTTCAGCGAGATTCATACGGCCCTTGGCGATGCGTTCACCCCAGCGGACGCGTCCCGTGTCTTCGGCGCGCTGGTCGACGGCGAACCGCGGATCCACCTGATCCGCGACGCGCGGGTGGTCGACGTCACCAGCAGCGCGTCGGCGGCGGGTCGCCTCGTCTCCGCCGTGCGCTTTCGGCGCGACGACGGTTCGACGTTCACGCTCCCCGCGACGACCGTCGTCGACGCGACCGACGACGGTGACGTCGCCGCGCTGGCCGGTGCGCGCTACGACGTCGGGCGCCAAGACACCGGGATCGACGAGCGGATGCAGGCGGTCACCCTGATGTTCACCCTGCGCGGCGTCGATTGGCCGCAGGTCGTCGCCGGCTACGACGTCGCGCGCGACGGCCCCGGCGGCGCGCTCGAGCGCCGCGCCTGGGGCTACGCGACGCTGCTGGCTGACTATGTCCCGCATTCGCCCGAGGTGATCGTGCGCGACCTCAACCTAGGTCACGAGAGCGACGGCGAGGTGACGGTCAACGCGGTCGACGTGCTCGGCGTCGACGCGCTCTCGCAGGCCGATCTCGTCCGGGCGCGGACGCTGAGCGAGGACGAGACGCCGCGGCTCGTCGCCTGGCTGCGCACGCGCATCCCCGGCTTCGCCGAGGCGACGCTGGGCCGCTACGCCGACACCCTCTACGTGCGCGAGACGCGCCACTTCGCCGGCGTCGAGACGCTGACCGCCAACGACGTCTGGAACGGAACGATCCCCACCGATACGATCGGCCTGTCCTCGTATCCGCTCGACCTGCACCCGGTCAGTGCGACCGACAAGCTCGCCTACGCGCCGACGCGGCACGTCTACGGCATCCCGTTCGGAACGCTCGTCCCGCGCGAGCTGGCCAACGTGATCCTCGCTTCGCCGGCGATCAGCGCCACCCACATCGCCTCCGGCAGCGCGCGCGTCATCCCGACGACGATCGAGGAGGGCGAGGCCGCCGGTACGGCCGCCGCCCTCGCCTGGCGCGACCACCTCGCCTTCACCACGATGGCGCGCGACGCGACGGCGATCGACACGCTGCGCGACGATCTACGCCGCGGCGGCACGATCCTGAGCTACGGCTCTGACGGCCCGCGCGTTCAGTGGCCCGGCGGCAGCAGTGGGGCGACGCGCGCGTAGGGCAGGTTGTAGTAGGTGACGCCGAAGCGGCCGGTGACCGTGTGCGCGCTGAAGAGTGCGTCGTCGATGGCGGCTTCGGTCGCGTCGGCGGTCGCCGCGAACAGGCCGTCGATCTGATCCTCGTCGGTGACCAGCGGCGGCCCGACGATCCCGCCCGCCCGCGGATAGCGGTGGGTGGTCGAGAAGGCGAGGAACAGATCGCCGCTCGAGACGTGCGAGGTCGCGCCGGTGCGCCCGAGTCCGAGCGCGACCCGCTTGGCCAGATCGATCAGCCGCAGATGGTCCAGCGGCGCGTCGGTCGCGACGATCGCGATGATGCTGCCGTCGGCGGCGCGGCCGTGCGTCGGTGCGAACCCCATGCTCGACGGGTAGACCGGCAGCAGCTCGTGCGCGAAGGCGCGCCCGACCGGGACGCCGTCGATCTCCAACTCCGAGCGTGAGCCGGTGTTCGCGTTGACCAGCACGCCGACGGTGTAGCCGCCGAGCTGCGCCGGCAGCACGCGCGACGCCGATCCGATCCCAGCCGCGAAACCGAAGGCGCGCATCCCCGTCCCCGCGCCGACGTTGCCACGCGCGAAATCGCCGGGTTGTGCACCCTCGAGCAGCGCGACGACGTCCTCGGCGTGGACGTGTCGGCCGCCGATGTCGTTCACCCCCTGGTCGTCGCACTCGGCGACGACCGGCAGCGGGACGTCGTCGCGGATGCCGATCTGCGGGTGGTGCGCAATCAGCCACGAGACGACGCCGTCGTCAGCCCGGCCGACGTCGAGCGTATCGGTCAGCACGATCGGCACCTCGAGGAAGCCGGACTGGTTCACCCAGTGCGCGCCGCTCATCTCGCCGTTGCCGTTGAGCGTCCACTGCGCGGCGGCGACCCGGTCGTTCCAGATGTCGGCGTCGGGGACGATCGCGGTCGCACCGGTGCGCACGTCGGTTCCTTCGACCTTCGTCAGTTGACCGACGCGCACGCCGGGGACGTCGGTGATCCCGTCGACCGGCCCGGCCGGCAGCACGCCGACGTGGACCGGGCTGCGCGCCTGCGCGACGGCGGCGCCGGCGGCGACCAGGACGAGGGCGACCAGCAGACGCAGGTGGCGGCGCATCCCGCCACGTTGGATCAGGGCAGGATGCGAACCTGGTCGCTCTCGATCGCGGCGAGGACGCGCGTCTTGTGCTCGCGCGCGAGCAGGGTCTCCGAGGTCGCGCTGCTGACGGTCAACAGGTAGAAGCGTTCACCGTCGCGCACGGCGCAGCTCTCGAACGCGTAGCCCAGCACCGGCAGCTTCGCTCCGCGCCGGTAGGTCACCCGACCGGCGATCGCGAGCTGCTCGACGATGCGCTGCTGCTTCTCGGGCGCGAGCAGCAGGTCGCGCTGCTCGTCGGTCAGCGTCTTGCCGGGTAGGATGCCGGCCTCGTCGAGCGAGAGGCGCATCAGGAAGTCCCAGTCGGTGTCGGCGATCGCCGCCAGCCGCAGCCCGTAGCGGAACCGCGTCCCGGCCGCCGAGGTGACCGGTGCGCTCCAGCGCGGGCACGCCTCGAGGTGGACCTCCCGCCCGTCGAGGACGGCGATCAGCGAGACCCGCGTCTTCGTATCGGTCGCGAGCGGCTCGCGGGTCAAGAGGCGGAGGCCGCCGCCGCTCAGGTCCAGCCCGTAGGCAGGGTGGGCGGTCTGGCCATCCTGGCTGTAGGTCGCCGGGAACGTCCGTTGCCGGCGCATGTAGGTACGGCGATTCGGCGCTGTCTCTGACGCAGAGACGCGCGGCGGGGTCGAGCCCATGGCCTCATATCTTAGGCGACGGGGGCCGCGGTCCCCGCTTCAGCCCGCAGGCGTTCGTATGCTTGCTGTAAAGCCGCCAACTGGGCCGGCTCGACCCGGCGCCCGGCGAAGGGGCCGTCGGCGATCGGCTCGTGGAGCAGCCGCTCGGGGAGCCGGTCGTCGGCCGGGGTCCAGCCGAGCCGGGCGTTGATCGCCCGTTTGCGCTCCCAGGTCCGTTGCGCCGCGGCGCGGAGCCCCTCGCCGTCGAGCGGGAGCCCGGCGACCGCGCTCCAGAGCGCCGCCGCTTCGGCCTCGAAATCGACGAAGCAGTCGCGCACGAACTTGCAGAGCACCAGGCTGTCCCAGGCGACGGCGCGGTCCTCGGCGGCGATCGCTTCGGCGGCGCGGGTCGGCGGGTCGGGGTCGGCCGACGGATCGCGCAGGTCGCGGTCGTAGGTCGCGGCCCGGTTGTGACAGGCCCCGCGGGTGCACGTCGCCAGGCCCAGCGCGTACGTCGGCAGGGCGCGCGGCTCGTAGCCCGGCAGCTCCAGGCCCTTGGCGTGCATGGCGAAGCGCTCCGCGCCGCCGCCGAGCCGCGCCGCCGCAGCGCGCACCCCGAGCGCGAGCAGGTCGCCCAGGCCCCGCCGGGCCGCGATCGCCTCGACCGCCGGGAGCAACACCGCCGCGTTGCCGAAGCCGAGCGCCGGCCCGAAGGCGTCGCGCGGGACGAGGCCCTGCTCGGCGCACTCCATCGCGAAGGCGATCGCCGAGCCGGTCGAGATCGTGTCGAGGCCCAGCTCGTCGCAGCGCCCGATCGCGTCGAGCACGGCGTCGAGATCGGCGACGCCGCAGTTCGGCCCGAACGCCCAGACCGACTCGTACTCGCTCGCCGCCGCGCGGCGCCGGTCGCGGTCGCGGCGGACGTAGAGGTGCTCGCACTGCACCGGACAGCCGGCGCAGCCGGCGCGCAGCTCGACGTAGGTTTCGCTCGACTCGCGCGCGCGCTCCGGCGTGACCCGCTCGGCACCCTCGAACTGCGCGGCAGTGAAGTTGCGCGTCGGCAGTTGGCCCATCCGTTGCAAGACCCGCAAGTTCGCCCCGGTTCCGAGGACGCGGTACTTGGCGGTCTTCGGGCCCAGCGCACGCTCGCGCAGCGTCGCCGAGAGCGCCGCCGTCGCGCCGGGATCGGCGAGGACGACCTCGCCGCGGCCGCGCAGCGCGAGCGCTTTGAGGCGCTTGGCGCCGAAGACGGCGCCGGTCCCGCCGCGCCCGGCCTGGCGGCCGTCGTTTTCGACGGTCGCGTAGCGGACGCCGCGCTCGCCGGCGACGCCGATCGCGCAGACGCGCAAGGAGCGGTCACCGTACTCGTCGCGCAGCGCCTTGGTCGTCTCGCGCGCCGAGAGGCCGACCAGCGGCGTCGCATCTTCGAAGCGGACCGCGTCGCCGTCGATCGCGACCGTCGTCCAGCGCTCCGCGGCGCCGGTGATCACGATCGCCGCCAACCCGCAGCGCCGCACGACGGCGGAGAAATGGCTCGACGAGAGCCCTTCGTTGAGCAGGCCGGTCAGCGGCGAGATCGCCGCCAGCGCGTGCTTGTTCGCCGCCGGGACCGGCGTCGACGCGAACGGGCCGGCCGCCAGGACGATCGGGTTCTCCGGGCCGAGCGGATCGATTGGACCGTGCACGCGCTGTTCGAGTAACAGCACGGCGAGGCCGACACCGCCCAACGCGTCGGCGAAGACCGCGTCGGGGAGCGAGGTGCGCCGCGCGGTGCGCGCGGTCAGGTCGATCTCGAGCAGATCGCGCGGTCCGGCGTAGGCCATCAGCCGCCACTCGCCAGGAACAGCACGCACGGCCGATCGCTCGCGTCGAACGACTCGCCGGCGCGCGGTGCGCGGCGGCCGTCGAGCAGCAGCAGGTTCGGCTCGACCAGCGCGTCGCGCGCCGGCGCGATCACATCGGGGACGAGCGCGGGGACGGCCTCGGCGAGTGCGCGCAGGAACTGCCCGAGGTCGACCGGACCGTCCAGCGCGAGCTCGACCTGGGGGACGCCGGCCACCGTGCGCGCCATCCCGAACAACTCGACCGTCACGGCGCGACCACCTCCGGGACGACCGTGCGCACCGCGCCGGCCAGCCTGCAGTCGTAACCGCCCAAGGCTTCGACCTCGGCCCGGAAGACGGGGTCGCGCAGGATGTCGAGCAGCGCCGTGATCCGCGGCTCGTCGAGCCGAGCGGCGGGTAAGGCCAAGTCGTACGGCTCCCAGGCGATCGAGACGAAGTCCAGGCCGAACGCGCGCGCCGCGGCCCGGATCGCCAGCGTCGCATCGGCGTTCCCGTTCGCGACGAGCTGCGCGACCGCCAGATGCGAGAACTCGAGCCGCTCGTAGCCGTCGATCCGCTCGGGTGCGATCCCCGCCTGCGCGAGCAGCGCGTCGAGCAGGATGCGGGTCCCCGCGTCGGGCTGGCGGTTCACGTAGCGCGCTCGGCGCGCGGCGACGTCGGCCAGCGTCGCGATCCCCAGCGGGTTGCCGGGGGCGACGACCAGGCCTTGCTCGCGCTCGGCGAGCCGGATCAGGGCGACCGGCTCGGCCGGGCCGTAGCGGCGCACGGCCGCGTCGTTGTAGATGCCGGTGGTGGGATCGAGGACGTGCGTGCCGGCCAAGTGCGCGGCGCGCTCGCGCAGCGCGACCAGGCCGGCGATGCTGCCGACGTGCGCCGAGACCAGCTCGATCCGCTGCGCGGCGAGCCGGCCCGCCAACAGATCCAGCGCGACGTCGTGGCTGCCGACGGCGAGCAGCGTGCGTTCGATCGCGTCGAGCGAGCGCAGCGCACGGGCGCGCAAGCGGGTCCCGGCGCGCGCGCCTTCGCTGAAGCGCGGGATCGTCAGCAGCACGTTCGCGCGCGCGAGCGAGGTGATGACGCCCGCGCCGCGGCGGAGCGGCGTCGCGACCAGCCGGCCATCGACGCGGGCCGCAACCGCGCGCACGTATTCGTCTTCGCCGAGCGGCGAGAACAGCTTGCGGGTCAGCTCGACCTCGACCTCGCGCGGCTCGGCCGCCTCGCGATGGCCCAGCTCGTCGAGCAGCGGGCGCAGGAACAGGTCGGCGCAGATCGCGGCGCTGACCGGGTAGCCGGGGATCCCGAGCAGCGGGACGCGCGACGCGCGCGCGACGGCCAGCACGAGCGGATGACCCGGCCGGATCGCGACGCCGTGGACGACGACCTCGCCGAAGCGCGCGAAGACGCGCGCAGTGTGGTCGTCGCGCCCGGCCGAGGAGCCGGCGTTGACGACGACGACGTCGGCCAGCGTCAGCGCGCGCTCGACCGCCGCTTCGAGCGCCGCCGCGTCGTCGCGCACGCGTTCGTGCAGCGTCACGACGCCGCCATACGACCGCACCGAGGCAGCCAGCAGGACGGCGTTCGAGTCGAGAATGTCGCCTGCCCGCGGCGCGGCGGTCGTCACGTCGACCAGCTCGTCGCCGGTGGTGAGCAGGGCTACCCGCGGACGGCGTACCACTTCGACCTGCGCGACGCCGGCCGCCGCACAGGCGGCTAGATCGGCCGGGCCCAGCCGGCGGAACGCCGGCGTGACGACTTCGCTCGCGACGACGTCCTCGCCGATCGCGCGCACGTGTTCGAACGGCGCGACCGCGGCCCGGATCGCGATCCGCGTCTCGCCGCGCGGCTCGATGAGTTCGACCGGGATCACCGCGTCGAAGCCGTTGGGCAGCGGGTCGCCGGTGTCGACCACGATCGCTTGCGTCCCCAGCGCCAGCTCGAGCGGGGCGGTCTCGCGCGCCGCGGCCGTCTGCGCGGCGACGACGGCGATCCCATCCATCGCACAGGCGTGGTAGTGCGGTGACGAGAGACGCGCGACGACGGGGACTGCCGTGACGCGATCGAGTGACTCGTCCAACGGCAGGGTCTCGGTCGCGGCGTTGTGCACCTCGGCGGTGCGCAGCGCGTCGGCGAACCGCGCGCGCGCCGTCTCGAGCGGGACGTCGTGCAAGAAGATCGTGCGCTCGGCCATCAGGGAACGATGACCCGCACGCGCTCGCCGGCGCCCAAGCCGCTGCGGTCGAGCGGGACGACGATCAGCGCGTCGGCGCGGACGTGGGTGAAGATCAAGTTCGAGGCGCCGAAGACCGGCCGTGCGTGGAGCGCCCCGTCCGCGTCGCGCGCGAGCGTGCACGGGACGTAGTCCTCGCGGCCGGGGCGCGAGGGGACGGGGATGTCGAGCACGGCAGCGCCCTCGCGCTCGTCGCCCAGGCCGTCAGCGTCGACCGTCTCGCCGCCGAGCACGCGCACCAGCGGCCGCAGGATCCGCCAGGCGACGACCAGCGCGCTCGCCGGGTTCCCCGGCAGGCCGACGACCGGCTTTCCATCGCAGCGGGCCAGTACGGTCGGCTTGCCGGGCTTGATCGCGATCCCGTGCGCGAGGACGCCCGGCGCGCCGAGCCGCTCGACGACCTCCGCGGTCAGGTCGCGCGCGGAGACCGACGACCCGGCGGAGAGGACCAGCGCGTCGGCTTGGGCCAGCCCCGCGCGCGCCGCGCGCTCGAGTGCGACGGGGTCGTCAGGGACGATCCCGATCGGGAGCGGGAGGCCGCCGGCGCGCAGCACCGTCGCGGCGATGGTGGAGGCGTTGACGTCGCGCACCTGGGCCGGCCCCGGCTGAGCGCCGACCGGGACGACCTCGTCGCCGGTCGAGAGGATGGCGATCCGCGGCCGCGCCCACACCGTGACCCGGGCGACGCCCAAGGCCGCCAGCCCGCCGAGGTCCGCGGCTCTCAGCCGCCGGCCGGCCGAGACCGCGAGATCGCCTGAGCGCACGTCCTCGCCGACCGCCAAGACGTTCTCGCCCGGCGCGGCGGCGGCCAGCAGCTCGACCTCGGCACCGTGAAGGTTGGTGTCCTCGACCATGACGACGGCGTCCGCCCCCGGCGGCAGCATCGCGCCCGTATGGATCCGCACGGCCTCGCGAGCCCCGACGGCGACCCCCGGGACGACCCCGGTCGGGACCTCGCCGACGAGTTGCAGATAGGCCGGGGACTGCTCCGCGGCGCCGTGCGTGTCGGCGGCCCGGACGGCATAGCCGTCCATCGTCGAGCGCGAGAAGCTCGGCAGGGTCTCGCCGGCGTACAGATCGGCCGCCAGGACGCGACCCAGCGCCTCGTCAAGGTCGACGATTTCGGTCCGCCCGTTCGGGGAACAACCGCGCGCAACGGCACTGAACGCCTCGCCAGGCGACATGACGGTGAAGAGCTCGTGCACCTGAATCATGAGGAACCGTTTTCACCGCCCTTGGTGTCGAAAGGCAACGAGGCGCCCCCTCTGGACCGAGCGAATCACTCGTTTTCCCCCCAGCGCCCGTCCAAGGAGCAGACCGATTCTCACCCTACCGAACCCATCGCAGACGTTCGAGACCCATCTCGCCTCGCTGGGATTGGGCGGGGTCGGGACGGTCTACCGCAACCTCGGGGTGGCGCCGCTCTACGAGCACGCGCTGCGCCGCGGCGAGGGGCGGCTCGGGGCGGATGGTCAGTTCGTCGTCGAGACCGGGAAGTTCACCGGCCGCTCCCCCAAGGACAAGTTCTTCGTCAAAGAGCCGGGGAGCGCGACTCACATCGACTGGGAGGCCAACCAGGCTATCGACGCCGGGACCTTCGACGCGCTGCTCGCCCGGGTCGGCGAGTATTTGCGGGGCAAGGACGTCTTCGCGCTCGACTGCTTCGTCGGCGCCGACCCGCGCTACCGGCTGCCGCTGCGCGTCATCACCGAGTATGCCTGGCAGAGCCTGTTCGCGCGCGACCTGTTCATCGACACGGCGGATGAGGACGCGAGCTTCGTCCCCGAGTTCACCGTCATCGACGCGGCGCTCTTCGAGGCCGACCCGGCCCGCGACCGCACTCGTTCGGAGACGTTCGTCCTGGTCAACCTCGCCAAGCGCATCATCCTGATCGGTGGGACGCGCTACGCCGGCGAGATCAAGAAGTCGGTCTTCACGGTGATGAACTACCTGATGCCGCTGCGCAACGTGCTCTCGATGCACTGTTCGGCGAACGTCGGGAAGGACGGCGACACGGCGATCTTCTTCGGCCTCTCGGGGACCGGC
The DNA here is from genome assembly GCA_050010375.1 of Vulcanimicrobiaceae bacterium. GTDB lineage: Bacteria > Vulcanimicrobiota > Vulcanimicrobiia > Vulcanimicrobiales > Vulcanimicrobiaceae > Vulcanimicrobium. The sequence continues at coordinate 11,427 of JBEKLD010000017.1, forward strand.
AAGACGACGCTCTCCTCGGATCCGCACCGCCCGCTGATCGGCGACGACGAGCACGGCTGGTCGGCCGACGGGATCTTCAACTTCGAGGGCGGCTGCTACGCGAAGATGATCCACCTGAGCGAAGAGCAGGAGCCGGAGATCTGGGCCGCCTCGCACCGCTTCGGGTGCGTGCTCGAGAACGTCCCGCTCGACCCGCAGACGCGCGCGCTCGACGTCGACTCCGATGCGCTGACCGAGAACACGCGCTCGGCCTATCCGGTCGCCTTCCTGCCGAACTTCATCAAGAGCGGGATGGCCGGGCATCCGAAGACGATCATCATGCTGACCGCCGACGCGTACGGCGTGCTGCCGCCGATCGCCAAACTCTCGCCCGACCAGGCGATGTACCACTTCCTCTCCGGCTACACCGCCAAGGTCGCCGGCACCGAGAAGGGCGTCGAGGGCGTGCAGCCGACCTTCTCGACCTGCTTCGGTGCGCCGTTCATGGTCCACCACCCGACCGTGTACGCCAAGCTGCTCGGCGAGCGGATCGCGCACCATGAGGCCACCTGCTGGCTGGTCAACACCGGCTGGAACGGCGGCCCGTACGGCGTCGGCAAACGGATGAGGATCGCCTACACGCGCGCGATGGTCAACGCCGCGATTGAAGGCCGCCTCAACGGCGTCGCCTACGAGCACGAACCGTTCTTCGGCCTGGCGATCCCAACCAGCGTCCCCGACGTGCCGAGCGACGTGCTCAACCCGCGCGCCGCCTGGGCCGATACCGCCGCCTACGACGCGCAGGCCAAGAAGCTCGCCGGCCTGTTCGCCGAGAATTTCAAACGCTTCGCGGCTCACGCCGCCCCCGGCATCCTCGCGGTCGCGATCAAGCCGTAACCCCAGCGCGCCCGGCCGGCGCGCCGTGATGGTACGCCGAGCGCACGCGCGGTCAGCGAGTGTGCCAGCGTTCCCCAAGGAAACGAGCGCACGCAACCGGTAGGAGCACCGACCAAACTCTTCTGGTCGGAGGTGTGGCCATGTCGCGATTCCTTCTTCGGTGGGCGGCTTTTGCTATGGTCGCCTCACTCGCAACCGCGTGCAGTGGCGGGATGCCGCATACGTCGGTCCCAATGGCCGGCAACGCGGGAGGCGAGTCAGCGTCGGAGGCGACGGGCATCGTCACGCCTCAGGCACTCGGCGCGCCCGTCGGGATCCGTTCGGTCGTGCATCTGCCGCTGCGCAATTCGGCGGCGCTCGAGGCGCTGGTCGCGCAGCAGAGCACGCAGGGCACGGCGGAATACCACCACTTCCTCACGCCGACGCAGTTTGCGAACGCGTACGCGCCGACGGCCGCGAGCTTGAAGGCCGCCGCCGCCACGCTGACGGCAATGGGCTTTCAGACGCACGTGACGACGCAGTCGGTGATCGCCGACGCGCCGCAGAGCACGGTCGAACACGCCTTCGGCGTCAAGCTCGTCACCAAGACCTCGAACGGTCGCAGCGTGATGAGCGCCGACCGCGCCGTCACGCTGCCGCAGGCGCTGCGCACGCTCAGCGCGAGCGTCATCGTCTCGCCGAAGTTCATCCCGCACGTGGATAGCGTCCGCGTTCCGGTCCCGGCGAACCGCTACGGCGGCTGGAGCGCGTACTGGTTCGACGACCTCAAGCAAGCCTATAGCTATCCGTCGTACCAGCGCATCGACGGCTCCGGTCGCACGATCGGCATCGTGATGGCGAACGCGCCGCTGCAGTCCGACGTCGACTTGTACTTCAACAACGAGAACTACACGACGATCACCGGCAAGCCGGTCCCGCACTTCACGCTCGAGAACATCGACGGGGGCGCGCCGTTCGATCCGAACCTCTCGGCTGAAGTCGACCTGGACGTGCAGGAGTCGCTCGGCAGCGCACCCGGCGTGCGCGAGATCGTCTACGATACGCCGGACCTGAGTTTCGGCTCGCTCTACGATGCCTACACGCAGGTCGTCGACGAGAACCGCGTCGACATCGTCAACTCCTCGCTTGGCCTCGGCGAGTTGTTCTTCACCCCGCCCTACTGGGGCGACGCGACCGGGATCCCGCTGGTGGAGCAGACGTTCCACGACCTCTTCTTGCAGGGCACTGCGCAGGGGCAGACGTTCCTCGCCTCCTCGGGCGACCTGGGTGCGAAGGAGTGCCCGAGCCTCTCGGCCGACGAGACAGAGCTCGTCTCGCCGATGCTGTACTGCTCGTCGTGGCCGGCCTCTGACCCGCTCGTGACCGGGGTCGGCGGGACGAACCTCGACACGACGGCCCTTCCGGCGCCCCACAATCCGAGCTATCCGTATCCCTACGCGCTGACCTCGCAGTACGTGGCCGAGAACGCGAACTACGATCCGCTCGCAGTCGACATCGAGTACACCGGCGGCCCCGCTTTCACCGGTGAGGTCTGGGGCTCGGGCGGCGGCGTCAGCATCTTCTTCTCCGAGCCGTTCTACCAGCGGCTCGTCCCCAACGTGATCGGGAGGGGGCGCAACTCGCCCGACATCGCGATGCACATGGGCGGCTGTCCGGAAGGTGCGGTGCTCCCGTGCAACCCGGATCGCTCGTTCGATCTGATCTACCTCGGCGGCGAACTGGCCGGCTTCATCGGGACGAGCTGCTCCTCGCCGGAGTTCGCGGGCCTGTTGGCGATCACCGAGGAGAATCTCGGCACGCGCCTGGGCAACGCGAACTACTACATCTACGCGCTCGACGCGGTGTCGGGCGACACGTTCTTCCACCACCGCGACGTCCCGGGCGACAGCGGCGGCTGGACGACGGCCAACGGCTACGATCGCGTGCTCGGGGTCGGCACGCCGTACGGGAATCTCTTCAGCGGCGTCTTCGCGCCGCTCGCGGGCAACCCGCAGACGCCCTCCAACCCCTAAGCTCGTCCGAACGGGCGACGAAAAGGGCCGCGAGCGATCGCGGCCCTTTTCTCATCGCCCGAGACCGAAGACGTTGATTGAATGGCCGCTGAGAAACCAGGCGGCGATGAAGTAGCAGGCCGAGACGGCTACTATGAACGTGCCGATCCGCACGAGCTCGAAACACGTGTTTCTTGCCAGTCGGAGTTCCGCGAGGAGCTTCCGTGGCGATTTGATATCCACGATCCACCCGGGATACACCCGAACCGCGGCCAGAGCGACAGGTACGATACTGAGGGCGAGCAGAGCGTAGAAGGGTATCGCAAGCGTTGGCGTGATGCCGAGTTGCGCTCTGTTCGCAATCATTGCGACGAGGGCGCAAAAGCCGCAGAAGGCTGTGAATTCCGCGGCTTGTCTCGCTCTTTTGAGCAGCTCGAGTGTTTCGCGGGCCTCCCGTCTTTCGGCTTCGTCGATGCTATCGTCCGCCCACGCTCCTTGCAGTGCGCCCAGGGTGTTGCCTTCGAGTGCGCTAATGAAGGCGTACACCTGTTCCCAGAGGGCTGCGCTTTCGAGCATGCCCCAATGGTAACCGTCACCCAGCGATCTCTCCACGAACATGTCTCCGCCTGCGTAGAGCTCGCGCCCGACGAAATCACGATCGCGCCAAAGATTTCCCCACGCTTGCACCCGGTGACTCGTCCGAAACGTCGCCGCGGCATCCGTAGGAGCGACGATTCGACCCGGAAAGATCCTGGCCAACCTTGCAAGCGGTGATCCGAGCGTGAGCAAGGCAACGCGGCCGAAGGCGCGATCCGCAGTCTGAAGCCGCAGGCAAGACTCCACCGCGAGGACGCTGCCGAGGCTGTGCCCGATCAGGAGTATTCGCGCTTGCGGTGCGCGCAGTGCCAGATCGTTGATTCTCGCGACGATCATTTGTTGCGCCTCTCGTGCCGCCGATGCGCTGCCGACGTAGTGCAGGACGTCGCCGGCCAGGTCGAAGATCTTGAGATACCGCCGTACGATGAACGCGAGCGTCAAGAAGATCGGGAGCGCAAGAAACGCATCCCACTGGACGTGGCTGAAGAACCACACCCGAAAGAGAAAGACGAGCGCAACGGGTATGACGACGAAGCAGGCGATGAAGCACGCGACGAGCGTCGCTAGTGCGACCTTCCAGCGCCCCGCCGCATACGGGATACAACCGACGGCATCGGCGCAGGTCTGCATGAGACCGAGCGTCGCTGTCTGGAACGGGTCGAACGGATTGCGGGCTATTGGGCTCAGTGCGCGATATCGCAATCGACTCCAGACGACGGGGACGAGGACGTGCGTTCCGTTCGCGAACTCGATTGCGACGGCCGGCGTCTGGCCGGCCTCGACGCGCCATCCCTGTTCATACGTGGCCGGCCTGGTGATCGTGATCGAACGCTCCGCGACCGCTTCACCTCCCGCAACGGCGAGGCCACGCATCGCTTCGGCGCCGATGCTCACTGCGTAGGGATCGCCGACGCCGTGGATGAGCACCACAACGGTGCTGGCCGTCGTCAGTGCGGGGTCGTCTGAAGCGGGAGCCGCCACCGGTGAACACCCTCCGCCCCCTTTTTCTCATCGCCCGAGACCGAAGGCCTTCAAGAGGACGCGCTTGGGGCGGCGGCCGTCGAACTCGCCGTAGTGGATGCGCTCCCAAGGGCCGAGGTCGAGGTGGCCCTTGGTCACCGGGACGAGGACCTGGTGGCCGAGCAGCATGCGCTTGAGGTGCGCGTCGCCGTTGTCCTCGCCGGTCAGATGGTGCGCGTAGTCGAGCCCGGCCGGTGCGAGCTTCTCCACCCACTCCAAGATGTCTCGCCACAGCCCCGGCTCGTGGTCGTTGACGAAGACGCTGGACGTGATGTGCATGGAGCTCACCAGCACCACGCCGTCCCACAAGTCCGCCGCCGCGCGCACGCGCTCGACTTCCTCGGTGATGTCGCGGATCTCGTACCGCGTCGGTGTGTTGATCGTCAGGTACTCGGTATGCGTGGTCGTCATCGTCCTCATGCTCGGGTGCCGGGGCAAGCTTAAGAAAGTTTAAAGCTGCGCCTGAAATGTTGCCTTCTTTTTGCGCGGCCGTATCCGAAACGTGTCCTAACGGGTGTGTTGAACCGTCGAGCGCCGTGCTCGCGTCGGCTTGCAGCATACCCGTTGCACGGGAGGTCGCTGCTGTCCGATGGCGCTCAACCGATCTCTGCCGGCCACGCCGCCGACATTTGCACCACATGCCGAGGCGCTCGCGCGCGTCCCCCGCGCGCTCGCCGTGCGCCATGACGCGCTGCCACTCAGCCTCGCCGACGGCGTCCTTGCCGTCGCCCTCGCCGAGCCCGGTGACGACGCCGTCCTCGACGCGCTGCGCGCCGCGACCCACCTGCCGATCCGCGCCGTGCAGATGCCGCGCGACGCGATCCGCGAGCGGCTGCGCTTCGCCTACGGCACCAGCCCGGCCGAGTCGCGCGAGCGCGCCGGCGACGGACCCGCCGCGCGCGCCGTCGACCTCGTCTTCGCGCGGGCGATCGCCGCCCACGCTAGCGACGTCCACGTCGAGCCGGCTGTCGGCGGCGGTCGGGTCCGCATCCGTGTCGACGGCGTGCTGCGCGAGCTCGAGACGATCGGCACCGACCTCTTCCCCGCCTTCGTCTCGCGCCTCAAAGTGCTGGCCGCCATGGACGTCGCCGACCGGCGGCAGCCACAAGACGGACGCTACAGCATCCCCTACGAGCAGCGCGAGATCGACGCGCGCGTCTCCTCGGTGCCGACGATCGGCGGCGAGAAGCTCGTGGTGCGGTTGCTGGACCGCTACGCCGCGGCGCCGGATCTCGACGCGCTCGGGATGCCGTCGCCGCTTCTCGAGCGCTACCGAGCGGCGATCGGCGCCCCGTGGGGGTTCGTCGTCCTCACCGGACCGACCGGGAGCGGCAAGACGACGACCTTGTACGCCTCGCTCGTACGCCTGGACGCAGGCACGCGCAGCATCTGCAGCGTCGAGGATCCCGTCGAGATGCGACTCGCGGACATCGCACAGGTCCAGGTCAACGTGCGTGCCGGGGTCGGCTTCCCGACGGTCCTGCGCGCCTTCATGCGCCAAGACCCGAACGTCGTCGTCATCGGCGAGATGCGCGATGGCGAGACCGCCGCCGTCGCCGTCTCGGCCGCACTCGCCGGACAGACCGTCTTCACGACCCTCCACGCCAACGATGCGCCGCGCACGATCGATCGGCTGATCGAGCTCGGCGTCAGCCGTCACTCCCTCGCCGCCGCGCTGACGGTCATCGTCGGCCAGCGCCTCGTCCGGACGCTCTGCGAACGCTGTCGCATCCGCGTCGCAATCCCGGCAGCGGTGCGCGAGCGCCTGGGGGGCGACCACGAACATTGGTACGTCGCCGGTGGCTGCCGCGGCTGTGAAGGCAGCGGGTACCAGGGCCGGACCGGCGTCTACGAGCTTCTCGCCGTCGACGATGCGCTGCGCGACGCGATCGCGACGGGCGCGTCGAGCGTCCACGTCGCGCAGCTTGCGGCCCGCACCGGCTATCGCGCGCTGCGCGAGGATGCGCTGGCGAAGGTCGTCAGCGGAATCACTTCGTTCGACGAGCTCACGCGCGTCGCAGGCTGGGGCGGCCCGACGTGGGCTTAGCCGCGGTGCGCATCCACGACCTCGTGCGGCTCGCGCGCGGGCGTGGCGCCAGCGATCTGCACCTTGGCACCGGCGAGCACCCGGCGCTCCGCGTCGACGGCCGGCTCCTGCTGCTCGACGGCCCGACGATCGATCGGGACGGGATCGACGGCTTCTTGCGCGGTGCTCTCGCGGCGCCGCAACTGACCCGACTCGAGACCCGCGGGAGCGCGGACGGCTCGGCCGCAGCCGATGCGGATGCCGGCCCCTACCGTGTCCACGTGTATCGCCACGCGGGCGGCCTGCGCGTCGCCGTGCGCTTGTTGGCGACGAGCGTGCCGAGCCTCGAGCAGTTGGGCCTGCCACCGGTCGTCGCGACGCTAGCGCACCGCCACGCCGGGCTCGTCGTCTTCAGTGGGCCGACGGGTAGCGGAAAGACGACCGCGCTGGCGGCGCTCGTCGACCGGATCAACCGCACCAGCCAGCGCAACGTCATCACGATCGAGGATCCCGTCGAGTACGTGCACCGGCCGATCCGCTCGCTCTTGACACACTGTGAGATCGGCCGCGACGCGAGCGACTACGCGGAGGCGCTTTGCGCGGCGCTACGCGCCGATCCCGACGTCATCCTGGTGGGCGAGCTGCGCGAGCCTGCGACGATGGAGGCCGCCTTGGCGGCCGCGGAGACGGGACACTTGGTCCTCACGACGCTGCACACCGCCGACGCGGCGCAGAGCGTCGAGCGGATCGCCGACGCATTTCCAGCCGGCGCGCACGCGTACGTCCGAACGCAGCTCGCTTCCGTCCTGCTCGCGGTCGTGGCGCTCCGGCTGATCGTCGGCCGCGGTGGCGGACGGCGTGCGGCGGCCGAAGTCCTGATCGGCACCGACGCCGTGCGCGCCTTGATTCGAGAGGGCAAGACCCATCAGCTGCGCAACGCGATCGTAACCGGTCGCGCGGCCGGGATGCAGACGCTCGAGATGCACCTCGCCGAACTCGTGGTGCGCGGCGAGGTCGAGCTGGCCGACGCGCAGGCTGCGGCGCTGCGACCGGCCGAAGTACGCGGCGCCGAACGGGCAGCCTCGTGAACGCGCAGCGCTACCGTTACATTGCGCGGACGGCACGTGGGGAGCCGGTGCGCGGTGCGATGGAGGCACCGACGCGCGAGGTCGTCCTGATGAGCCTGCGGACGCGCGCCCTGTACGTCACCGCGATCGAGCGCGAGAGCGCGTTGCGGCGCACGCTCAGCGGCTGGCTGGGTGGAGGCGTCCCCGCGCGGCGCGCCAGATTGGCCTTCTTTCGCTCGTTCTCGACGTTGGTTCGCGCGGGAGTTCCACTGCGGCGTTCCCTCGAGGTCGCGATCGAACGCACGACGGATCGTGCTCTGCGCGAGGCGCTGCGCTCCGTCCTGGCCGAGATCGAGCATGGGGCGGCGCTCAGCGCGGCGATGCGCCGGCAATCGGCGGCCTTTCCGCGGCTCGCCTGCGCGATGGTCGCCGCCGGCGAGGCCGGCGGCATCCTCGACGACGTGCTCGAGCGGCTGGCGTCGTTTCTCGAACGCGACGCCGACCTGCGCAAGAAACTCCGCGCGGCCTTGGCCTACCCGGCTGTCGTCTTGCTCACCGCGCTCACCTTGGTCGTCTTCCTGTTGGCCCGCGTCGTCCCGATGTTCGCCGAGATGTTCGCGGCCTTCCACGTCGACCTGCCGGTAACGACTCGCGCGCTGCTCGTGCTGGGTGCGACATTGCAGCGTCCGCCGACGTGGGTGGCGGCCGCCGGTCTCGCGACCGTGCTCGTCGGGGCCGCATTGGCCGCGCGCCGGACGCGTTCCGGCGCGCTCGCGCTCGACCGCGTCCGCCTGCGCCTGCCGCTGGTCGGATCCCTCGTCCGCGAAGCGATCACCGCGCGTCTCGCGCGAACGTTGGGGACGCTGCTGCGCGCCGGGATCGAGTTGCTGGCCGCGATCGAGGTCGTGCGTCCGCTCGCCGGGAGCCCGCTCTATGCCGCCGCACTCGGACGGCTCGACGTCGCCTTGCGCGCCGGCGAGCCGCTGACCGCGTCGCTCGCAGCTTCGCGTCTGTTCGATCCGTTGGCCGTCGCGCTGGTGCGAGCCGGCGAGGAGACCGGTCAGGTCGACGAGATGCTGCTCACGGTCGCCGGCTACTTCGAGGCCGACGTCGACGCGGCGATCGCCACCTTGGGAGCCGTCGTCGAGCCGGCGCTGATCGTCATGCTCGGCGTCGTCGTGGGCTTCATCGTCTTCTCCGTGTTCTTACCACTCTATTCGTTGATCGGGAGCGTATCGAGATGATGCAGCGGGATGTGGTCCTCGCACGCTACTGTGCCCAGAGGACGGTCGAGCGGCGCAACGCCGTCGTCGACGCCTACCGGCACCTGTGCCAGCGCGGCGCGCGCAAGTTCAAACGCGCCATCAACGATCGCGCGGATCTCGAGCAGGTCGCGGCGATCGGGCTCATCAAGGCGGTAGACTCCTATCGCGCTGAGGCGCAGACCCCGTTCGAAGCGTACGCGTGGATCATGGTGGTCGGGGAGCTGATGCACTACGTGCGGGACCACGAACGCATCGTGCGGATCCCGCGCCCGGTCCGCTCGCTCGAGCGCCGCTACGTCGTGGCCTGGGAGGACTTCGTCGCCAGTCACCACCGCGAGCCCTCGTCGGCCGAGCTCGCCGCGATCCTCGGCGTCCCGCTCGCGGCGCTGGTCGACGTGCGCGCCGCTCGCGGCGTCGATCACGTCTCGCTGCCCGATCCCGCGCTGACCGACGAACCCGAACGGGTCGATCTGCTCGCCGACGCTTCCGATCCGGTTGGGCTCGAAGAGCGCGTCGCGCTGGCGCTGGCGCTGGCCGAACTCGGCGAGCGCGAGCGAGCGATCGTGCTCGGCACCTACGGCGCCGGTCTGACGCAAACCGAGATCGGCCGGCGGCTGGGCCTCTCGCAGAGCCACGTCTCGAAGCTGTTGGCGCGCGCACTGGGGCAGCTCGGCGTGCTCGTCGCCTGAGGCGGAATGCAACCGGCGGGCCGGCGCCGCGGTCATCGAGAAGGATGGCAACCGTGGCCCATTTCTCCAAAGACCAGACCGTCGAGCAGGCGTTCAAGACCCATGCCGGCGCACGCCGCGTCTTCGCGCGCTTCCACCTGGGCGGGTGCTCGCACTGCTCGATCTCCGAGACCGAGACGATCGAGCAAGTCAGCGAGGGCTACGGGATCCCGCTTGCGCTGCTGATGGGCGACCTCGAGAAGCTCTTCGACCAGCCGGCCCTCGACGTCGGCGACACCGTGAAGCTGCCCGACGAGATTCGCACCAAGATCCCCCAGCTCGCCGACGTCCCCGAACTGGGCCGGGTGACCGACTTCGCCGCCGGGGCCTATACGGTCGAGTTCGGCGAGGTCCGCCTCCAAGGGCTGGCCGAGGACTTCATCAAGGTCGACCCCGCGGCGGTCACGGCCTAAGCCGAGCCCTCAGAGGGGCTTGCGGTCGGCGAAGCTTTCGTCGGTCCCGTGCCAGTGCGTCAGCTCGCGCTCGCCCGCTTTCCAGCACAGGTAGACCGGCCGGCCCTCGCGCATCGACGGGAAGTCGAGCAGCCCGAGGTCCAGGTCCTTCACCACGCAGCCGTGCGCCTCGATCCGGTTGATAAGCCGGACGATCTCGGCCTTCAGCTCGGCGAACGCGCGCGACCGGCGCCGGTCGCGGGTCGCGTCGGCGCGCCCGGCGCGCAGCTCCGGGTCGGTCTCGAGCAACCGGATCGCCAGGTCACGGCGCCGCGTCCACAACTCTTCGAGCAGTGGCTCCAGGACCGGGATGAGGGCATTGGCCTTCTCGGCCGAAAAGAGCTTCATCGATGCGCCGTCTTGTCATCGTAACGGGGCTCTCGGGTGCGGGCAAGAGCCAGGCGATGAAATCATTCGAGGATTTCGGCTTCGCCTGCCTCGACAACGCGCCGCCGGTCCTCGCCGCCCCGTTCGTCAACCTGGCATTGGAGGCCGGCCAACGCGACGGAGCCCTCGCGCTCGACGTCCGGACCGGCGGTCCGTTCGGTGATCCCGCCGCGGCGATCGACGCGCTGCAGAGCGCGGGGCAGCGTCCCGAGGTACTTTTCCTCGACGCCGACGACGCGACGCTGATTCGGCGCTACAGCGAGACCCGCCGCCGGCACCCCTTCCACGAAGACGGCGCCGGACTCGGCGAGGCGATCGCCGCGGAGCGTGCGGCGCTGGCGCCGGTGCGCGACCGCGCCGACGTCGTCTGGGATACCAGCCGCATGACGCTCGGCGAGCTCAAAGAGCGCATCGGGACGACCTTCGTCGGGAGCGAGGCGCGCCGGCTGCGCGTCGCGATCGTGGCGTTCGGCTTCAAGTACGGCGTCCCACTCGACGCCGACCTCGTGTTCGACGTGCGCTTCCTCCCCAATCCGAACTACGTCGAGGCGCTGCGCGAGCTGACCGGCTACGATGGCCCCGTCGCCGCCTACCTCGAAGCGATCCCCGATACGCAGATGTTCCTCGACCGGGTCTTGCCGCTGCTCGATTTTCTGGTCCCGCGCTACGGGCTCGAAGGGAAGTCGCAGGTGCGGATCGCGATCGGTTGTACCGGCGGCCGCCACCGCAGCGTCTACCTCGGCCGCCGCATGCAGCTGCACCTGAGCGAGACGACCAGCGCGATCGCCACCTTCGACGCCCGGGATCTGGACCGATGAGCGACCGGCTGCGGCGCTCGCTGAACCTCGCCCGTTGGCTGCAGCCGGGGCTGGGCGTCAAACGTTGGCTGTTGCTCGCGGTGATCGGCACAGCGCTGTTCGTCAACGGCCTCTCGCGCTACGTGACCGACGAAGGGACGACGCTGCGCATCAACGAGCTGGTCGATTCGGTCGTGGCGGAGTTCTTCGCGCCGGTGTATCTCTCGTACATCTTCATGGGCGTCGGCGCGCTGCTGGCCGCGTTCGGGATCTGGCGCTGGCTGACGGCGATCGTCAGCGCGGTGACGCCGCAAGGCTCGAACCGCATGCTCGACGCGGTCATCCAGCGCCGCCTGCAGCAGGGCTACCGCATCGTCGTCGTCGGCGGCGGCACCGGCCTGTCGACGATGCTGCGCGGCCTCAAGAAGCTGACCACGAACCTGACCGCGGTCGTCACCGTCACCGACGACGGCGGTTCGTCGGGGCGCTTGCAGAAAGAGCTCGGCGTCCTGCCGCCCGGCGACATCCGCAATTGCCTGGTCGCGCTGGCCGACGACGAGGCGCTGGTCACCGAGTTATTCCGCTACCGGTTCGCCGAAGGCGAGGGCCTCAGCGGCCACTCGTTCGGGAATCTGTTCCTGGCCGCGATGACCGGGATCACCGGCAACTTCGACCGGGCGGTCAAGGAATCGAGCCGGGTGCTCAACATCAAGGGCCGCGTGCTGCCTTCGACGCTCGCGACCGCGCGGTTGTGCGCCGAGATGACCGACGGCACCATCGTCGAGGGTGAGTCGCGAATCTCCGCCGCCGGTGGCTCGATCGCGCGCGTCTTCCTCGATCCGCCGTTCGCCGCGCCGCTCGAAGACGTCGTCACGGCGATCCGCGAAGCCGACGCGATCGTGCTCGGCCCCGGCTCACTCTACACCTCGATCATGCCCAACCTGCTGGTCGACCGGGTCGCGCGCGAGATCGAGGCGTCGAGCGCGGTGAAGATCTACGTCTGCAACGTGATGACCCAGCCCGGCGAGACCGACGGGTACACCGCCAGCGCGCACGTGCGCGCGCTCGCCGCCGGCGCCGGCGCCACGCTGTGCGACGTCGTCGTGGTCAACGATCAGCTGCCGCGCAAGCTGCGCGAGGTCTACGCCGAGGAGGGCCAGTCGCCGGTCGTCCTCGACGATCCCGAGCTGCGCAGCCTCGGCGTGAAGGTCGTCCGCGCCGCCGTCATCTCCGAGACCCAGACCGTCCGCCACGATCCCGACCGCCTCGCCGCCGTCGTCGTCAACATCATCGACGAGATGATCGCCGAGCGCGCATCCTACGTGAAGTTTCGCCCCGCCACGACGAGCCCACGCGAACAGCCCTCCTGAGATCAACCTCCATACTGGAGCGCGGCGACGCGCGCGGCGGCGGCGCGCAGATTCGCGGCACCTTCGCGCATCGCGACGCGGAGCGGCAACGGGCCCGGGACGATCGGGACGCAGCGCACGCCACGCTCGCGCAGCGCCGGCTCGACCGCGAGGTCGACGCTGCCGCCGAACGCGACCACCGGCACGCCGGCCTCGCGCGCCAGCGCGGCGACGCCGGCGACGACCTTGCCGCGCAGCGTCTGCGCGTCGATCCGGCCCTCGCCGGTCCAGCACGCGTCGGCGCCGACCAGTCGTTCCGCTAGGCCGCGCACCTCCGCGACGAGCGCGACGCCCGACTCCAAGCGCGCGCCGCAGACACTCGCCAAGGCCCAGCCGAGGCCGCCCGCTGCGCCTGCCCCGGGGAGCGCGCGCAGATCACGGCCGGTCGCCGCCGCCAGCGCGTCCGCCAACCGCGCCAACATCCCATCGAGGAACGCGACGTCGGCCGCCGAGGCGCCCTTCTGCGGACCGTAGACCGCCGCCGCGCCGTGCCGGCCCAGCAGCGGGTTGTCGACGTCGCAGGCGACGGCGAGGTCGATGTCAGCCAACCGCGGATCCAGCTCGCTCAGATCGACCCGCTCGAGCGCCGCCAGCGCCGCCGGGACGGGGACCAGCAGGTAGCCCTGCGCGTCGAGGAACCGCACGCCCAGCGCGGCTAAGGCACCGGCGCCGCCGTCGACCGTCGCGCTCCCGCCGATCCCCAGGACGATCGTGCGCGCGCCGCCGTCGAGCGCATCGCGCAGCAGCTCCCCCGTCCCGTACGTCGTCGCGCGGCGTGGGTCGCGTCGGCGGCGCCGCAGCAGCGCGAGTCCGGAGGCCGCCGCCATCTCGATGACGGCCGTCGTCCCCTCGCGCGCGTAGGTCGCCTCAACCGGATCGGCGAGCGGGCCGGCGACCCGCAGGCGGCGCGCCGCCGCACCGCTGGCCAGAAAAGCGGCGACCGTTCCGTCGCCGCCGTCAGCCATCGGGACCAGATCGCAGACCACGCCGGGGACGACGTCTCGCAGGCCGGCCGCGAGGGCGGCGGCGACGGCGGCGGCATCGAGGCTCCCCTTGAACTTGTCGGGGGCGACGACGACCCGCACTACTGCTTGGTGAGCGGGACGTCGACCGAGATCGACTGGCCGGCGACGAGGCTGCCGCTGGCATCGGGAATCGCCCCAACGGCATAGCCGGACGGAGCCGCGGCGGTGAGGTCGTACTCGCCGATGGGGATGTTCGGAATCTTGTAGGTGCCGTCGGCGGCGGTCGTCGCGCTGTCGATCGCGTCGACCGTCACGATCACCCCGGCGACGCCCTGGTTGGTCGCGCTGTCGTACGCGCGGCCTTGGATCGTGCCATAGTTCTGGGCCGACGGAACCTGGTTGGCGTTGCAGCCTCCCAAGAGTCCGAGCGACAGGGCCAGGAAGAGAGCGCGCGCCTGGGTCACGCGGCCGCCGTTCGCGCTAGGCGACGACGACGCCCTCTTCCGCGTCCTGCTTATCGAGGCTGGCGCGCTTCTCGTCGAGCAGCCAGCGGTTCGCTTCCTGCTGGCGTGCCTCAGGGACGCGAGCTTTCAGCCAAGCCAAGATCTCGTCGTCGGTCTGACACGTCTCGAGGGCGGCGTCGAACATCCGCGCCGTGATCCCCCAGCGGTCGAAGACCCCGCGGTCCATCGGGCAGGGATAGATGTAATCGTGGATCGTCCCGCGCCGGCCCGCACGTGCTTTGTCGAAGACCCGTGCCAACCATAGGTAGCCGTCGACCGCTTCGCGGCCGCGACGTGGAAACTCACCACTGCGGAAATCGGTGGCCATCTGTACCCCCTCCCGAACACGACCCGGACACTCCTAGTGACGCAGGCAGCCCCCGCGAAGTTGCGGAACGCCGTCCCACCAATGGCCATGACCGAACCCCGCCCGGCGGCCGGAATGACGTACTACGAGAACGCACTCGACGCTGTTGGTCGTACCCCGTTGATCCGCCTGAATCGCGTCATCGACGGCTCGCCGTGTCTGGTCTTGGCAAAAGTCGAGTACGTCAACCCGGGTGGGTCGGTCAAAGACCGCCCGGCCGTCGCGATGATCGAGGACGCCGAGCGGCGCGGCATCCTCAAGCCCGGCGCGACGATCATCGAGGCGACCTCCGGGAACACCGGGACGGGCCTCGCGATGGCGGCGGCGATCCGCGGTTACCGCTGCATCCTGGTCATGCCCGACAAGATGTCGGCCGAGAAGATCGACCTGCTCAAGGCCTATGGTGCCGAGGTCGTGATCACGCCGACCAACGTTCCCAACGACTCGCCGGAGTCGTACTACGGCGTGGCAAACCGGCTGACCGCCGAGATCCCCGGCGCGATCCAACCCGACCAGTGGCACAACGCGATGAACCCCGGCGCGCACTACGTGACGACGGGTCCCGAGATCTGGGAGCAGACCGGCGGCAAGATCACCCACTTCGTCAGCGGGATGGGGACGGGCGGGACGATCTCGGGGACCGCGCGCTTCCTCAAGGAGAAGAGTCCCACCATCGTGGTCGTCGGCGCCGATCCGGAGGGCTCGATCTACAGCGGCGACACGCCCAAGTCGTACAAGGTCGAGGGGATCGGGATGAGCTACCTCCCCCAGACCGTCGACATGCGCGTGATCGACCAGATCCTGCGCATCACCGACAAGGAGAGCTTCTTGATGGCGCGCCGCATCGCGCGCGAGGAAGGCCTCTTGGTCGGCGGCTCGTCCGGGACGGCCGTCGCCGCCGCCGCACGCGTCGCCAAAGACCTCCCGCGCGACGCGGTCATGGTCGTGATGATGCCCGACTCCGGGCGCGGCTACATGTCGAAGATCTTCAACGACGAGTGGATGCGCACCAACGGCTTCCTCGAGGACGAGCGCCGCAAGGACACCGTCGGCGACGTCCTGCGAACGAAGCAGCCCCTCCCACCGCTGATCACCGTCACCGAACAGACGGCGGTGAAGGAGGCGCTCGACCTGCTGAGGCGCTACCAGATCTCGCAGCTGCCGGTCGTGCGCGGGCACGAGGTCGTCGGCTCGATCAACGACGTCGCGGTGATGCAGGCTGTCTTCGACCACGCCGACATCGTTCACAAACCGGTCGGCGACGTCATGGGCCGCGCCTTCCCGATGCTCGAGCACGACATCGAGGTCGGTCGCGCGTACAAGCTGCTCACGATGGCGAACTCGGCGATCGTCGTGACCGACGGTGGCCGCCCGGTCGGCGTCGTCACGCGCCAGGACATCATCTCCTTTCTCTCCGCCCAGACGGTCTAGGGCACGTTGGACTTCGCCACCCGCGCGATCCACGTCGGACAGGACGCCGATCCGGCGACCGGCGCGACGATCGTCCCGATCTACGCGACCTCGACCTACACCCTCGAGGAAGTCGGCGTCACCAAGGGCTTCGACTACTCGCGCACCATCAACCCGACGCGCCTTGCGCTCGAGCGCCAACTCGCCGCACTCGAGGAGGCCCGCCACGGCTTCGCCTTCGCCTCGGGGATGGCGGCGACGTCGGCGACGATGAACCTGCTCTCGGCCGGCGACCACGTCGTCGTCGGCGACGACCTCTACGGCGGTACCTACCGGCTCTTCTCGAAAGTCCTCGTCCGCTACGGTCTGACCTTCAGCTACGTCGACATGCGCGACCTCGATGCCGTGCGCGCGGCGCTACGGCCGAACACCAAGCTGCTCTGGCTCGAGACGCCGACGAACCCGCTGCTCTCGCTCGCCGACATCGCAGCCGTCGCCGCGTTGCGCGCGCCCGGACAGATCCTGGCCGTCGACAACACCTTCGCCTCGCCGTACTTCCAATCGCCACTGGCGCTCGGCGCCGACGTCGTCGTCCACTCGACGACGAAGTACATCGGCGGCCACAGCGACGTCGTCGGCGGCGTGGTCGTCACCAACGACGACGCGCTTGCCGAGCAAGTGAAGTTCCATCAGAACGCCGTCGGCGGCGTGCCCAGCCCGTTCGACGCGTTCCTGACGCTGCGCGGCGCGAAGACGCTGGCGCTGCGGATGCAGCAGCACGAGCGCAACGCGCAGGCCGTGGCGGAGTTCCTGACCGCGCGCGACGACGTCGCGCGGGTCTACTATCCCGGCCTCCCCTCGCATCCGCAGCACGCGCTGGCTCGGCGGCAGATGCGCGGTTTCGGCGGGATGGTCTCGTTCGTGCCGCGCGGCCCGGTCGAGCGCGCGCTCGCCTTCGCTCGGCACGTACGGTTGTTCGCGCTCGCCGAGTCGCTGGGCGGCGTCGAGTCGCTGCTCTGCGTGCCGGCTCGGATGACCCACGGCTCGATCCCGCCCGCCGAGCGCGAGCGGCGCGGCATCACCGACAGCCTGATGCGGCTCTCGGTCGGCATCGAGGGCGTCGCGGACCTCGTCGCGGACCTGCGCGCGGCGCTCGACGCGACCCGTGCCCTGGCCGAAGTTCCGACCCGCTGAGCCCACGCTTGGCCCGCCGTGCGCGCCCGAGCGTCCCTCTCCCCGGACTCTCACACCGTTCCTAGGAATCCCCCGGGAACGCACGCTATCCTCGTCTCCATGAGACAGTTCTTATCCGCCCTCGCCGTGGCCGTCATGGCGGGCACCGTGACGCTGGCCGGCTGCAGCTCGAACGCGCAGGCACAAGCCGGCGCGGGCGGCGACGCGGCCGCGAGCCCGAATCCCGCCCGCGCGGCGATGGAGAAGGTGCGCGACGACACCAAGGCCGCGGTGATGGCCGACCTTTCGGCCGACCATCGCGCGCAGATCCAGAAGATCGCCGACGGCGTCAACGCCGGCACCGACACCGACTTGGCCGCCGCCATGCAGCAGGTCGACGCCATCCTCAGCCCCGCCGAAGTCAAGGCGGTGCTCGGCGAGCGCGACAAGATGTCCGCGGCGATGGTTGCCCTGCGAGCGCAGTACGCTCCCAACGCTGCCGCCGGTCAAGGCGGCGCTCGTCGCCCCGGCGGGGGGATGATGCGCTCGAAGGACCCCGGCCGCTTCGTGCTGATGGTGAACCTCAGCAACGAGCGGATGCGCGCCCTGCGCGCGGCCCAGCAAGGTCACCCGTCGGGCAACTGACGCCGGCCCGCGCTCGCCGTCTCGTCCCGGTCGAGGACCTCGGCGAGCGCGGGGAGCGAGATCTCGTGGCGGTAGCCGACGTTGCGGTGGTCGTCGTCGAACTCTTCGTGCCGAACCTCGAGGCCCAGCTCTCGCGCGCGCGCGGCGAACACGCGAGCCCCAACGAACAGGCCGTACTCGTCGCGTGTCCCGCAGTCGAGGTAGCGCAACCGTAGCCGTGCCAGCGCGGCGCGACCGGTAGCGACGCGCTCGACCGGATCGAAGGCCAGCCAGCGCGCGAAGACCTCCTCGCGCATTGCCCCGGTCCGCCCGTCCCACGGCAGGTCGAGCGCCCAGCGTTCAGCGGCGCGCGGCGAGTACGCCGCCGCCATCCCGAGCTGGTTGATCGTCGCCAGGAACGCCGGTGGACGCTTGTGCCGCGCGACGAACGCCTCGACGAACGCGGCGATCGAGCCGTGCTGCTCGAGCGTGATCATCGCCGCCGGCCACTCGATCGGATAGCAGTACGGAAAGTACGCGTCGCCGCTGTGCGAGGCGAAGGCCGCGAACGTGCCGGGATGTGCGAGCGCGAGGTGCAGCGAGCCGAAGCCGCCGGAGGACTTACCGAAGACGGCGCGCCCGCCCTCGCGCGCGAGGGTGCGGTAGTGCGCGTCGACGTGGCCGACGACGTCGCGCACGACGTAGGTCGCGTAGTCACCGTTGTGGACTGAGTCGACGTACTGCGAGCCCCCCAGGCGCGTCAGGCCGTCGACGAGCGCCACGATCGCCGGCGGCATTCGGCCCTCGACGATCAGCCGGTCGGCCCACTGCACGACGTTGGTCTCCCAGGGCCGGGCCGAGACCAGCGTGGCGACGTCGCCACCGTAGCCATGCAGGCAGTACAGCACCGGATACGCGCGCGAGCCCTGCGGATCGTAACCGGGCGGCGTATAGACACCCAGCGGCCGGACCGACGGATCGCCGAGCGGGTTATCGCGCAGCGCGGGACTGTCGACCTGGTCGATATGCACCTGCCCGCGCAGGCCCAGGAGGAGCGAGAGATCGTTCACGAGACGGCGAAGGCGTTCGGATGAACCGCTGGGTGGGCCTGCGCCGTGGCGTCGCCGCCGGACTTGCGCTTCTGACCCTTGGGGCCGGTTCGCCCGCGCGTGCGCCGGACTTCGGCCACGCCGTCCTCGTCGAGCGCGGCGGCACGCCGCAGCTCCGCGTCGACGGGAAGCCGTTCTTCTTCTTCGGCGGCGCGTTCTTCTACGAGCGGCTCCCCAGGTCGCAATGGCGCGACTCGATGCTCTACATGCGCGACCTCGGCGCGAATACGCTCGATCTCTACGTCCCGTGGAACTGGCACGAGCTGGCCGACGGCGAGTTCGACTTCGACGGCCGCACGAACCCGCGCCGCGACCTGCGCGAGGTCCTGCGCCTCGGGAAGGAGCTCGGCTTCTTCTTCATCGTGCGGCCCGGTCCGGTGATCCGTAACGAGTGGCGCAACGGCGGCTATCCCGCTTGGCTGCTGACGCGTCGGGACTACGCGATGCCGCTCCACGACGTCCTCGAAGGGCGTTATCCCGCAACCGCGACGCTCCAGAACGCGCACAGCGACGACGCCGCGGCGCAGTGGCTCGGCAACGCCACGCATCGCTACTACGCCGCGCGCTGGCTGCGTCACGCGCTGGCGGAGTTCCGCCCCGTCGCCGATCGCGTCCTGGCGGTCCAGCTCGACGATGACCAAGGCGCATACATCGACAACGACACCTACCCGGCGCCCCACTTCCAGGCGTATCTGCGCTGGCTGCGCGACCAGGTCCGCGGCGTCATCGGCTCGCGCACGCCGGTCTTCATCAACACCTACGACATGAAGGTTCCGGCCGCGTCGCCGGTCTGGGCGATGGGCAACTGGTATCAGAGCGACGCCGAGCTGATCGGCGCGCACGACCGCACCGAGCTCGACTTCGCGACCGCGCTGCTGACCACACAAGCGCACGCCCCGCTCGCGATGAGCGAGTTCCAAGCCGGCTGGCTCGCCGCGCCCGAGGATCCCCTCCCGCGCCCGGCCGATCCGTCGAACACGACGCTCGCGCTGTTCGAGCTGCTGGCGTGGGGCGCGAAAGGCGTCGTCGACTTCCCGTTGCAGGATACGTTGGCCCCGTTCGGTTGGGAGGCGCCGTTTTCAAACGCGCTGTATGCCTGGGATGCCGCCCTCCCCTATTCGAGTTGGGAAGAACGTCGGGAAACCCGCTACTACGCAACCCGTGATTTCGGTGACCTCGTCGGGCGTTTCGGGCCGTTGCTCGCACGCACGCATCGGGTGACCGACGGTGCGATCGTCTGGCCGGCGGCGTCCGATCCCGGGCCGGCGGGAAACGACGCGATCGCCACGGCGGTTGCCGCGACACAACGCGCGCTCGAGGCGTGTCGCGCCGCCGGGCTCGCGTGCGCGCTGGTCGACCCGCACGCCGCAGCGATCCCACCCACGCCGTGGCTCGTCGTCCCGCCGCAGACCCACCTCGACGCGCGTTCGCGCGCGCGGATCGCCGCCTACGCGCGCAACGGTGGGCGCGTCGTCGCGGCCGTACCGGCCGCGCCCGACCCGCGCTTCGCCGACGTGACGCTGGCGCATCTCGCTGGCATCGACGCATCCTTCACCGTCGTCGTCAATTGGAGCACGACGAAGGTCGCCCGCGTTCCCGACACCGTCACTGGCAAGACGATCACCGTGGCACCACGCAGCGGGCGCCTTGTGTTCGAGGGCCTCCGCACGACGGCGACCGTCGTCGACGGCCGGCACATCCCGGTGTACGGGCCACCGGCCCCGCTGCCGCGCAGCGTCGTCGCGCTCTCGCCGCACGCGCACGTCCCGCTCGCCGGGCTGCGTGCCGTCGCGGCCGGGAAGGCGGAGGCGTGGAATGCTGACGTCTTCGCGGACGGGTTCGCCGACGTCGTGCTGCAGAACGATCGCGTTCGACTCGTGCTCGTCCCGAACGGCGGGGCGCGAAGTCCGGTCTTCGAGGACCTCGCCAGCGGGGCGAACGCGTTCGATGCGACCGGCGCGTTCCGCGACGACGTCGATCCAGCGCCGCCGCCCTCGACGACCGACCGCATCGGCCG
>JBEKLD010000018.1:0-32152 GCA_050010375.1 Vulcanimicrobiaceae bacterium
CCTACGGTCTGAGCCAGGTGCTCACCGGGATCGGGCTCACGGTCGAGGCCGGTGAGGCCGTCGCGCTCCTCGGCCGCAACGGCGTCGGCAAGACGACGCTGCTGCGCACGATCGTCGGCCTCCACCCGGCCAACGCGGGCAGCCTGCATTTCGACGACCTCGATCTCGGCCGGCTGCCGGCCTACCGCCGCGCGCGCGCCGGAATCGGCTACGTCCCGCAAGGGCGCGGCATCTTTCCACACCTCACCGTCGAGGAGAACTTGCGGCTGGGCGAGACCGCGCTGGCGGGCCGTCACGAGCAGCGCGGCGTCACGCTGGCCGAGATCTACGTCCTCTTTCCGACGCTGGCGCGGCTGCGCTCGCGGGCCGGCGGCGTGCTCAGCGGCGGCGAGCAGCAGCAGCTCGCCCTCGGCCGCGCGTTGCTGGGTGAGCCGCAGCTGCTGCTGCTCGACGAGCCGACGGAGGGGATTCAGCCCTCGATCGTCGCCGAGATCGAGGACGCGCTCGGCACGATCCGGCGCGAGCGGGGCATCGCGTTGCTGCTGGTCGAGCAGCACCTCGACTTCGCCTGGTCGGTCGCCGACCGCTACTACGTGATGCAGCGCGGCACCGTCGTGCGGGCCGGCTCGACCGCGACCGACTCACCCGACGACGTGGTCCCGCTGCTCAGCGTCTGACGGCGATCAGATGATGACCTTGAGATCCGGCCAGAGGGTCGAGAGACTCGGGTGCAGGCCGCGGCAGAACGCGATCGCCTTGCCGTTCTCGAAGCCCCGCGCGTAGGGTGACTCCGTCGTGCCGAGCACCGTCATCGACGCGCAGTACGGGCGGAGTTGTTCCGGGTTGTTCTGCACGCGCAGGATGTTCACGGGGTCCTGGCCGCGCAGACCCCAGAGAAAGTATTCGTTGTGGCCGCTGAGCGCGGGTGGGAGCCCATAGGCGGAACCGTAGACGTCGAGCGCCGCCGCTTCGCCGTAGTTGTCGGCGACGATCGAGGTGCGGGCGCGTTCGTTCGGCGGTAGCGAGTCGTACGCGACACCGACCTGGCGCACGAAGTCGTGCCAGCCGAGCATGTCGGCGAGGGTCGGCGGGATCGCATCGCCGGCGTCACCGCGCTCCTGCGCGTGGGCGGTGACATGGAGGTGCTGCTCGTGGGCGACCAGGAGATCCGGCGAGAGGATGGGGAGCGCGAGCGGCGCGATGATGATCGAGAGGGCAACCGCCACCGCGAGGTAGGCGGTGCAGAAGACGACGTTGCGGACGCGTCGTTCGAAGGCGACGCCGCCGATCGCGAGCAGCGGCGGGTACGCCGGGGCGAGATAGTAGTCTTTGCCGTGGCCGACGATGGTCGCCACAGCCGCGATCGCGAAGGCGACCGCGACGAACCGCATCGCGTGGAGATCGCGCCGCACGAAGGGCGCGATCAGACCGCCGAGCCAGATCGGCGCGAAAACCGGGTTGAAGACGACGATCTGATTGACGACGAACGCCAGCGGCGGGACGACCAGGTCCTTATAGTGCGCGTTGCGCACCAGCTCGACGAACGGGAATCCATGCAGTGCCTGCCAGACGACGGATGGAACGGCAAGCACGACCGCGATGCCCAGACCCAGCCACAGCTCGCGGTAGCGGAAGAGACGCCGTTCAGGAAAGACCGCGAGGGCGAGCGCGAGGCTTGCCAGCCACAACGGCAGGGCGTATTTCGCCTCCATCGCCAGCCCGGCGACCGCACCGCCCCACACGAGCGCGCGCCGGTCGTCGAGCAGGACCGCGCGCGCGATCGCATAGGCGAGCAGCGTCCACACCAGCGGCTCGAAGGTCGTGGTGTTGAAGGTCGCGGTCAGCCCCATCAGCATCGGAGCGAGCGCGGCCGCGATGCCGGCGATCCAGGCGGCGCCGTCGCGGCCGCCCAGCAGCCGGACGAACGCGATGACGAGCCACACCAGGGCCGCGGCGGCGAAGACCGCCGGGAGGCGGACGACCCAGGTCTGCCCGCCGAGATCGTAGAGACCGGCCGCGAGCAGCGGAACCAGCGGCGGCTGATCGACGTAGCCGAATGCCGGATGCCACCCGCAGACGATGAAGTACAGCTCGTCGCGGAAGAGGTCGTAGCGATTAGCGACGGCCAAATGGAAGGCCGCCGTCAGGGCGGTCAAGATCAGGGCGACCCGGTCTCTCACTGCCCCCATCTAGCCTGGCCCACGGTCGATTGTTTCGTGCACGCCGCGGTTCAGGTACCGGCGACCGTCTGGACGAGGTAGACGCCGCTCGCGAGCGTGACGATCCCGGTGACGCACCAGCCGCTGACGGCGAGCCAGGGGCGGACACGGTGCTTGCCCATCGTCTTGGGGTTCCGGCCGACCAGCAGCATCAGCGCCATCGTGAACGGGGTCGCGATCCCACCCGCGATCCCGCTGTAGAAGAGGAGCGTGATCGGCTTGACGCCGCCGAAGCCGATCGCGGTCGCGATGGCGACGCAGGCGATCAGCGTCAGGTAGAAGGCGCGGGCGTGGTTGAAGGTCGCGTCGAGACTGCGGCGCCAGCCGAACATCTCCGCGGCGACGTACGCGCAGGTACCGGCGATGACAGGGACGGCGATCAGCGCCGAGCCCAACAGGCCGAGTGCGAAGATCAACTCGGCGTACTTTCCGGCGAACGGCGCGAGCGCCTGCGCGGCTTCCTCGGCCGTCTGCACGGTCTTGTGGTGGACGCCCAGCGTCGCGCCGGTCGCGATCAGGATGAACCAGAACGTCAATCCGGCGACGACGATTCCGAGCGCGGCGTCGACCTGCACCAGACCGAGGCGTCGCAGCGGCGGCTTCTCCTCGCTCTGCGAGATCGTCTCCCAGACGTAGGCGTACGCGGTCAGCGTCGTGCCGAGGAGCGCCAGCGCGCCGGCGACCGTGTTGCGGTCGAAGCTGAAGTGCGGCACGAACGAGTCGAGCAGGACCCGATGCCAGTCGGGGTGCGCCAAGATCGCCGCGCCGACGTAGGTGAGAAACAGCAGGGCCACGTAGCGCAACACGCGCTCGATCGCGGTGTAGGTGCTGAAGATCAGCACGCCGACCGTCAGCGCGGCCAGCGGGATCAGCCACCACTGGTACGGGACGGAGGTCAGCATCCCCAACGCCGCGCCGCCGCCCTCGAGGTCGGCCGCCAGCGTCAGCAGGTTGACGACGAGCAGCGAGGCCAAGGCCGCGATCGCCCAGCCGCGGCCGTACTCCGCGCGCACGCAATCCTCGAGCCCGCGCTTCGAGACCGCGCCGACCTGCGCCGCGACCGCCTGGACGACGGCCAGCATCGGGATGATCAGCAGCGCGAGCCAGCCCAGCTCGTAGGTAGTGGTCGAGCCGATGACGGCCAGCGTCGCGACCGTGGTGGGGTCGTTGTCCGACGCGCCGGCGACGATCCCCGAGCCGAAGGCGATCTCCTCGTGCACGGCACGCGCCTGCAGGTCGTGCCCCATCGGCGCGACCCGTCGTCTCCCTCTCACCGCGGGTCTCCTACCCAGCAGGCGAGCGGTCGAAGCGCCGTCCCGGCGGGAGCGCCCGGGAGATGGCGAAGGGGGAGCGGTGATGCAATCCGCGGCGTTCGAAACGGCCTTCGTGCGCGACCTCGACCGGCTGCTGCACCTGCGCCGCGACGTGCGGCGCTTCGCCCGCGACCCGCTCGCGCCGCACCTGATCGAGGAGCTGCTCGACGCCGCGCACTGCGCGCCGTCGGTCGGCTACAGTCAGCCCTGGCGCTTCGTCTTGGTCGAGGGCGATCAGGTCCGGGCGACGGTCGGCGCGAGCTTTCAGGCGGCGAACGCCGAGGCGCTGGGCGGCTACGCGGGCGAAACTGCGCGCCTCTACGCGGGGCTGAAGCTGGCCGGGCTCGACGACGCGCCGGTGCAGCTGGCCGTCTTCACCGACGAGTCGACGGCGGTCGGCCGCGGCCTGGGCCGCGCGACGATGCCCGAGACCCTCGCCTACTCGACGGTCGCCGCGGTGCAGAACCTCTGGTTGGCGGCGCGCGCGCGCGGTCTGGGCGTCGGGTGGGTCTCGATCTTGGACCCGGCCGCCGTCACCACGGCGCTCGACGTCCCCGCCGCCTGGCGGCTGACAGCGTATCTCTGCATCGGGTATCCGCTCGAGACGAGCGAGACGCCGGAGCTGGAGCGGGCGGGCTGGGAGTACCGCCGCGAGTCGGTCGTCTTGCGCCGCTAATGATCGAGACGAGCGTCTCGGCGGCCGCGAAGACGCGCAGCGGCGGCGAGGTCCTCGTCGCCGCGCTGGCACAGCACGGCGTCGACGTGATCTTCGGCGTCCCCGGTGAGAGCTTTCTCGGCGCGCTCGACGCGCTCTACGACCGGCGCGACGCGATGCGCTTCATCGTTTGCCGCCACGAGGGCGCGGCCGCGCACATGGCCGAGGCCTACGGGAAGCTGACCGGTCGCCCCGGCGTCTGCATGGTGACGCGCGGACCCGGCGCCGCACACGCCGCGATCGGCATCCACACGGCGAAACAAGACTCGACGCCGCTGGTGCTGTTGGTCGGACAGGTCGCGCGCGCGCACCTCGGTCGCGAGGCTTGGCAGGAGATCGACGTGCGGACGACCTTCTCGACCTTGGCGAAGGCGGCCGAGCAGATCGACGACCCGCGCCGCATCCCCGAGTACATCGGCCGCGCCTTCGCGACCGCGCTCTCCGGCCGGCCCGGCCCGGTCGTGCTGGCGATCCCCGAAGACGTGCTGACCGAGATGGTCGACGTCGCCGACGTCGAGCCACTCGCCGTCGCCGCACCGAGCCCCTCACCCGAGCAGATCGCGCGCGTCTCCGCGATGCTCGACCAGGCGCAGCGTCCGCTCGCGCTCGTCGGTGGCAGCTGTTGGGACGCCGCGGCGTGCACCGACTTGCAGACGTTCGCCGAGGCGCAGGGACTGCCGGTCGTGACGACCTTTCGCCGTCAGGATCTGTTCGACAACCGCCATCCGCTGTACGCCGGGCACGCGGGCCTCGGGATGGACCGCGCGCTCGCGCAGCGCATTCGTGACGCCGACCTGCTGCTGGCGATCGGGCCGCGGTTAGGCGAGACCTCGACCAACGGCTACACGCTGCTCGCGATCCCCAAGCCAACGCAGAAGCTCGTCCACGTCCATCCCGGCAGCGAGGAGCTGGGCCGCGTCTACGAGGCCGACCTGCCGATCGTCGCTGGACCTGCGACGACGGTGCGAGCGCTAGCGGCGCTCCCGCCGCGCACCGCACCGGCCTGGTCCGACTGGGCGGCTGCCGCTCAGGCGGATTACCAGCGCCGGCTGCGCAGCACGCCGAGCACGCGCGCGCTCGACCTGACCGCCGTCATGGCGCACCTGCGCGAGGTGCTGCCGGCCGATGCGATCGTCACCAACGGCGCCGGCAACTACACGATCTGGGTCCATCGCTACTATCAGTATCAGCCATTTCACACGCAGCTCGCGCCGAACAGCGGCTCGATGGGCTACGGGTTGCCGGCGGCGATCGCCGCCAAGCTGGTGCACCCCGAGCGCATCGTCATCGACTTCGCCGGCGATGGCTGCTTTCTGATGACGGGCCAAGAGCTGGTCACCGCGGTGCGCTACGGGCTCGATCCGATCGTGATCGTGATCAACAACGGCTCGTACGGGAGCATCCGTGCCCACCAAGAGCGCGTCTATCCCACCCGCGTGATCGCGACCGATCTGACGAATCCGGACTTCGTCGCCTACGCGCGCGCCTTCGGCGTCCACGCCGAGCGGGTCGAGACGACGGCGCAGTTCCCCGACGCCTTCGCGCGCGCTCGCGCCGCCGGTCGCGCGTCCTTGATCGAGCTGGTCGTCGATCCCGATCAGCTCACGCCGGAACTCGACGTCGCCGCCGTGCGCGCCCGCGCGACCGGCCTCGGCGCTTAGCTTTCGGAGGCTCCCCGGCGGCCTCGTGCGGCCGCGGAAAGGGGTCGGCACTATATTGACAATTGCCGATATAGCGCTTTAATATCGACCTATGTCGATGCAGCGGTGTTGCCCTCCGGCCGTCGTGGACTCAGTCGACCGCTCCCTAGGTGCGGCCCTGTTCAAGGCCCTTGCCGATCCGCACCGGCTGACGATCCTCGCCACGCTCGCGCGATCCGAGGATGAGGTCTGCGTCTGCGATTTCACGTCCGGCCTCCCGCTGAACCAGCCCACGGTTTCGCACCATCTGCGCATCTTGAGAGAGGCCGGCCTCGTCACGTGTGAGCGCCGCGGCACGTGGGTCTACTATCGCCTGGCCGCCGACGCGCACGCTCGCCTCGATGGCGCTGTCCGCTCCGCTCTCCCGGAGGGAGTCCCCGCATGAAGATGCACCTCAACCTCGCCACGCGCGATCTCGACGCCGCCATCGCCTTCTACTCCACGCTCCTGGACGCGAAGCCCGAGAAGATCCTCGCCGACTACGCTCTGTTCGTCACTGATCTCCCCGCCCTCGAACTCGCGCTCGACCTCGAGCCGACGGCGACTGCCGGACCCGGCCAGCACTTCGGTATCGTCGTCGATTCCGTCGACGCGGTCGATGCGCAGATCGCACGCCTCTCCGCCGCCGACTACCCCATCGAAGTCGAGCGCGAAGAGACGTGCTGCTACGCGAACCAGACCAAGGTCTGGGCCTCCGATCCGGAAGGCCGCCGCTGGGAGACCTACGTCGTGCACCAGGACACCGCGGCGCGCAACGACGAGGACCTGAGCTGCTGCCGCACCGCATGAACCCAAGGGCGGTCGCCGCCGAGTTCGTCGGCACCGCTCTGCTGCTCGCCGCGATCGTCGGCTCGGGCATCATGGCCCAGCGGCTGTGTGGCGGCAACGTCGGCCTCGTGCTGCTCGCCAATGCTCTCGCCACCGGCGGCGCGCTCGTCGCGCTCATCCTCGCGTTCGGCCCGATCTCGGGCGCGCACCTCAACCCGGCGGTGACGATCGCCGACGCGTGGCAGGGTGGCCTCCCGTGGACGAATGTGGGACCCTACGTCGTCGCCCAGACCCTCGGCGCCCTCTCTGGCACGGCGCTCGCGGACGGCATGTTCGGGCTACCACTCTTCTTCGTGTCGCATCACGCCCGCAGCGGTGCACCGATGCTCGTCAGCGAGTTCGTCGCGACGTTCGGGCTCCTCGCCATCATTTGGGGATGCGCACGGTCGCGTTCGGCCGCTACACCGTACGCGGTGGCCGCCTACATCGTCGGCGCGTACTGGTTCACGCCCTCCACGTCGTTCGCCAACCCGGCGGTGACCATCGCGCGCTCATTCACCGACACGTTCGCCGGCATCCGGCCCGCCGACGCCCCCGCGTTCGTCCTGGCACAACTGCTCGGCGCGTTCACCGCCACCGCCCTGTTCGCGTACCTGTCGCCCGCACTGCGGACGACGGCGAAGTCCGTCGTCCTGCCGCATCCGGAGGAACCCCGTGCACACGGCATCGCCCACGGCGCAGCGCGTCCGTAGCGCCGACCAAGACGACCTAGACGCCATCCGGCGCATCTACAACCAAGGCATCGAGGACCGCGTCGCCACGCTCGACGAGGAGCCGAAGGACGCCGACGACATGACGGCGTGGTGGGCGGAGCACGACGGACGCTACGCTGTTCTCGCCGCGACCGACCCCGACGACCGGATCGTCGGCTGGGCGTCGCTGAACCCGTACTCGCACCGCTGCGCGTACCGCGGCGTCGCGGATCTCTCCGTGTACGTCGAGCGGGCGGCGCGCGGAACCGGCGTCGGCTCGCTGCTGCTGCGCGAACTAGAGCGGCGCGCGAAGGAATACGGCTTCCACAAGATCGTGCTCTTCACGTTCTCATTCAACGCGCAAGGCCAGGGCCTGTACCGTAAGCTCGGCTACCGCGAGGTCGGCACGTTCCGCGAGCAGGGACGCCTCGACGGCGCCCTCGTCGACGTGATGGCCATGGAAAAGATTCTCGTGCCGTCGGTGCTGTTCGTGTGCCGGCACAACACCGGCCGTTCGCAGATGGCCGAGGCGTACATGCGGCACTTCGTGGGCCATCGCGTCGAAGTCGCCTCCGCCGGCACGATCGCCGCGGCTGAGCCGGACCCGGGCGTCATCGCCGCGATGGCGGAGGACGGCATCGACATCTCTGGCGCCCGGCCGAAGCTCCTTGACGGTGAAAGCGCTCTCAACGCCGATCGCATCGTCACGATGGGTTGCGACGTGGAGGGCGTCCCTCGCATCGACGACGATTGGGGCCTTCCCGATCCAAAAGGCCAGCCGCCCGAACGGGTCCGCGAGATTCGCGAAATGGTCAAGGCAAGAGTTCGAGCACTCGCGGAAACGATCGCTCATAGATAGGGCCGTGCCCGCGAGCCTCTCGTGTGTGGCAACGCCTTGGCGAGAGCACGCCCGCTTGCTTCTGGATCTTCGACAAAGGGGGCGCTGCTAATAGTTGTGTTCTTGAACCATTTAGTTGTATAGTAAAACTACCGTGGCAGCGACTAGCTCATGGACAAAAGATGCTCTCGAAGCGGCCTTTCAAGAAAACATGGTCCAACTCGTGCGATCGCTTGGGCTGCACAAGCCGGATCAGACTCCCTGCGGGCAGCCGGTCTCCGTCGCAGAGGCGCACGCCTTGTTGGAGATCGCACGCGAGCCCGGGCTGACGCAGAACGGCTTGGCAGCTCGGCTCCGACTCGAAAAGAGCACCGTCTCCCGAATCGCCGGCATGCTCGAAGGGCGGGGCTGGATTCGGCGAGTGCGAGATGAGCGCGACTCCCGCTTCGTCCGGCTGCATCTCACGAAACGTGGCATGACGGCGAACGCGAACATCGCCGAATCACGCCGAGCGAAGTTCGACCGTATCTTCGACGCTCTCCCGGCTGACCGTCGCGGCAGCATCCTGGAGGCGCTCTCGCTTCTGCTGGAGGTGACCCGTGAGACCTGATCTTGCACGGCTGGTGCTAGCCGCAACGCTCATCACGGCTCTTTCGTCGCCCGTTCTCGCGGCCGATACCTCCGGGCACGTCAACGTCGAACGCAAGGGCGAACGGGTCATGCCGTTCAGCATGGGCGCGACCATGCACATGTTCAGGCCGACACCGGATGGGGGCGTTCAGACGGTGATGGTGCACAACGGGGATGAACGGCAGGTGCTGCTCGTGCGTTCCCACCTGCGAAAGGAGGCGGCGGCCTTCGCGCGCGGCGACTTCACGGATCCTGCTGCGATTCACGGTGACGGGATGCCAGGGCTTCAAGCGATGCGGACGGGTGCGAGGCGCATCAGCGTCCGGTATTCCGAGCGCCCGAATGGGGCGGCGATTATCTACGCTACGAGGGATCCCAAACTCGTGTCGGCCATCCACGCCTGGTTCCATGCGCAAGTGAGTGACCATGGCGCGCACGCGGCGATGACGATGTAAGGTCTGAACCCTAGAGGTGCAGGGCCGTGGTGAAGGTGACTTGTGGGCCGGCGAGCGGGAGCGCGTTGGTCTGAAGCGGCGCTAGGCCGGGCAGACTGCCGTAGACGATCCCGCCGTTGAGCCGCTGGATCGGGAAGTTGTAGACGTCGGTCAGGTTGGTGCCGTAGAGGCCGAGGTCGAGGTCCTTGCGCACGTGCCAGGTGACGCCGGCGCGCAGCGTCGCGTACGGCGGCAGGTTCAGCTCGTTGTACTGCCCTTCGTACAGCACGCCGACATAGTACGCGAGGCCCCTTCCGGCGTCGTGCGCGAGGTCGAGCGTCGCCTTGTGCAACGGCACCCCGATCGACTGCTGGTAGTCGGGGAAGGCGTCCATCGATAGGGCCGGGACGTCCTTGGTGAAGACGCTGTCGATGTCGTAGCTCAGCCGCAGCGTCGTGTGCGGCGCCAGCGGGCGGGCCGCGCGCAACTCGATGCCCTCGTAGACCTCGCGGGTGACGTTGACCGGATAGCTGAGGCAGGTCGCCGGGTTGTCGGTCACGCTGGTGCATGGCGTCGGCGAGAAGTACGTCGCGACCCCGTTGTGCAGGTCGGTGCGATAGAGGTCGAGCGAGACCGTCGTCGCCACCGCCCCGCCGAAGACGTGATCGGTGCCGAGGTCGTAGCTGGTCGCGTGCTCTGCCGTCAGATTCGGGTTCCCGATACTCGAGAAGAGCCCGGCGACCGTGTCGCTCGGCGCCGGCGCCGGCAGCGTCGGCGGGATCAGCAGTCCGGGGAGCTGGGGAGACTGGAACGTCGTGCCGACCGAGACGCGGTAGCCGGAGCTCGCCGTCGGCGTCCAGCTGAAACCGAACCGCGGGTCGATGCTGTGGCCGAACGTGCTGTAGTCGCTGTCGTAGGCGGCGAACGAGTAGTGCAGCTTCGCGGTCGGCTCGACCGTGTAGAGCAGGCCGAGCGATCGTTCCGTCTGCGCGAGGAACTCGGTCGAGGAGTCGGGGATGCCGGGGACAGCCTCGGCGTCGGTACGCGCGACGGCCAGCGGCGCGGTGGTCCCGATCGGCGCGCGTGCGATCGCGTCGGCGAAGATGACACCGGGGATGAAGTCGGTCAGCAGTCCTTCGGTGGTCAGCGCGTACTTGAGCGAGAGGGTCCCGTGCGGCAGGACGTGGTCGATCTCGAGCGTGTCGTCGATGATGCGGTCGTGATCGTTATAAAGGTAGGGCGACGTGCCGACGCCGGGACCGTCGACCGCTTGGATAGCGGTCGAGTTCTTTTGGCGGAAGATCGCCGTCGTCAGCTGGCTGCCTTCCGCATCGCGCGGGCCGAGCGGGAACTCGGCGTCGATCCCGTAGGCGGCGCTGGTCGAGGCGATCGTCGTCCCGGAGTAGTTCGCGTACGCGTCGACGCCGCCGGGCGCGCCGTCGGCCGGTGTCTGGACGCCCGACATCGTCGCAGAGAGGTCACGGAAGACCGACTGGTCGTTGAACGTCAAACCGATGAAGCCGCCGTTCGGAAACGCGTAGCGCAGCTTGCCGAGCACCGTCGTCGCGTCGAGGCCGTTCGAGATCGGGGCCAGTCCAGTGCCGTCGGTCGTCGGGATTAGGTAGTCGTCGAGCTGGCCGCCCGAGGTCACGCGGTGGTACGAGAACGCGTAGCCGAGCCGGTCGACGGTCCCGGTCGTGTCGAGTGTCTCGCCGAACGTGTCGTACGAGCCGCCGGAGAAGCGCAGCGTCGTCCGCGGTTGCGTCGTCGGCTCGAGCGTGAGCACGTTGAGCGCGCCGCCCAGCGTGTTGGGTCCGTAGAGCGCGGACGGCGCGATGCCGTAGATGACTTGGACGCTCTGCAGATCGGCCGGGTCGAGCAGCGAGAGGTCGAAGTCGCCGGTGCTACCGTTGTTGACCTGGTGGCCGTCGACGTCGACCAGCGTCTCGCTGGGATCGGGGCCGCGCAACGCGACGACGGCCGGTGCGTTGAGGCCACCACCGAGGATGGGATAGACGGTCGTCGAGAGCTGATCGGACAGGATGTCGCTGACCCGCGTGACGCCCTGCTGCGCGTACGGCTGCGCGCTGATGTCGAGCGTCGGCGCCGGCGAGGTCGAGAGCGCGCGAGTGCCGTTGGCGGTCACCGAGCCGATGACCGTCAGCGAGGCGACCTGGGCTCGCGGCAACGCGATGTCCAACACCGCGACCTGGCCGGGATGGACGTCGACGGTGCGTCCCGTCAGCGGCGTATAACCGCTGGCGCGCACGTCCAGCACGTACGTCCCCTGCGCGAGGCCCTCGAACCGGAAGTGCCCGCTCGTGTCGCTGCGGGTGGTCCGGACCGGCCCGTTCCCGGTGAGGTCGATCGTCGCGCCCGCGAGGGGCGTCCCGTCCGTGGCACGGACGACTCCGCTGGCCGCCGCCGTACCCTGCGCCCCGGCTGGCAGGCCGGCCCCGACCAGCATTCCGACGAGCATTCCAATGGAGAAGAGGCGGCGAGCGAGGCGAGCCATGAGGACCGCCACATTGCATGTTTAGGTGTCCCTAACCTCTTCGTGAGGCAAGCCTATTTTCGGCCACCCGCGAAGGCGCGCCCATGACTAGCTTGCTTCGGGCCCCTGCCGCCGCGCTCGCCCTCGTCTTTGCAGCCAGCCTGGGGGTGCCGGCGACAGCTCAATCGGTGACCGCGCCGACCTGTCCGGCTCCGCCGTGCACCGCCCCGATCGCGTCCTCGCAACTGCCCAACCTGGGTCAGGTCAAGCACGAGATCGAGACATATTACGAAGACGGAAGTTATGCGGCCGAGGTTCAGACGATCGAGGCCGACGCGCAGCGCTATCTCGACCAGCGGGTGCAGGCCGGCGCGCGCAAGCCGGCGCTCGTGCTCGACATCGACGACACAGCGCTCTCGAGCTACGGCTACGAGAAGACGCACGACTTCGGCTACGATCACGTGTCGTGGGACGCGCAGGCCGCGGCCGGCTTTCCGGCGATCGCGCCGACGCTCGCGCTCGCGCGGCACGCCGAGGCGGAACACATCGCCGTGTTGTTCGTGACCGGTCGGCGCATCGGGCAGGAGGGCATCACGCGGGCGAACTTGCTGAGCGTCGGCTACCCCGTCGACGGGTTGTATCTGCGCCCGCCCGACGACCATGCTGCCTCGGTCGTCCCGTTCAAGAGTGGCGCGCGCGCCGCGATCGAGGCGCAGGGCTGTACCGTGCTCGAGACGATCGGCGATCAGTGGAGCGACCTCGAAGGTGGTCATGCCGAGCGCGCGTACAAGCTGCCCAACCCGATGTACTTTTTGCCCTAACGCGCGACTGCGCTGATGCCTCGCGGCCAGTCCGGCGTCGATCTTGGGTCGGCGATCGTCGTAGGCGGCTCGCTCGTCGGGCTCTCGCTGGCGATCGCGCTCGCGCGGCGCGGTGTCGCCGTCACGGTCCTCGAGCAGACGGTCGGCGCCGAACGCGGCGGCACGGGCCTGGGCGTCGACCGCGCCATCCTCGCCCGGGTGACGGGAATCGATCCGCGGACGGACGCGGCCGGTTCGCCGATGCCGGTGATTCGCACGCATCGGGAGACGTCGACCTGGTTTGCGATTCGCGGCTGGCTGCGCTCTGCCGCGGCGTTGACGCCGGGGATCGAGGTGCGGGAGAACGAGCGCGTCCTCAGCCTTCGTGAGGAGGGTGCGCAGGCGATCGCGGTCACGCCGAACGGTGACTTCACCAGCGACGTCGTGATCGGAGCGGACGGTTACCGCAGCGTGGTCCGCACCGTCGTCGATCCGGTGCACCCGCACGCGCGCTACGGTGGTTTCGTCCTCTGGCGTGGCTTGGCGCAGGAGGCGTGGCTCCCCGAAGCGGCCTGGAATGCGCGCGCACTCGGCGGCGGCCGGCTCGCCGTGCCCGAGGCGGCGCGGCTCGTCGCCTATCGCGTGCCCGGGCCGAATGGGGAGACGGCCGTGGGCGAGCGGCAGATCACCTTTGCTTGGTACGATGCCACCCGGACGGCGTGGTTGCGCGCGCACGGCTTCTTAGCCGGCGAGGAGGTGCTCAGCTCGGTGACGCTCGACGACGCGATGCGCGCGCAACTGCGAGCGATCGCGCTGGAGCACTGGAGCGGGACGGTGGCCGCGGCGGCGATTGTCGCCGCACTCGATCACGACGTCGCCTTCGGCACGCCGCTGACCGAGTACGATCCCCAACGCCTTGCCCAGGGGCGGCTCGCGATCGCCGGCGATGCGGCCCACGTCGTCTCGCCGATGGTCGGCGCCGGCCTCGAAGCGGGACTGCTCGACGATCTCACCCTGGCCGAGTGCATCGCGGAGACGGGCGGTGTGCGCGGCGAAGCCGGCCCGCGCGCGCTGCAACGCTACCAGCGCTTACGCCTCGCCGTGAACCGCGAACACGTCCAGGAGAGCATGGCCGCGACGCGCGACCTCCTGCGCACGTCCCACGTCTGACCGTCGGTACGGCGACAGGCGTTTTTCGGTCAGTGTCACAACCTTCGTCCCGTGAAACGTCTCGCATTCGGCCTCGCGCTGCTGCTCGCGTGCAGCGCGCTGCCAGCGGTCGCTGCGCCGTCCGTCATCCTCGCGACAACTACCAGTACGCAGGACACTGGTCTCCTCGACGTACTCGTCCCGGCCTTCGAACAGGCCAGCGGATACACCGTGAAGACGATCGCCGTCGGGACCGGGGCGGCGCTGGCGATGGGCGAGCGCGGCGACGCGGACGTGTTGCTCGTCCACGCACCCTCGGCCGAAGCTGCGTACATGGCCAAGGGCCGCGGGCTCTCGCGCGCGCTGGTCATGCACAACGCCTTCATCATCGTCGGGCCGGGGAACGATCCCGCGCACGTGAAGGGTGCGGCCAGCGCGCAGGATGCGTTCGCCGCGATCGCGCGCGCCGGGGCGACCTTCGTTTCGCGGGGCGACGACTCTGGGACGAACAGCAAGGAACTGGCACTGTGGAAGGCCTCCGGCGTGACACCCGACGGCGCGTGGTACCTGAAGAGCGGCAGCGGGATGGGCGATACGCTGCACATTGCTTCGCAGAAGTCCGCCTACACGCTCACCGACGACGGGACGTACCTCGCGCAGCGCGCGACGCTCGCGCTGGTTCCGCTGGTCGAGGATGCGAAGGACCTGCTCAACGTCTATCACGTCATCGTCGTCAAGCCGATCGCCGGCCGCGTCGCGAACGAGGCCGGCGGCGCGGCGTTCGCCGCCTTCGTCGTCTCACCCCAAGGGCAGCAGATCATCGCGACCTACGGCCGCGAGCGTTTCGGCCGCCCGCTGTTCACGCCTGACGCCGGCAAGGGCGGGTAGGTGCTCGCGATCGCGGCGCTCTCCGTCGCGGTCTCGGCGGCCGGGACCGCGCTGGCCGCCGTCCTCGCGATCCCCGGTGCGTTGTGGATCGCCTTCGGGCAGTCGCCGCTACGCAGCATCCTGCTCGGCGTGTACACGGTCGGTCTTGGTCTGCCGCCGGTCGCCGTCGGGCTGGTGGTCGCGTTCCTGCTGTGGCGGAGTGGTCCACTAGGCTTTCTCGACGTCCTCTACACACCCGGCGCGATGGTCATCGCGCAGACGATCGTCGTGTTACCGCTGATCGGGACGCTCGCGGTCGTCGCGCTGCGCGGAATCGACGGTACCCTTCCTGCGCAGCTGGCCGGCCTCGGCCTGCAGGTGCGCGACCGCTACGCGCTGCTCGCGCGCGAGGTCGCGCCAGGTCTGGTCGCCGCGACGCTGGCCGGCTTTGGGCGCGCGATCGCCGAGGTCGGCGCGGCGCAGATGACCGGCGGAAACATCGAGGGGCAGACGCGCGTGTTGACGACCGCGACGATGCTTGCCGTCGGGCGCGGCGAGTTCGGCGAAGCGTTCGGCTTCGTCGCGGTGCTCATCGGCCTGGTCGCCGTGGCGAGCGGGATCGCGCTCGCACTGCAGGCACGATGGGCATAGTCGCGCATGACCTGCGCGTCACCCGCGGCGCGTTTCAGCTCACCGTTGACGAACTGACCGCGGAGGCGGGCGGCCTCGCGATCCTGGGCCCGAACGGCGCCGGGAAGACGACACTGCTGCAAGCGTTGGCGGGGCTGCTGCCGGCGCGCGGGCGGATCGAACGGCCGGCGCGGATGGCGACGCTCTTCGCCGTCCCGGCGTTGCTGCGCGGGAGCGTCGCCTGGAACCTGGCCGAGCCGCTGCGCCGGCTCGGGCTCGACGGCGTGCAGGCGCGGGTCGACGAAGCGCTGGCGGCAGTCGGCTTGGGGGATCTCGCCGAGCGCGATGCGCGCCGGCTCTCGACCGGGCAGCGCCAGCGCGTCGGCATCGCGCGCGTCCTCGCGCTGCGCCCGGCGGCGCTGCTGCTCGACGAGCCCTTCGCGAACGTCGACGCGGAGAGCCGCCCCGCGCTGCGTGCGGCAGTGCGCCACGCGGTCACGCGTGACGGCAGCACGCTAATCCTCGCGACGACGAGCCTCGCCGACGTCGCCGCGCTCTGCACGGAGGCCATCGTCTTGCGTGCCGGCGCCGTCACGCGCACGCTCGCCACCGCCTCCCTCGCGAGTGCCGACGACCCCTATGTCCGCGCCCTCCTCGCCGACCGGTGAGATCGGCGATGATGAAATGGATTGCTGCAGCGTCGTCGCCTCCTCGGGCGAGGCTCACCGGTGTCGTGTATCTGCTGTACTTTCTGACGGCAATCTTCGCCGAAGTCTTGGCCGGGCACGGACTCGTCGTCTCCGGCGACGCCGCCAACCTCATCGCAACGGTGTGGTATATCGCCGTGACCCTGCTCCTGTATGACATGTTCAAGCCCGTGAATAAGAGTCTCTCCTTGCTCGCGGCATTCTTCAGCCTGGCGGGATGCGCCATTCTGATCCTGAGTCCGTTTCATCTCGCGCCGTCCTCCATCAGCCCACTCTTCTTTTTCGGCCCCTATTGTCTGCTGATCGGCTACCTCGTTTTCGATTCAACCTTCCTGCCACGAGCGCTGGGCGTGTTGATGGCGCTTGCGGGTTTGGGTTGGCTGGCTTTTCTGTTGCCGCCGGTCGCGAGCCGTTTGTCCTCGGCAATCGAGGTCCTCGGCATCATAGCCGAAGGAGCGCTGATGCTCTGGCTCCTCGTGATCGGCGTGAACGTTCAGCGATGGAAAGAGCAGGCCAGCGCAGCACGAGCCCAGAGCAGGAAGACACGCGTGCCGAGCCAGAGTTGAGGCCGATGCGGTGGGCCATCTTGGGGGCCGGCGCGATCGGCTCGTTCGTCGGTGCGCGGTTACGACTGGCGGGCGAGGAAGTGGTGCTGCTGGCGCGCGGCGCGCACGCCGACGCGCTGCTGGGACGCGGCCTCACGCTGCTCGACGTGGGCGGCGAGAGGCAGGTCGACGTGGGGGTGGAGACCGATGCGGCCCGCGTCGGCCCGGTCGACGTCCTCGTCCTCGCGCTGAAGGCGCATCAGCTGCGCGACGCGTTGCCGGCGATCACGGCGCTGTGCGGCGCGGCAACGACGGTGGTGTCGATGCAGAATGGTATCCCGTGGTGGTATCCGCTCGGCCATCCCATCGCCGCAGGTTGGGAGTTGACGTCGGTCGATCCGGGCGGGGTCCTCGCGCACGCGATCCCCACGCAGAACACGCTGGCCGCGTCGCTGTACCTAGCCGCCACCATCGTCGCGCCGGGCGTCGTGCGGCACACGCACGGCGAGCGCATCGTCCTGGGCGCCGTCGCGCCGGCCGGTGCCGCGCGCATGCAGCCGGTCGTGGCGGCGCTCACGCGGGCCGGTTTTCGGGTCGACCAGACCGATACGCCGCGCCGCGAGATCTGGGCGAAGTTGCTCGGGAACGCCGCCTTCAATCCCGTCAGCGCACTGAGCCGCGCGACGATGGGCCAGATCCAAGCGCAGCCACGCGTGATGCGTCTCGTTCGCGGCGTGATGCTCGAGTGTCTCGCCGTGGCGGCCGCGCTCGGTGATGCACCCGCCATCGACCCCGATGCGCGCATCGCGCAGAGCCCCCAAGACGACACGAAGACCTCGATGCTGCAGGACCTCGAGGCCGGCCGGCCGCTCGAGATCGACGCGCTGCTCGGGGCCGTCGTCGAGCTGGGCGAGCGCAGCGGCACCGCCGTCCCGCTCTGCTCGGTCGTCTACGGTCTGGTCACGCTGCTGAATCGAAGAACATGATCGGACCCCGGCGCTCAGCCGAGGGGGAAACGGTACAGGCGAATCGGCCATTGGATCTCGGAACGCCCTCCGTGGAAGAGCGCCGCGCGATCCAACTGCGGCACCGGTAGCCAGATGGAATGGTCGTCGTCGATGAACGGAGCGTCGACCCAGTGCAAGTTCGGATCGCGCACGAGCGTCGTGATCGTTCCATCGACGGCACGGCGCTTGAGCGCGCTCTCGGCGAGGTCCGTGAAGTAGAGATCGCCGTTCGTGTCCATCGCCGCACCGCCGATCGGTGGAAGGTCCGCCCAAGGCTCTACCTTCGAAGCGAGCTGAGCGGCTGACAGCGATGGATCCTCGAGATAGCGTGTTTCGATCCGCACCCACGGGCCCTCGAGCGGCCCGAAGTAGAACCAACGACCGTCGGGCGAGACTTCGAGTGGGTCGCTGTTCACCTTGAGCTGCGAGCCGTCCGGCGCAAGGAGCGTTTCGCCCGCGACGACGATCGGACGATCCTCGGGCGCGGTTGCGGCCGGGTGGCCGTCGAGGACGCGCCGGGCCGCACCGCTCGTGGTGTCGAGCACGATGATGCCGGCCTGGCCGGCGTCCGTCAGGAAGCCGCACGTGCCGTGCAGGCGGATGTCGTCGACGTAGCTGCCCTTGCGCGCGATCTCGGGCCCGAGCGGATAGACGCGGCTGACGGCGTCGGTTCCGAGATCGATCCTGACGACCTTCGCTCCGCCGGGCAGCGGGTCGCCGCCGAATGCCGGCGAGCCCGTGTCGATGACCCACAGGTTGCCGGCATCGTCGCGGTGGATCGCGTTGACGTTGACGAATGCCTGGGAGGGGTCGTCCCCGTTCCGCCACCCGTTCCAGGCGTCATTCGGATAGGCGACCGGCGTGCCGTGCTCATCGAGGCGTGCCAGTGGCGGACCCTTCGAACCCGACCAACGCGGGCCGCTGACGAAGACACGACCGCGATCGACCGCAACCGCGTTCCAAATCATCGAATGACTCTCCGCGACGACGGTCGGCGCGGGTGGCCCCGCCTGGGTGCGTGTCACGTCTCTCGGGCGCGCAATTCAACCATCGCGTCGGCGGTTTCACGATCGTTCGCGTGCGAGGAGGCGCGCAGGCCCGCTTCGACGCCGGCGCGATCGGCCTCGGAGCGGTTCTGACCGAGCTTCCATTTGCCGATCACGCGCGCAACGTGCAGCTCGAGGCCGACGATCGCGCCGAGCTGCTGCTCGACGAACGCTTCGGGCGCGTCCTCGACGTGCCAGGGCTGCTCGCGCGACGCCTCGTGCGCGGTGGTGAGGAGTCCGACGATGCGGCGGAGCGCGACCGGATCATCGAGCACGCGGAGCGTCCCGTAGACGTGGACGGCGACATAGTTCCAGGTCGGGACGACGCGGCCGTGCTCGCGTTTCGCAGCATAAAACGAGGGCGAGACGTACGCCTCCGGGCCGGTGAAGACCGCGAGTACCTCGGCGCGCTCGTCGACCGTGGTCCACACGGGATTGGCGCGCGCAACGTGGCAGAGGAGCGTCTCCGGTCGATCGAGGTCAGCCAGCATCGGGAGGTGGTTCGCGACGAGCGCGCCGTCGTACGCCGTCACCAGCGTGGCGAGCGGGTAGCGCGCGATCGCCTCCTGGAGCAGCACGGCATCGTGCTCGGCGAAGGCCTTCGGCACGTACATACGTGGCTTTTCGTGGAGCGCTTCGAAGGGACCCCGTCGCGCGGCGGCGCAGACCGCCCCGTGCGTTCCCAGGCCGCTGCGGCCCGGGGAGCCGAGCTGACTTGGCGCGGGCTCGTTCTCGGCTCCGCGATCACGCTCGTCTTCACGGCCGCCAACGTCTACCTCGGGCTCAAGGTCGGCTTGACCTTCGCCTCGTCGATCCCGGCGGCGGTGATCTCGATGG
This sequence comes from Vulcanimicrobiaceae bacterium, assembly GCA_050010375.1. Lineage (GTDB taxonomy): Bacteria > Vulcanimicrobiota > Vulcanimicrobiia > Vulcanimicrobiales > Vulcanimicrobiaceae > Vulcanimicrobium. The sequence continues at coordinate 19,452 of JBEKLD010000018.1, forward strand.
CGGTGCTGCGCGCCTTCCGCAACGCGACGATCTTCGAGAACAACATCGTGCAGACGGTCGCCTCGGCAGCCGGGACGCTCTCGTCGATCATCTTCGTCCTGCCCGGTCTGGTGATGGTCGGCTGGTGGACCGGTTTTCCGTTTTGGCAGTCGTTCGGGGTGTGCGCGATCGGCGGCATCTTGGGTGTCATGTACTCGGTGCCGCTGCGGCGCGCGCTGGTCGTCGATACCGATCTGCCGTATCCCGAAGGCGTCGCGGCGGCAGAGGTGCTGCGCGTCGGCAGCGCCGCGGGGGCGGACGCGGAGAACCGCGCCGGGCTGCTGGCCGTCGTCGGCGGCGCGTTGGCGTCGGCGGGCTTCGCGGTCATGACGGCGACGCGCATCTTTGCTAGCGAAGTCGACGCGTTCTTCCGCGTCGGCGCCGCCGCGACCGGCAACGGGATCCAGTTCTCGCTGGCGCTGCTCGGCGTCGGACATCTGGTCGGGCTCTCGGTTGGCTTAGCGATGCTGCTCGGCGTCGCGATCGCCTGGGTCGGCGCGACGCCGATCCTCACCGCGCTGCACCCGGTCGCCGGTCCGGCAGCCGACGTTGCGATCTCGGTCTGGCGGCATCAGGTCCGCTTCCTGGGTGCCGGCGCGATCGGCGTCGCGGCGATCTGGTCGCTCGGCCGACTGGCCGCACCGGTCGCGCGCGGCGTCAGCTCGGCGCTGGTTACCGCGCGCAAACGCGCGGCCGGTGGTGGCGACACGTTGCCGCGCACCGAGCGTGACATCCCGATCGGGATCGTCGCGGTGATCAGCCTCGCGATGCTGCTCCCGCTCGCCGGGCTGCTGATCAGCTTTCTGGCCGGCGGCGCGCTCGGCGATCTCGTCATCCCGTTGACGCTCGGCGCCGTCGTCTACGTCGTGCTGGCCGGCTTCATCGTCGCGGCGGCCTGCGGCTACATGGCAGGTCTGATCGGTTCGTCGAACAGCCCCGTGTCGGGGCTCGCGATCCTGACGGTGATCGGCGCCTCGCTGTTGCTGCTGGCGGTCGCGCACCGTACCGATCCGCATGGGGCGGCGGCGCTGGTCGCATTCGCGCTGTTCGTCACCGCGGTCGTGCTGTGCGTCGCGACGATCGCCAACGACAACTTGCAGGACCTCAAGACCGGTCAGCTCGTCGATGCGACGCCGTGGCGCCAGCAGGTCGCGCTGATCGTCGGCGTGGTCATGGGTGCGCTGGTGATCCCGCCGATCCTCAACCTGCTCGATCATGCCTACGGCTTCACCGGTCCGCACGCGCTCCCCGCGCCGCAGGCGACGTTGATCTCGGCTCTCGCCAAAGGTGTCATCCAAGGTCAGATCGACTGGGGGATGATCGGGATGGGCGCCCTGGTGGGTTGTGCGACGGTCGCGCTCGACGAGATCCTGCGCATCACCGGGCGGATGCGTCTGCCGCCGCTGGCGGTCGGGTTGGGCATCTATCTGCCGGCGGCGACGATCACGCCGATCGTGCTCGGTGCGATCGTCGGACGCATCTACAACGACCGGATCGGCCGTGGCGCGCACGCCGAGGCCGGCAAACGGCTGGGTGTGCTGCTGGCCTCGGGGCTGATCGTCGGCGAGAGTCTGTTCGGCGTGCTGCTGGCGGGCTTGATCGTCGCGACTCATAACGAGGAACCACTCGCGCTCGTCGGCGACGCCTTCACCGGGCCCGCGAACATCATCGGCACGATCGCGTTCGCTGCGGCGATCGTCGGCCTGTACCGCTGGATCGGCACGCTGGCCCGCCGGTGACCGTCGGCTTGACAGCGCTTCCCAGCGCGTGCTAGGTTGGCGATGATGTCGACCCAGCTGTGTTGCTGTGCGAGCTTCCGTCTCCGCGATCCGATCGGATCGGGGTAGCATCTTCGCGTTTCCGCAAGATCACGCGTAGGAGCCTCCGCCATCGGAGGCTCCTTTTTTTATGTTCGAAGAGGGATGCATGTCTGTCGAAGCAGGTTTTCCCGGTGCCGTGAGATCCCGTCGATCGATCGGGTGGGTGCAAGAGTTGTTCTCCAAGGAGGACTGGTGGGCGGTCTGGATCGGGCTGGCGATCGTCATCGCCGCGGTCCTACTGTTCGAGGGCGGGAGCAGCATCAAATGGCTCGCCATCGCACCGAAGAAGTGGAGCACGTTGCCCGATATCCTCGGGCAACTGAGCTCGCACGCGCTGCAATACGTGGCGCTCTTCGTGACCTGGGCAGTCCTGCTCGGGATCGGCGCGCGCGCCGTCGGCCTGCGGCTCGGACCGTTCCTTGTCTCGTTCGCCTTCGTCTTCATCCTCACGATCCCGATCTTCGCGCTCGGACTGTGGGACCAGGCGGCGCGCTATAGCCTCGAACCGCCGGTCGTCGCGCTGATCGTCGGGCTCTTGATCTCGAACCTGGCCACCCTTCCCGGCTGGTTGCGCGAGGGCTTCCGGGTCGAGTACTACATCAAGATCGGGATCGTCTTGCTCGGCGCGACGTTACCGTTCACGCTGATCCTCTGGGCCGGTCCGGTCGCGATCTTGCAGGCCGCGATCATCTCGCTGATCACCTTCGGGGTGATCTACTTCGTCGCGACGCGCTTGGGACTCGATCGGCGGCTGGCGGCGGTGCTCGGCGTCGGCGGTGCGGTCTGCGGCGTCTCGGGCTCGATCGCCGTCGCCGGCGCGGTCGGGGCGAAGAAGGAGGACGGGCCGATCTCGATCACGCTGGTCGTCTTCTGGGCGATCGTGATGATCTTCGTCCTGCCGCTCGCCGCACACGCCCTCGGTCTTTCGACCGGGGTCGCCGGTGCGTGGATCGGCTCATCGGAGTTCGCTGATGCCACTGGCCTGGCCGCCGCGCAGCTCTATGCGGGCTACGCCGGCCACGATCCCCACATCGTGGGGAGCGCCGACAACGCGGTCGCCACCTTCACCCTCATGAAGGTCGTCGGACGCGACATCTGGATCGGCGTTTGGGCGTTCGTCTTGTCGATCGTCGCAACGACTCGGTGGGAGAAGACCGGGGTCGACGTCAAGCCCGACTCCGGTGAGATCTGGCGGCGCTTTCCGAAGTTCGTGCTGGGCTTCCTGGTCGCGTCCCTGATCATCACCGTCCTCGCCCAGCACCTCTCGTTCAGCCAGTTCGGCAAGAACTTCACCAGCGATTTGGTCGGGCCGATCAAGGACCTGCGCACGTGGGCATTCGCGTTCTGCTTCCTGAGCATCGGGTTGACGACCCGCATCAGCGATTTCGCGGCCGCGGGAGCGCGACCGTTCTGGGCGTTCACCAGCGGCGTCGTCGTCAACGTCATCCTGGGACTGGTGCTCTCGACCGCGGTGTTCGGCGCCTACTGGGCTCGGGTCGGTCAGTGAGCGAACGTCCAGAGTCCCGGCGCTGCGCGACCTGCGCGCACTTCGAGGACGACCCGCACGTACTCGAGCGCAGCCTGCCGGGGCTGCGCTCGCTCAGCTCGGGCTTCGCGGCTGTGCGCGACCGGGACGGGCTGTGTCGCCTGCACGAGCGATATCTTCCGGCGAGCGCAGGATGCACGGAGCATGCGGATGCGGAAGAGGGGCGGCGATGGTTCGGAACGTCTGCGCCGGCGTCCTCACCGCCCTGGTCTCGCTCGTCTTCAATCTCTCCTACGCTGCGCTGATCTTCTCCGGGCCGCTGGCGGCGGGGCTGCCGCTGGGGATCACCGCTGCGCTGGTCAGCATGACCTGTGTCTCGCTGGTCGTCGCCTTGTTCAGTCCATTTCGGTACGCCGTCGCCGGCCCCGAGGGGAACACCGCAGCGCTGCTGGCGGTCGCGGCCGCCACGATCGCGGCGCAGGTCGCGGCCGCGCACCCCGGTGCCGACGCCATCCCGACCGTGCTCTGGATGCTGGTGCTCGTCACCGCCGCGACCGGCGCGACGCTGTACATACTGGGGGCGGTCCATGGCGGCGGCTGGATCCGCTTCGTGCCGTATCCGGTCATCGGTGGCTTCATCATCGGTTCGGCCTGGTTTCTCGTCGCCGGCGCGCTGCGCGTCGCGCTCGGCGTCCCGCTCGATCCTGCCCACCTCGCGGCGCTCGATGGAACGGCGCTCGAGCGACTGGGCGCGGCGGCGCTCTTCGCGCTCGCCGTCGCGGCGGAAGCGCGGTATATCCGCAAGGCGATCGGCGTCCCGCTGCTGATCCTCGGCGTTATCGTTGCCTTCGATCTCGGGTTGTGGCTGGCGCACGTCTCGCTGGCCGACGCGGCGCGCGCGGGATGGCTCGTCGCGATGCCGTCGCGACTGGCCATCTGGACGCCGTGGACAGGGCATGACCTCCACGCGGTGAACTGGGGCGTCCTCGGCACGACGGCCGGCGCGCTGGGCGCCGTCGTCGTCGTCGCGATCGTCTCGATCCTCTTCAACGCGACGGGTCTGGAACTCGAGACGAACGCGGACGTCGACCTCGACCGCGAGCTGCGTGCCGAAGGCGTCGCCAACCTGGTCGCGCCGCTCGGCGGCGGCTTCCTCGGATACCTTTCGTTCAATCGGACGATGTTACACGTTCGCCTCGGTGGGAGTACGCGGATCGGCGGCGTCGCGATCGCGGGCGCGAGCGCGCTCGTCCTCGCCGGCGGTTGGCGTATTATCGCCGCCGTGCCGACCTTCGTCCTCGCTGGATTGCTGCTGGGCCTGGGTCTGCAGATGTTCTGGCGCTGGCTGGTCGTCGCGCGGCGCCAGCTCGCGGCGCCCGAGTACATCGCGATGGTGTTGATCCTCGGCCTCATCGTGGTCTGGGGTTTCCTGCCGGCGCTCATCGCCGGAGTCGTCGTCGGCGCACTGCTGTTCGCGTTCAACTACAGCCGAATCGACGTCGTGAAACGCTTTACGACCGGCGAACATCGCCGCAGCGGCTTGACGCGGCCGATGGAGGAGCTGGCGATCCTCGGCGACGACGGTAGCGCGATCCGCATCTTCGAGCTGCAGGGATTCATCTTCTTCGGGATGGCCGACCGGTTGTTCCGGACCGCGCGGATCCAGATCGAACGCGGCCAGACGCGCTTCTGCGTCTTCGACTTTCAGTTGGTCGTCGGGATGGATGCCGCGGGGATCTCGAGCTTCGTGAAGATCCAGCGCGCCGCGGAGCGGGCCGGCGTGCGGGTCGTCTTCACCGGGATGGGGGAGCGGCTGGCGGCCGAGTGGATCGTCGGCGCGGCCGGCGTCCACGACACGATCGAGCACTTCGGCGGACTCGATCACGCCCTAGAGTGGTGCGAGGACCAGCTCATCCTGCCCGACGAGACGAATGCCGCGCGGGTCCCGCTCGTCGACTGGCTCGAGTACGAACTCCGCTCGACCGATCTCGCCCAGCGACTGCTCCCGTACCTCGAGCCGCGCGCCTACGCGACGGGCGAGGCGCTCTGTCGTCAAGGCGAGCACGCGGATGCGATGTTCTTCGTCGAAGCGGGCCGCGTGCGCGTCGTCTACGAGGATCCGGAGGGACGACAGGTGCGCCTACGCAGTCTGGGCAACCGCACGATCCTCGGCGAGATGGGACTCTACCGCGATACGCTCCGCAGCGCGACCGCACTCGCCGAGCAGCCGTGCACCGTCCACGTCCTCAGTGCCGGCGGGCTGACGGCGATGGAGGTCGGTGATCCCTCGCTGACCGCGGCCTTGACCGCCGCGATCATCCGGTCGTTGGGCGAGCGGCTGGAGTACCAGAGCGAGCTCGCGTCGGCGTTACAGCGCTAAGCGCGACTCGGTCGCCACGCCTTGCGCTGCGGCGCTCCCGCCGCGGCTACATCGGCGCGCCGAGCGGGTGGCTCGCGGAAGGCGAGCACGGGAAGGCGGGTCGTGCGAATCACGGCCTCGGCCGTGCTGCCCAGCATCTCCCGTTCGACACCGCGACGCCCATGCGTTCCGATCACGATCAGGTCGCAACTGAATTGTGCCGCGCGGCCGATGATCGTCGCCGCGACGTCGGCGCCGCCGGCGATCCGCACGTTCACGCTGACGCCGAGCGCTCGCGCGTCGTCGGCCAGCGCGGTCAGCGGAGCGTGGGCCACCGTGTAGAGCGCTCCGATCGTGCCGCCGGGATCGTAGCCGTCGGACTCGTAGCGCGTGGCGTAGACGTCGTCGAGCTGGACGACCGAGAGGACGTGCAGTTCGGCGCCGCGTTCGGCCGCGATCGCCACCGCCCCGTCGAAGGCGCGCCGCGCGGCCGGGGAGCCGTCGAAGGCACACAGGATACGTTCGAACGTTCCCGCGCCACGCGCTCCGGGATGCGCGACGAGGATCGGGCACAGACTGCGCCGGAGCAGTTGCAAGGTGAGACGGCCGAGCGGGGCAGGCGCGGGATCGGTGTGACCGTAGGTCCCCATGACCAGCGCGCTCGCGGCCGAGGAGCGTGCTTCGTCGAGGAGCGCATCGGCGACGTCGGCGTCCTCACGCAGCGTGCAGGTCGCCTCGATGTTCACGGCCGCGGCGCGGATGGCGGCATCTTCGAGCGCCGCGTGCGCCGGAACGGAAGCGCCGGCGACGGACTCGGTGACGCCGACGAAGCGCACCGGCGCCCGACGCGGCAGGACGGCCACGCGCAGGGCAAGGTCGACCGCAGCTATTGCCGGCGGCGATCCGTCGACGGCGACTAGCATTCGGCCCAGCGCGTTCATTGCGCGTCGACGGCAGTCATCGTCAGCAACGTAGTCACTTCCTGTCCAGACTTCGTCAAGGTCCGTGAAGATATCCGTAAGGATCCGTAAGGTCTCGGTAAGGAATCCGTCAGGTATCTGTAAGGTAAGTCTGTCAGGGGTTCAGCGGCGTCGTCAGCACGGCGCGCGCGCTTGCGTCGCCGACCCGCGCGGGAAGCACGGCGCGAGCGTGTGAGCCACCGCCGGGGCGCTTGCCGACGCTGAAGTCCTCGGCCAGCGACCAGACGAGGAACAAGCCTCGCCCGCGCTCGCTCATCCGGTCGGTTGGGAGCCGCGGCATGACGTCGAAGCCCGGCCCACGATCGAAGAAGTGCAAGACGGGCGCGTAGCCGGCGTCTCGTTCGAGCGCGACCTCGACCGGGCCCGGCGCGTAGCGAACGACGTTTCCGAGCAACTCGCTGAAGATCAACTCGGCGGTAAAGGCCGTCGCCGGCGTGATCCCATCCGTCGCGAGCGCCGCGAGGAACGCCTCGCGTGTCGCGTGGGCGCGTGGCGCGTCGGCGGTGTCGAACGTCCAGCGCTGTACGTGTCCGGCTTCGGGATCGACGCGCATCGTCAGCACGACTACGTCGTCGTGCGTGCCGTCGGCGAGCAGGGCATCGTAGATCGCGGCCGCCGTGTCGTCGCGGGCCAGGATCGCGGGATCGCCGAGAGCCGTGCGGAGCCGACGCTCGCCCTCGACCGGATCGCGAGTTGACTCGGTCAACCCGTCGGTGGAGAAGATGAACAGCGCGTCGCGGTCGAGCGGGAGGACGCGCGTGTCGGCGTCGCTGCGGTCGCGCAGACCGAGCGGCAATCCGTCCGAGGGTAGCTCGCGGATCGTACCGTCGGCGGTGCGTACGAGCGGACGAGGATGCCCGGCGTTCGCATAGGCCATCGTGCGCCCGATCGGATCGAAGACGGCGGCGAAGGCGGTGACGATCCGACCCGGGTGCTCGGCCTTCAGGGTGCGATCGGCCGCGTCGATCATCGTCGCCGGATCGGCGTAGACGTGCGCGACGCCGCGCAAGATCTGGCGCATCGCGGCCATGATGACCGCCGCCTCGAGGCCGCTGCCGGCGACGTCGCCGATCGAGACGACGATGCGGCCGTCGGGCAGTCGCACCGCGTCGTACCAATCGCCGCCGATCTGCGCCTCGTTGCGTGCCGCGACGTAGACGGCGTCGAAGTGGATCCCGGTGACGGCCGGGAGCGAGATCGGCAGCGCGGCTCGTTGGAAGGCGTTGGCGACGTGCCGTTCCGACTCGTAGAGCAGTGCGTTCTCGATCGCAACCGCGGCCCGGCGGGCGATCTCCTCGAACACGGGCACGTCTTCGTCCGCGAAGGTGCGCGGGCTGAACGACCAGTACGCCACCAGCGCGCCGAGCGACCGTCCACCGGAGCGCAGCGGCACGATGATCGAGGAGCGCGCGTCGAGCGCGAGGATCGCCTCGCGATACTCGGGCAGGACCATCGCGGCCAGCACGGCGGGATCGAGGCGCGCGTTGACCTGCGTGTGCGGCGCGCGCAGCGCGGTGGCGATCATCTCGGCGAATTCCGGTCGCGCGGTCGAGACTCCGATCAAGCGCGAGGCGAGCGGCGCCATGGCGGGGTCGGCGTGGACCATCGCGTCGATCCGTACCCGGCCCTTCTCGTCGAACAGGTCGATCACGGCCCAGTCGGCCATCGCCGGTACGATCAGCTCGAGGACCCGCTGCATCGTCGTGCGCAGATTCAACGACTCGGCGAGGGCTTCGCCGGCGCGCGCCGCAAACTGCACCTGCTCGTAGAGCCGAGCGTTCTCGATCGCAGTCGCCGCGCGCGCGGCCAGCGTCTCGGCCGTGCGCAGGTCGCGCGCGTCGAGCACGCGCTCCGAGGGCCCGGTCGCAAGTTGCAGGACGCCGTAGATCCGCGCGCTGCCGACCAGCGCGACCGCCAGCACCGAACGCGCGGGAGCGGCGGGGTTCGAGACGAGCAGCGATTTGCCGGTCCGCGCGACATCGGTCGCGATCCAGCCGTCGCGTCCTGGGCGTGCGAAGACCGCGGCCAGCGCCGGGTCGTCCGCGTCGCCCGGCGCCCGGGCCACCGGCTCGAGCGAGCCGTCGCGGTGCAGCAGGAGCACCGTGCACCAATCGGCCATCGCCGGCACGACCAGTTGCGCCAGCTCGCGCAGCGTGGCGGCCAGGTCGAGCGAGGAGCCGAGCGCATCGCTCGCGGCGGCGAGGTAGCGGCTGCGCGCTTCGGCCTGCTTGCGGTCGTCGATGTCGGTGCAGGTTCCCAGCCACTGTTCGATCGCGCCGTCGGCGCCGCGCACCGGGGCCGAGCGCGCGAGGAACCAACGATAGACGCCGCCGCTCCCACGTAGCCGCGCCTCTACCTCATATGGCTCGCCGCTGCGCAGCGAGTCGCGCCAGCTCTCGAGGACCAGTTCGGCGTCGTCGGGATGGACGACGCCGCTCCAGTCGCTCTCGAAGCGCACCGCCGTCTCTTCGTGGGAGAGCCCGGTGTAGTCGTACCAGCGTGCGTTGAACCAGGCGAAGCCGCCGCCGGCAGCGGCGACCCAGACGATGTGCGGGACCGCATCGGCGAGCGCACGCGCCTCGCGGCTCTGCCCGATCCCGCTCACCGTCGCGGCTCCTGCACGCTGTTGCGTTCGGTGCCGCCGAGTGTTTCCTTGTCGTAGCCGGCGACGCGCTTGTAGGCATCGGTCAGGGCGACCAGCTCCGCCTGCGAGACGACGTCGTCGATCCGTACGAACGGGCGGTCGCCGGTGCGCTCGTAGACCTCGCGCAGGATCGCGTCGGGCGGATTGCGCCGGTTGGCAAGCACGACGCTGGCCGTCGCCGGTAGGCGCTGGGCCTCGTACTCGCGCAACGCGGCGAGTGGGTCGGCTTGGCCGGCGAGCAGGTCACTCAGAACGACCGCGTCGATAATCGCCTGGCCGGCGCCGTTGGAGCCACGCGGGACCATCGGATGCGCGGCGTCGCCGAGCAGCGTGACGCGACCCTGCGTCCACCATGGAAGTGGGTCCTGGTCGACCATCGGGTACTCGAGGATCGTCTCGGCCCCGCGCAAGAGCGCCGGCACGTCGCACCACGCGAACTGCCAGTCGGCCAGCGCCGGCAAGAAGTCGTCGAGCGAGCCGCGTCGATTCCAGTCGCGGACCGCGTGGCGCGGTGTCTCGATCTCGACGACCCAGTTCAGCAGTTGGCGACCGTGCCCGTCGACGTCGTCGCGGATCGGATAGAGGACGAGCTTGCCATGCGCGAGCCAGCCGGCCCGCACGAACGTCGCGCCGGAGAGGATCGGTTCGCCGACGGTCACGCCGCGCCACATGTTCACGCCGGAGTAGCGCGGTGGGCCTTCGTCGGGATGCAATTGCTTGCGGATCACCGAGTGGATCCCGTCGCAGGCGATCGCCAGCGACCCCTGTTGCACGGGGCGCTCGGCGTGGCTCTGCGGATCGACGAAGCTGACGCGCACGCCGCGGTCGTCTTGCTCGACGCCGGTGCATTGCCAGCCGGTCAGCACGTTCGCCACACCGAGTCGTTCGCGCACCGTTCGTAGCAGCACGAGATGCAGGTCGCCGCGGTGGATCGAGAGCTGCGGCCACGCGTACCCCGCGGCGCGGCCCAACGGCTCGGTGTAGATGTGCTGCCCGAAACGGTTGAAAAACGCAGCCTCCCGCGTCTCGACGGCGATCGCGGCGAGCGAGTCGAGTAGGCCGAGGCCGTCGAGCGCGCGCATCGCGTGCGGGAGCAGGTTGATGCCGACGCCGATCCCCTTGATCTCCGGCGTCACCTCGTAGACGCGGCAGGGCAGGCCGGCCCGATGCAGACTCAGTGCCAACGTCAGCCCACCGATCCCGCCGCCCACGATGACGATCGGTTCCATCCCCGTCCTGATTCGACGTCGGGATCGCGCGCCGCCTGGCAACGCGAGCTCGCGCGCATCGCTCGGGGAATACGGCGTCGTCGCTGAGAACGTGCCCGCGGTGAGAGGTTTTTCGAAGGCCGTCGGCATCCTGGGCGCGCTCGCCGTCGTTGGTGTGCTGCGCCTGAGCGGTCTGCCGGTGCTGGCGCAGGAAGCGACGCCCGTCGTCGGGCCGCCGCAGGCCGGCACGGCGGTTACCTATCGGGTGAGTTGGAAGACGACGGCCGACGGCGACGAAGCCGGATCGGGCGCGGCGCTCGTCGCGCTGCGTTGGCGCACCGGCGACAGAGTGGTCGCCTCGTTCGCACCCGCTCCGACGCCCGCGTCGGCGTCGGCGTCGGGGTCAGCGTCAGCGTCGCCCGCGCCGCCGCCGAGCATCTACGTGCTCACGCGCGCGGCGGACGGGCGCTTCAGCTTCGATCATCTGTACGGCGACGACGCCGACGGCGCGCGGCTGGCGCGCGCCATCGGAACGCTCAACGACGTGTCGCTCGTGCTCGGCGCGCGACCCGCCGCCGCGCCGCACTGGACGGTGACGGTTCCGCTGCGGCCGCAGGTCGTTGGCTCGGCGACGGCCGTCGCTCCCGTCGACGCGGTGCTGACGGCGAGCGAAACGACCGCCTCCGGCGGCGTCGCGCTGACGGCCACCGGGAAGGTGACGGTGCAGCCGGGTGGCTCACGCGCCGCGCAACTGCTCCAGCGCCTCGAGGGCCAAGCCGTTCTGCCCACCACGAGCGCGGCTGAGATCCACGCGCAGTTCGCACCCGACGGCGTCTTGGAGACGGAGTCGCTGGTGGAGACGACGACGGTCGGTTCCGGCAAGGACGCGAACGTCGTCGTGACGACATGGCAGGTCGCGCGCATTCCGTAGTTCGACCCGAGGAACGGGACCGCTCGCCCGCGGCGCAGAAAAAGTCGTCCTGATCGAACCGGCCGGGTGTGGCGAAGGAGATCACGGACATGCGCGTGGGAGTAGGGTGTGGGCTAGCGCTGAGCGTTGCGGCGGTCGTTCTCGTCGCCTGCGGAGGTGGAGGCGGCGGGTCGCCGGCGCCGCCGGCTCCGACGCCGACACCCTCGAAGGCGCCGCAAAGCTACGTAGTCGGCGGCACGGTGGTGCAGATTCCATCGGATGCCTACGGCCCCAGCACGATCGACGGCGTGACGTACGCCTCGGCTGACGCGACGCAGACGACGGCGCTCGCGGGCGCGACGGTCATCGTCGGCCCGGTCCCAATCGCCGGCGCGACACCGCCGGCAGCGCTGCCGTCCGGCGACGTCTCGACGACAACGACCGCGAGCGGCGCCTTCTCCGTCACGCTCGCCGTCGCTCCCGCCGCACCAAGCAGCACGGAGCCGTTCGTCGTGCCGCCGGACAATCTCTCGGGCTTCACCCCGCCGGCGACGGGCTACTACGTGCAAGTCTTTGCTTCCGGCGCGGATGGCCTCACTGCCGGCGTCCCGATACCGCTGCATCGCTTCGTCGCGTCGAGTACCTCGCTCGCGCTACACGTCACCTCGCCCTCGAGTGCGGAAGCCGGTGCACTCACTGTCCTCAACGCCGACCGCGCGAGCAACGCAGGCTCGGGGCCACTTATCTTCGACGAGGATGAGCAGGAGGTTGCAAGGCTTCACGCGAGCGACGAGGCCACGCAGAACTACACTTGTCACTACGATACGAAAAACGTCGGACCATCATCACGTTACCTCGGGGTCGGCGGGATCGGCCTTACTGGTGAGGCGCTAGTATTGGCGGGCGCGTCGTCGGCCGCGGGCGGTTTCCAGGTCGCGGAGAACGGCTTCCTTGCTGAGAAGACGCAGACGCCGCCAGGCCCGCACTACATGACCCTGGTCGATCTGTCACACGACTGGGCTGGGCTGGCCGCAGTCCAGAGCGTAGCCTATCCTGGGTTCTGGCAGGTCGATTATGACCTCGGAACTTCGACAGACCAGGGCTCCACCGGTGCAGCAAGCGGATATCCCACCGACGGCGCGTGTCCTACCGGAATCGTCGTCAACAACTCGTAGGTCAGCGTGCTACGGGAGAGTCGTGGTAGTATATGCGCACTCCCAAGCGAGTGCGGCTACATTTCCGGGGATCCCAAGTG
>JBEKLD010000019.1:0-30351 GCA_050010375.1 Vulcanimicrobiaceae bacterium
CCGGGCAGCGTCCCGCCGATGCGGGTGCCGGAGAGCGACTCGCCGGGGAGCAGCGCGACGTTGCCGTCGGCGGCCTTCTGGGCGGTCGTCTTCGGACCGGCGTGTTTGGCGACGACCTCTTCGGTCGTCGAGATTCCGATGGACGTCCGTCCGCCGAGGCCCTTCTCGGCCTCCTCGGCCAGTTCGCGCAGCTCGGCCGCCTGTTCGGCCGGCGTCAGCTCGCGCTTGCGACCGCGTCCGCCACGGCGGCGGCGCTTCTTGCCGGCTTCGGCGGCCTGCTCTTCGATCGGCGTGCGCGGCTCGGCGAGAACCTCGCCGCCGTCGACGTCGAGGACGCGAATCTTGATCGTCTTACCGACGGCGTTGGCGGCGTTCTCGACCTCGACCAGCCGGCCGGCGACGACCGCCGCGGCGGAGGTCGCGGTGGGCAGCCGCAGGTTGAGCAGCTCGACCTCGAACTCGTCGCCGACGCGAATCGGGGCGAGCGTCGGCAACGTATCGTCGCCGTAGATGATGCGCGGGTGCTCGGGATGCGCGGCCGGGTCGACGAAGACGTCGATCGGCACGCCGATCTGCTGGGCGAGCTGCTCGCGCTCGTTCTCGTACCAGTACTCCGCCTGCGCGGCGACGCTCGGCGCGGCCGCGACGTGGATGTGCTGGGCGCCGTTGCGGTGCGCGGCGATCTCGCGGAAGGCGTCGATCGTGACCGACTCGGGCGACATCACGCTGCCCAGACCCTCGCAGGTCGGGCACTTGCCGCGCAGTTGCTGGCCCAGGTCCTTGCCGACGCGCTTGCGAGTGAACTCGAGCAATCCCAGCGGCGAGAACGACTGGATCGTCGAGCGCGTGCGGTCCTTGCGCAGCCCCTCTTGCAGACCCGAGATGACCTTGCTGCGATCGGATTCGGACGACATGTCGATGAAGTCGCAGACGATGATCCCGCCGATGTCGCGCAGCCGTACTTGGCGCGCGATCTCGGAGGCCGCCTCGACGTTGGTGCGTACGATCGTGTCGTCGAGGTTCTTCCCACCGGTGAACTTGCCGGAGTTGACGTCGACCACGGTCAGCGCCTCGGTCGACTCGATCACGATCGAGCCGCCCGAGGGCAGCTTCACGGTCGGCTTCATCAGGCGCGCGATCTCGTCGTCGATCTTGAAATCGGCGAAGAGCCGCTTCCCGCCCTCGTAGTACTTGATGCGGTCGACGTACTGCGGGCCGAGCATCCGCATGAAGTCGCGGACGTTCTCGACTTCCTTCTCGTCGTCGAGCCAGACGTTGGCGACCTGTGGGGTGATGAAGTCGCGCGCCGTCTTGTAGACCAGGTTCATGTCCTTGTGCAGCAGCGCCGGCGGCGGCACCGTCTTGTACTGCTCGAGGATCCCGTGCCACATCCGGATCAGCACGCCCAGGTCGGCGATCAGCTCGGCGTTCGAGACGCCGGCGGCGGCGGTGCGCACGACGGTCGCCATCCCTTCGGGACGGATCGCCTTCATGATGGTCTTGAGCCGGTTGCGCTCGTCGGCCGAATCGATCTTGCGCGAGACGCCGCTGAAGCGGCCCGTCGGCATCAGGATCAGATAACGGCCCGGCAGCGAGATGTTGGTCGAGACGCGTGCGCCCTTGAGGCCGCGCGGCTCCTTGACGATCTGCACCAGGACGTCGTCGCCGCGGCTGACCTTCTCGGTGATCGTGTAGCCGCTGCGGCCGGAGGTGACTTCGACGTCACCGATGTTCAGTGGGGTCTTGTTGATGTCATCGACGTACAGGAAGGCGTTGCGCCCCAGGCCGATGTCGACGAAGCTGGCGCCCATCCCGGGTAGGACGTTGACGACCTTCCCCTTGTAGATGGACCCGATGACCCGCTCTTCGCGCTCGACGTAGATTTCGGCAAGACGACCTTCCTCGAGGATCGCGACGCGGTTTTCCCACGGATCGCTCGAGATGAGGATGTCGGTGGACAATGGATTGTGCTGGCCTCTCTCGGACGCTCACGGCCATCTTCCGCGGGCACATCGCGACAGCGCCGAGCGCCATCGAGCGGGCCTCACAGGCAGACGCGTTCGTCCACTTGGTTGAAAAATTCGGAAATCTGGGGAGGGCCTCCGGACGATCCAGCGCGAGCTCCTTCGGCTCGCACGATCACCTCACGGTTGCTCTCGTACCCGCAGATGTTCGGAAGATGTCACGACGGTCCTCTCCGGCTCGGTCCGTCGGCCTGCCAACAGCAAGCGGCCGGCAGTGCTATTGAGGAAGGTCGGACGGCGGCGGGTTGCCCGAGTTGATGATGTGCGGGACGACGATGATGTAGAGGTTCGTCGCGTCGCTGCTGTAGTGGCGCAGGCGGAACAGCCAGCCGATCAGGGGCAGGTCGCCGAGCCCGGGGATCTTCGAGTAGCTGTTCAGCTCGTCGGTCTGCAGCAGGCCACCGATGACGAACGCCTCGCCGTCGCGGACCGTCGCCGAGGTCGTCGCCTCGCGCTGGCTGAGCGTCGGATACCCCTGTGAGTAGCCCGTCACGCTCGAGACCTGCGAGAAGATGTGCGAGGTGACGTAGCCGTCGGAGCTGACCCGCGGCTGGATCTGCAAGCTGACGCCGACGTTGACGTACTGGACCTGCTGCGAGACGGCGTTGACGCCCGAGACGGCGATCGAGGTGACGATCGGGAGCGCGTCGCCGGTCAGGATGCTGGCCGAGCTCCCGCTCTGCGCGAAGACGCGCGGACGGGCGATCACTTTGCCGCGGCCGAGGGTGACCTGCTCGTAGACCGCCGCCTGCAGCGAGACCGAGCCCTGGCCGGTATTCAGGTTCCTGATGCTGTACGACGCGGCGGCGATCTGGCCGGTCGCCCCGCCGGTGAAGTCGATCCCGACGTCGTGCGCGGCGGTGTCGGTCAGCTCGACGACCTGCGTCTCGAGGATGACGCTGGGCAGCGGGACGTCGAGTTTGGCGATGTTGGCCTTGATGCGCGCCACGACGTCCGGCGGTCCGCTCAGCACGATCGCGTTGAGCCGCCGGTCGACGCCGATGTTGTCGTTGATCGTCTGGCCCAGCGAGTTCGTGGGGCCGCCGCCATTGAAGAAGGCCGTTTGCGTCGTCGGCTGCTGGCCGATCCCGCCGAAGCTGCCGTAGCCGCTGCTGCTGCCGGTCGAGCCGAAGTTCTGCTGCTGCGGGACGAAGACGTCGTTCGAGGGGATCTGCTGCCCGGCGACGAGCAGGCCGACGATCTCGCTGACGTCGGCGTACTTGAGGGGGACGACCTCGATCGGGCCGTTGGTCGAGCTCGTCGGCGGTGGCGTCGACCCATTCGCCCCGAAGAAGCGCACCTGCTGGCCGAGTGCGGTGAACAGGCAGAGCAGGCTCTGCCCGGGGCCGGTCGCCAGGTCGAGCCGGGCCGGGACGCTCAGATGGAAGGCGACCGTCGTGACGTTGGCGACCGCGACGACCGTGATCCCGGAGAGCGGATCGGAGCCGCCGAGCTGGGTCGGAACGCTCGCCGCGGGGGTGGTCCCGGCGAGCACCAGCGCGATGTCAGCGGTCCCGTTCCCGTCGATCCGGTAGCTCGGGACGGCACCGTTGAAGACCAAGGTAACCCGCGGCGCCTGCCCGGGCGAGCTGTCGGTGCGTACGCCGATCAGCCCGGTGGCCGCCTGGGCGACGCCCGCACTGGCGAGGGCCGCAAAGAAACAGACCGTCGCCGACACGCGGCGGGCCGTGGTCCGGAGCGGCGGCACGCCCCACCAGCCGACCATGAGCCTGTTCTCGGGCGTTGGAATGAAAGTTCCTCTCATGTATCCCGGGATGCAGGGAGAAAAGCGCCAAAGATGAGAAAAGTCTGAGGGTCGGGTGTCCTTTTCCTTGACCCTTCCGCAGACGCCTCGGTCACTCGGCCGCCACCTTCGTACGCTCCGCGTCAGGAGGCATTGCTTGAAGACTCGAACGCGAACCGCGCTTATCGGCGCGGCTATTCTCGCCACAACTGCCCTGGGCGTCATCACGACCGTCCCCCGGTTGACCGAAGCCCAGGGCCAAGAGATTCAGAACCCGCCGCAGCTCTACAGCTCCAACGGCGTCCTCAACGTCACGCTCGCCGCCGCCGTCAACCCGGCGACCGGCTTGCCGGCGCTGCAATACAACGGCGTCATCGGGCCGATGGGTCCGACCTTGCACGTCAATCCGGGTGACACGCTCAACGTCAACTACTCGAACCACCTGCCGCCAACCGGCGTGACAACGATGTGCACGCCGCAGACCGTCGGCAACGGCATCGACTACATGAACGACACGAACCTTCATTACCATGGGATGAAGGTCTCGCCGAATCCGCCCGCCGACCAGGTGATCACGACGTTGCTGTCGCCCGGGCAGAACTATGCCTACTCGGTGCCGATCCCGGTCGACGATGCACCGGGGCTGTACTGGTACCACTCGCACCCGCACTGCGAGAGCAATCGCCAGGTGACCGGCGGCGTCGTCGGGACGCTGGTCGTACAAGGGATCGAGAAGTACTACCCGCAGGTCGCGTCGATGCCCGAGCGGGTGCTGGTCATCCAAAACCAGTATCCGGCCGGCGTCGTCGTCAATTCCGCGAAGCTGCGCGCCGCGCGCAACAAGCAGCTCCACGCCTTGGGCGTGACACGTGCCGCTGCGAACGCACGGCAGCCGGCGGGCCTGCGCCGCACGGCGCAGTCGTCGTCCACGAATCCCGATTGCACCGCTCCCGCAGCGTACAATGTCACCCTGAACGGTCAGCCGGTTGATGCGCCGGCGACGCCACCGCAGATCACGATCGGCCCCGGCCAACAGCAGTTCTGGCGCGTCGCCAACGAGGGGTCGAACGTCTCGATCGACATCGCGCTGGTCGGGCCCAACGGCCAGCTTGCACCGTTCAAGGTGATCGCGCGCGACGGTCAGCCGCTGTCGTATCACGATCCGACGAACGAGTACCTCGAGGTCACCGACTACGTGCTGATGCCGGCGGCTCGGGTCGAGCTGATCGCGACCGGCCCCACCGGTCCGGGCTGGACGCTGCAGACGCTGTGCGTGGACACCGGTCCGGTCGGCGACCCGGCGCCGCAGCGCGTGCTGGCGACGATCAACCCACATACCTTCAACGGTCCGCCGCTGGTGCTCGCCAACGACAACATCCCGGCGTTGCAGAAGCCACCGTTCAACATCCTCACCTACCCGATCGCGCAGTACCGCACGGTCGTCTTCAGCGAGGACGCAAACGGGGACTTCTACATCAACGGGCAGGAGTTCAACCCCAACGCACCCCCGATGTTCACTCCAAAGCTCGGCACCGTCGAGCAGTGGACGATCATCAACACGGCAACGGAGATCCACGCCTTCCACGTCCACCAGATCCACTTCTTGGTGCAGTCGGTTGGCGGGGTCGCGGACGGTCCATCACAGGATTATCGAGATACGATCGAGTTGCCGATCTCTAACGGCCAGCCAAACTCGAACGTCGTCCAAGTCCTGATGGACTTCACCGACCCGATCATCGTCGGAACCTTCGTCTTCCACTGCCATCTCCTCGAACACGAGGACGGCGGGATGATGGCGAAGATCCAAGTCGTTCAGTAAGCGGCGCAGTCAGCCGCTCCGAGCGCGAAACGGCGCGGCGGGTTTAGACCCGCCGCGCCGGCGCGTCGCCGAGCGCTACGCTGTTGGCTTGGCTCCCTCGGCGCGGAGGCGGCGGACGAGCCCGCGGTAGGCTGCTGCAAACTCGTACAACCAGGCCAGGTCACGCCGACTCTCGTCGTCCGACACCTGGCCGCGGAAATGAACGGGCGATAGCCGCCGATCTTCTTCGAAGAACCAGCCAACGTTTTTCCCGACGAGGTGAGCAAAAGAAGCAAGCTCGGTGCTCGAGACCTCGCGCGTCCCGGCCTCGATCTTGGAAACAGCTCCTCCGGGAAGTCCCAAACGGGCCTCGACGTCGGCTTGCGTGAGGCTCGCCGCCTGACGCGCCGCCTCCAGCCTCTCGCGAAGCCGGCTTGAGATTTCATTGCCCATATCGCCATTATATTGCTGACATTCGGTCACGCTGTCAAGTCATACTTGCGTTTATCGCAAGTTTCTTGTACGATCTCTCCATGCCGAACCCTGTCTCCGAGGGACTCCAAGAGGCCCGTCGTGTTCGCGCAAAGCTCGGTGTCGATTCCCTCCAGGCGATCGATCCGGGCGTCGTGGCGCGGCGGCTCGGCCTCCAGGTTGTCCGCCGGCGCCTCCGGGCGGCGCCCCTCTCCGGCATCCATATGTACGATGAGGAACTGGGCAAGCACCTCATCCTGGTCAATAGCGGGCAGCCGGCCCTACGCCAACGTTTCACGCTAGCGCACGAGATCGGCCACGCGCGCTTCGATCGCGAGACGATCGTTGAGGACGTAGAAAACCTCGAGTCAACGCCGCAGGAGAAGCGAGCCAACGCGTTCGCCTCCGAGCTCTTACTCCCCGAAGCCGCCGTGAAGCGATGGCAGCCGCACGCGCCTTGGGGCACCGATATCGACGATGTCGCACGCCTGGCACTCGCCTTTGGCGTCAGTCTTCAGGTCGCCGCGTGGAAGCTCCATAACGTAAAGCTTGTTCCGGACGCGCGGGCGTTGATCGATCGCTCTGTCGAGGTCGCCCTCAAGCTTCGGTCCCGCCTTCGGGAACCGGGAGACAACGAAACCGAGTATCCGACGGAGTACGTCGAGCTCGTCAAGGATGGCGTGGCCCGCGAGCTGATCTCGCGCGGACGCGCTGCAGAACTTCTGGCGCAAGACGAGGACTTATAGGTGAAGCGCCTCATCGTCGCTGACGCGTCGCCGCTTATCGCGTTGCACGATGGGGATTGCATCGACGTGTTGGCGCTTGCCTTCGATGAGGTGATCATCCCCGAGAGGGTCTTCAACGAAGTCTATCGGCGACGCCCCCGTGTTAAGCCCTCGTGGGTCAAGGTGCGCCGCGTCGAGGGTGCACCCGCACTCGCTCGCATCGAGGTCCTTCGAACGGAGCGTGGTCTCGATCTTGGAGAGTCCGAAGCGATCGCTCTTGCAGAGGGCCTCGAGCTGTACGTACTTCTGGACGAATGGAATGCGCGCGCGATTTGCCGCGAGCTTGGCGTCGCGCACATTTCGGCGTATCACGTCTGTCATAAGCTCCATCGGGATGGTCTCCTGAAGGCAAAACGTCTAGCCGAAGTCGAGCGAGCGCTTCGTCTCCACGGCGGTTTCACTCCCGACCCTCGCGACGAATCAGGCATCGCCTAGCGAACGTTCACGCCCGCCGCGCCGGCGCGTCGCCGAAGACGAGCGCGTCCTTCTGCAGGATGATGTTGAGCAGGATGCCGACCGCGGCGTAGTCGCTGACCAACGCGCTGCCGCCGTACGACATGAAGGGGAGCGGGATCCCCGTGATCGGCATGATCCCGATCGTCATCCCGATGTTGACCACGATGTGAAAGGCCAGCATCGCGATCAGCCCGACCGCCAGCAGCACCCCGAAGCGGTCGCCGGCGGCGACGACGGCGCGCATCGCCGAGGCCAACACGACGGCGTAGAGCACCAGCAGGACCAGCGCGCCGACGAAACCCCACTCCTCACCCAGCGCGGTGAAGATGAAGTCGCGCGAGTTCTCCGGCACGAACGCGAGCTGCGTCTGCGTCCCGTGGAAGAGTCCTTTGCCGAACCACTCGCCGCTGCCGACCGCGATCGTCGACTGGTTGAGGTTGTAGCCGACGCCCTGCGGATCGAGCTTGGGATCGAGGAAGACCAGCAAGCGCGCGCGCTGGAACGGCTTGAGCAGATGCTCGCTGGTCAGCACGTAGGCGGCGGCGGTCGCGAGCGCGCCCAGGTACACGCCGAAGTCGAGCAGGTTCGGCAGCCCGAAGTAGAGCTCGGCCGTCAGGATCCCGCCGATCACTAGCGTCGTGCCGAGGTCGGGCTGCTTGAGGATCAGCGCGGCCGGGATCGCGACCGCGAGCAGCGGCAGCCACAGCTCCTGGATCTTGCGGTAGTTGCCGCGGCAGAGCAGCGCGGCGATCGCGATCGCCAGCACGACCTTGGCCGGCTCCGAGGGCTGGAACACGAACCCGCCGAGCTTGATCCAGCGCGCCGCGCCGAGCGCCTCGTGGCCCTTGACCGTGATGAAGATCAAGAGCGCCAGCGTCACCAGGTAGAGCGGGAGCGCCCAGCGCCGCCAGACGCGATAGTCGATGAACGCCAAGCCGATCATCAGCACGATCCCGACCAGCGCGTAGGCGATCTGGCTGCGCCACTCGCCGCCGGCGCTGCGGTCGTGCAGCGTCGCCGAGCGGATGAAGACGATCCCGAGGATCGTGGTCAGGACCGGGGCGATCGCCAGCGGCCAGCTGAACCGCGTGTACCAGGGACGTTCCACGATCGGCCAGCGTTCGGCGCGAGCGCGGGTGCCCCGCTAGGTCGCCTGGGTCGCGGGCGACGAGATGCCGGGCGCCTTGCGCCGGCGCCGCCGGCGGGTCGCGGCGCCGTTCGGGCTCGCCGCCGGCGCCGAGGCGGTGGCGGCCGCGGCTTCGGCGACCGGTGCCGGCGGGGCGGGGGGACGCGGAACGTGGCGGCTGCGCATCCCGAGGATCGGGATGTTGGCCAGCATCGCCACCCGCGTCTCCTGCTGTTCGAAGGTGACGTCGCAGTTGGCGGCGTCGACCTCGACGTAGCGCGAGATGACCTCGATCAAGTCGCCCTTGAGTGCTTCGATGACGTCGGGCGCGAGTGAGAGATGGTCGGAGAGGAGGACCAGTCGCAGCCGCTCCCGCGCCGTCGTACTCGACGGCTCGCGGCCGAACAGGCGGGTCAAGAAGTCGATCACGAGCGGCTCCCGAAGAGCTTTCCGAAGAACGTCCTTTCGCGCGGGATCTCGGGCGCGCTGGTCAGTGCGCCGGTGATGCGCTGCGCGATGGCGCGATAGGCGGCGCCGGCCGGCGAGTCGGCGTCGAGCGCGACCGGCTCGCCCCGGTTGGTCGCGACGATCACGTCGGGCGCGTCGGCGACGACGCCGAGCAGCGGCAGTCGCAGGATCGCGTTGACGTCGTCGACCGAGAGCATCTTGCCCTTGCGAACCAGATCGGGCCGCAGCCGGTTGACGATCAGCTGCACCGTGCGCCGCTCGCCGAGCAGCCCGACGACGCGGTCGGCGTCGCGCACCGCCGAGACCTCGGGGGTGCAGACGACGATCGCCTCGTCGGCCGCGACGATCGCGTTGGTGAAGCCCATCTCGATCCCGGCCGGGCAATCGATCAACACGAAGTCGAAGCGTTCGCGCAGCGAGTCGATCAGGGCGTGGAACGCGTCGGTGTCGACGTCGTCCTTCTCGCGCGCCTGCGCGGCGGCGAGCAGCTTGAGCCGCGGGACGCGCTTGTCGGTGACCAGCGCCTCGTCGAGCGTCGCGCCGCCCTCGAGCACGTCGAGGACGTGGTGGCGGACGCGCGCCTCCAGGCCCATGACGATGTCGAGGTTGCGTAGCCCGACGTCGGCGTCGACCAGCACGACCGTCGCACCGCCGGCGGCGAGCGCCGCGCCGACGTTGGCGGTCGTCGTCGTCTTGCCGACGCCGCCCTTCCCGCTGGTCACGACGATCGCGCGACCGCGCGCCTGAGGCACCGCCGCCGCGGCGGTCTGTTCGGTTGGGAGCACGTCGTGCAGCATCTAGCCGGCCATCCCGAAGAAGCGCTCGAAGAACCCGGGCGCGTTGAGCGAGGTAAAGGGGACCAGTTCGCCCTCGAGCCGGCGGGCGATTTTGGTATAGATCGTCGCCAACCGCGCTTCGGGCATCAGCACGATCGGCTCGCCGCGGTTGGTCGTGTCGATGATCTCGGCGTCGTCGGGGATGATGCCGAGCAGCTCGGCCGAGAGGATGTCGGTGACGTCCTCGACCGAGAGCATGTCGCCGCTGCGCACCATCTCCGGCCGGATGCGGTTGACGATCAGCCGCAGCGGCAGCCCGCGTTCCTGCAACTTCCCGATCACCCGGTCGGCGTCGCGGATCGCGCTGACCTCGGGCGTGGTGACGACGATCGCCTCGGTCGCACCGGCGATCGCGTTGCGGAAGCCGTGCTCGATCCCGGCCGGGCAGTCGATGATGACGTAATCGCACAGCTCGCCGAGTTGCACGACGACCTCGGTCATCTGCAGCTCGCTGATCGCCGTCTTGTCGCGCGTCTGCGCCGCCGGCAAGATCGCCAGGTTGTCGAGCCGCTTGTCCTTGATCAGCGCTTGGCGCAGCTGACAGCGCCCTTCGACGACCTCGACCAGATCGAAGACGATCCGCTTCTCGACGCCCAGCACCAGATCGAGGTTGCGCAGCCCGATGTCGGCGTCGACCAACACGACCCGCTTGCCCAACTGCGCCAGCGCCGCTCCGACGTTGGCGGTGGTCGTCGTCTTGCCGACCCCACCCTTCCCCGAGGTGACGACGATCCGACGTGCGCTCATGCTTGTTGCTCCCGGCGGAGATCCGCCTCGGCGAAGGGGACGACGACGATCCGGTCGCCGGCGATCGAGGCGTGCTCGGGGCCGCGCGCCGTGCCGCGGCCGGCGCTGGTCGCGATGACAGTCGCGATGCGCAGTTGGGTCGGCTCCAGCTCGAGCGCGATCACCCGCGCGCTGCGGTCGCCTTGTGCGCCGGCATGAGCGACGCCACGCAGCGCGCCGAAGACGACGATGTCGCCCGAGGCGACCAGCTCGGCGCCGGGGTTCACGTCGCCGATGACGACCAGGTTGCCCAGGTTGTGCATCGCCTGGCCGCCGCGCAGCGTGCCGCGGTGGTAGAGGGTCGAGAGGCCGACCGGCAAGACCCGCGGCGCGGCGGCCGGGATCGCGACGCCGGCGGCGGCCGCCGCGTGGCGCGCGCCGTAGCCCCGGCGGCGCTGGACCATGTCGGCCCGGGCGCCGGCGAAGTCGGCGACCAGCGAGCGCGCCTCGTCGGAGAGGCGGACCTCACGGGGGCGGCGGCGCGGCAGCGCGGCGACCTCGGGCGGCAGCCCCGAGCCCAGATAGGCCAGCTGCAGCTCGGCGGCGAGCGGCGCGATCGCCTCGACGCCGCTGACGCCGTCCAGGACGATCCCGAACTCGAGCAGCGCGTCGCGAAAGGCCGCGAGCTCGCCGGCGGGCGGCTCGAGGATCCCCAGGTTCGCGACGGCGCGGCTCCCGCGATAGAAGTCCGGCCGCGTGGCGAACTGCTCGCGCAGCTCCTCCACGGCAGCGCCCAGCGCGCGGTCGACCGCAATCTCGACGTTTCGGCCGCGCCCGCGGACGTTGCTCATCGGATTCCCTCCTGACCCATGATCCGCCGCCCGTTCCGACCGCCCGGAGCACGGCCCTGCGCGTTCCACACCGCATGCACAAGAAGCTTGCGTTGTCCACACGATATCCGCAAGCGCTGCCGGGCGACAGTGGAGAGCGGCGGGCGCGCGTCGAAGAGACAGACCCGCTCACCCGGTGTCCGCATCGAGGAAGCCGCCATGTTCCGACGGTCCTTCGTCATCGTCCTCAGTCTGGCGATGCTGTGTGCCACCATCCCGGCACCCGCGTCCGCGATCTCGACCGCCCAAGAGATCGCGATCGGCAAGGAATACGACAAGCAGATCACCGACACGACCGTCGTCGTGACCGATCCGCTGCTCAACGGGTGGGTCGACGACATTGCGAACAAGCTGTGGGCCGAGACGGCGCGCAAGGACGTCCCGTACTCGATCAAGATCCTCGACGTCCCCGACATCAACGCGTTCTCGACGCTGGGCGGCTACATCTACATCAACGTCGGCACGCTCGACTTCGCGCAGTCCGACGACGAGCTGGCTGGGGTGATCGGGCACGAGACCGGCCACATCGAGCGCCGCCACGTCATCACCAGCTACAACAAGGCGACGATCATCAACATCCTGTTCACCATCGGCTCGATGTTCTCGCCGCTGCTCTACCGGTTCGGCCAGATCGCCGAAGCCGGGATGCTGGCTCGCATCTCGCGCGACGACGAGAACGAAGCCGACAAGTACGGCGTGCTGCTGATGTCGCGCGCCGGCTACGACCCCGACGCGATGAAGACGTTCATGGCGCACCTCGGCGCGGTCGAGCACGAGGGCCACGGCGCGCTCGACAAGTACCTGGCCGACCATCCCGACGTCGACAAGCGGCTGGCCAACCTCGACGGCGATCCCGGGCTCAACCCAGAGACGCGCACCGACGATCAGCGCACCGCGCAGGCGATCCACGACTTCGATACCGCCCGCTACAACATCGCCTCGATGAAGTTCACCGACCTGCTCGGCCGCCACCCCGACGACCCGATCGCGCGCTTCGACCTGGGTCAGTCGCAGCTCGCACTCGGCCAGACCGCCAAGGGCGAGCAGAACTTGTCGGCCGCGGCCGACGAGGTCTCGCCGCAGGCCAAGGCGCTGGCCAACGTGCGCATCGACGGCCTGCGCGAGGCGGAGCGCCGGCTCGATCTGCTGCACCCTGATTTAGCACCGTTGCGCGAGTCGCTGCAGACCGCGCAGGACCAGGAGGAACAGGCCCGCACCGCGATCGTGACGCGCCGCCAGCAAGGCCTCGACCAGCTCAAATTGGTCCGCTCGCGCGTCGAGAACATCGTCTACGGAATGGTCAACCTCTCGGGCGTCCAGCCGCGACCCGGCTCGCGGCTCGAGACGGTGATCCACAACATCAACACGATGTCGAAATCGCTCGACGAAGCGATCGGCAAGAGCACCTCGGTGCTGGGTGGCGTCGGGACGCTCGAGCGCTACAAAGAAGGCGGTCTGGTGCGGGAGAACGCCGAGCTGCTGACCGAGCTGGGCGCGCCGCTCAAGCTCGACGCGCCGCCGCCGCAGGCGCTGGCCGTCTTCCCCACCTACCCGCGGATCCTGGCCGATATCGGCGCGGCCGACGCCGACATGCTGCGCGCCGTCGATGCGGCGCGCGCGTCGATGGCGCTGCTCGACGTCGGCGCGATCGATCTCGACGCGTTCGTGCGCGCGCTCTCGCGGGTCGGGATCGACGGTTCGAACGACATTCGGATCGACGACTACCACCGGCTCGAGCCGATCATGATCAAAACCGTCGATTCGCTCAACAAAGCCGCCGTCGGCTCGGCGCAGTCGGCGCAGCTCTACAACATGGCCCGCTGCCGGCAGCTCGAGGCACGCATCGACATGCTCGGGCTGCAAGAGTCGGCCGACCGCTACGCGACCTTCCAACACGCACTCGACGTGCGCTTCCACACCTCCGGGCTCGACTACACCACCGTCAGCGCACAGGACGTCGCACCGGGAGACATGGCGGCGGCCGTGATCGTCGGCGCCGACACCAACGCCACCGGCCAGGCGATCCTGGCCGAGGCGACGGCGACCGGCAAGACGATCGTCGACGTCGCCAATGCGCGCGGGATGGACGCCCAGGCGCTGGAGATCTTCCTGGGCCTGGTCTACTTGGACTACACCGACGACCCGGTCAAGGAGGCGCACGGAAACCACGTAACCGGGGAGGGCTGGACGGGGTAGGAGCCTCTTGTGAACCCTGCCGCAGCCGTAGCCGCGTTCGAGCGCTTGCGCGGATCGCTCAACCTGGGGGCGGTCCATGCCGGCGCCCGGCAGCCCTTCAAGTTCTTCGTCTGCGGCGACCCGGCGTTGCTGGGGGACCTGCGGGCGATCCTGCTGGCCGGCTACGAGGGGACGATCCCGCCCGAGGCCGCGGCGACCCTCGAGTCGCTCGGCCGCGACCGCACCGTCGACCTGACCGACGCGCGGGCGGTGATCTGTGTCGGCCGCTCGGCCGATCGCGAGTCGCTCGGCCTCGAACGCTTGGGCGCCCTGCAGCTGCCGGTGCTGGTCCTCATCGTCGATCCGGCGGTGACGGCTCCGAGCGGGCCGGCCCAACCGCCGGGTCGCGGCGGGGTCGAGGAGTACGTCGTCGACCGGCTCGCCTACGAGTCGCTGCGCGGCCGCTTCCTGCCGCACCTGATCGAATGCTGTAAGGGGACCGAGATCGCGGTCGGCCGGCTCTTGCCGGCGCTGCGCGAAACCGTCGCCGTCAAGCTGACCCGCGACGCGGCGCTCAACGCGCTGAAGGTCGCCGGCGCGAGCGCGGTGATCGATCACGTCCCGGTGCTCGGCGTCGTGCTGGGTGCGTTCGCCTCGGCCGGCGACATGTTCGCCATCACCGCGATCCAGATGACGCTGCTGCTGCAGATCGGCGCGACCTACGGCCGCGACCCCGACCTGGCGCACATGTGGGAGCTGCTGCCGGTCCTCGGCGGCGGCTTCGGTTGGCGCGCGCTAGCCCGCGAGCTGTCGGGCTTCATCCCCGTCGGCGGGATCCTGATCAAAGCCGCGATCGCCTACGCCGGGACGATCGTCGTCGGCGAGGGCGGGCAGTACTACTACGCCCACGGCCGGCAGATGAACGCCGGCGAAGCCGCGCGCATCTACGAAGACGCGAAAGCCACCGCGATGACCTTCGCGCGCGACATGCTGGCGCGGCTGCGCCGCAACGGCAAGTAGCCTCTAGACGCTCAGCTCCGCGCGGCGCGGCAGCGAGGGCTGCGTCCCCGGCCGCGTGACGGAGAGCGCGGCTGCGCCCTGACCGAGCGCGATCGCGCCGGCGAGATCGCGGCCTTCGGCGAGCGCGGCGGCGAACGCGCCGACGAACGCATCGCCGGCGCCGGTCGTGTCGACCGCGTCGACGACGGGCGCGGGATAGTGGTGGGTTCCGGCCGCGGTCGCGGCCATCACGCCGCGCGCGCCGAGCGTCACTAGCGCGTTCGCGGCACCTTGCGAGCGCAGCGCCTCCGCCGCCGCGCGGGCCTGCGCCTCGGTCGCGACCGGCAAGCCGGTCAGCGCCGCGGCCTCGATTTCGTTCGGGATCA
The DNA here is from genome assembly GCA_050010375.1 of Vulcanimicrobiaceae bacterium. Taxonomy (GTDB): domain Bacteria; phylum Vulcanimicrobiota; class Vulcanimicrobiia; order Vulcanimicrobiales; family Vulcanimicrobiaceae; genus Vulcanimicrobium. Next base: position 14,885 of record JBEKLD010000019.1, read on the forward strand.
CGTAGGTCGCCGCCGCCAGCAGCTCGCGCGGCAACGGCGCGCGCGCCGGCGCCGGGTTGAGGACGAACGTCTTGCCGCGCGCGCGCGCGTACGCCGCCGTCCACGCTACCGTCTCCGGCGGGATCTCGCACTGCGCGACGACGACGTCGGCGGCGTCGAGCGCAGCGGCGTGACGGGCGACCCGCTCGGGCGTCAGCGCGGCGTTCGCGCCCGGGATAACGACGATCGCGTTCTGCCCGCTCGCCTCGACGAAGATCATCGCGATCCCGGTCGGCCCGTCGACGGTCTCGATCGCGGCGACGTCGACCCCCTCGTGCTCGAGCGCATCGCGGACCTGCGCCCCGTACGCGTCGCTCCCGACGCAGGCGATCATCGCGACCGCCGCGCCCATCCGCGCCGCGGCGACGGCCTGATTCCCGCCCTTCGCGCCCGGACACATCAAGAAGGTCCCGTTCGCCACCGTCTCGCCGGGCTGCGGCAGGTGCGCGGCCCGGGCGATCAGGTCGATGCTCAGACTGCCGACGACGACGATGCGCGATCCCATCCGCGCGCCGTTCGGCCTAGGCCCGGCGCCGCCTTGGCAGGAGCAGCGCGGCCGGGATCCCGAGCGCCATGATGACGGTGGCGAACAAGAACGTGTCGCCGTAGGCTTGGACCTGCGCCATCAGCGCGACCTGTTGCGCGGCCAGGATCTGCGCGACGTGCGCCGGCACCTGCGTGGTCAGCGCGTGCAGTCCGTTGGCGAAGCCCGGGCGCGCCAGCGTTGCGGCGCCGGCGTCCTCGGAGAGGTGCACGGCGGCCCGCGCGGTGAGATACGTCTGCCCGATCGCGATGCCGACGCTGCCCGCGACCTGCCAGACCGTGTTGAGGATCCCCGACGCGCGGCCGGATTTCGTGCGCGGCACGACCGAGAGCGCGACGCTCGTCAGCGGCGTGAAGAGCAGGCCCAACGCGCCGTTGCGGATCAGCGCATCGGCGGCGATGCGGTGGAAATCCCAGTCGAGGTCGATCTGGGCGAAGAGGTACGAGCCTGCGACCGCGACGATGATGCCCGCGACGACCAGCGGCCGCGAGCCGATGCGGTCGGAGAGCGTGCCGGCGATCGGCATCATCAGCGTCATCGCGATTCCGGCCGGCATCAGCACCAGCCCCGCCATCGTCGGCGTCCAACCGAGGATGTTCTGGGTGAACAGCGGCAACAGGAAGATCGCGAAATAGTAGCCCATCCCGACGATCGCGCGCAGCCCGACCGCCAGCGCGAAGGTCCGCTCGGCGAACAGCGAGAGATCCATCATCGGCGCGCGCGTGCGCAGCTCGCGCCAGACGAAGCCGGCGAACGACGCGGCCGCGAGCGCCAGCGAGAGCTGGACCCAGCCGTCGTCCCAGCCGACGCGGTCGGCCTGCGTGAGCGGGATCAGGAACGCCGCCAACGCGACGCTGAGCAAGCTGAAGCCGGGGAAGTCGAAAGCCGGCGGCGCGGCGCGGTCGGGCGCATCCTCGGTGCGTGGGATCTTCAGCACCGCCAAGATCAAGCCGAGAATCCCGATCGGCACGCCGACCAGGAAGATCATCCGCCAGTCGTCGAGGTTGTCGATGATCCAGCCGCTGAGCCACGGGGCGAACGACGGCGCGAGCATCATCCCCATCCCCCACACGCCCAGCGCGCGGCCGCGCTGATGCGCCGGCACGACGTCCATGATCAGCGCCATCGAGGTCGGTGAGACGAGCCCACCGCCGATCGCTTGCAGGATGCGAAACGCGATGATGCTGTTCGAGTCCCAGGCCAGCGACGTGAGGATCGAAGCGCCGGTGAAGATCGACAAGCCGACGATGTAGATGCGCCGTTTGCCGAACGTGTCGGCCAGCCAGCCACCGGCCGGCATCGCGATCGAGTAGCCCAGCATGTAGCCGGTGACGACCCATTCCATCGTGCCGATGTCCGAGCCGAACGCGGCGACCAAGTTCGGCAGCGCGACGTTGGCGACGGCCGAGTAGAGCGGCGCGAGGAAATTGCCGATCATCACGACGCCGATCAGCACCCACGGGTTGGCGACCGTGACGTGGTGCGGCGTGCGCGGCGCCGGCGTGACGCCCGCCTCATCGGCGGCGCGCAGCGCCGGAAAGCGGTCAGTCGCGAGCGCCACGTGCCTCTTCCTCGGCGACGCGCCGGTCGAGGTAGGCGACGTCGTGGTCGAGCGCCTCGGCCTCGCGAGTCGCCGCGTCGAGCTCGCGCCGCAGCAGGGCGACGCGCGCGCGCAGCGACTCCGCGTCGGCCCGCGCTGCGGCGGCGACCGCGCGCATGTCTTTCAGCGCCAGGCGCCGCCGGCCGCTCTCGTCCTGGAAGCTGCGGTAGCGCAGGACGTTGCGGATCGTCGCGAGCGTGAAGCCGAGCTGCTGCATCGTCACGATGCGGCCGATCAGCTCGAGGTCCGGCTCGCCGTAGAGGCGATGCCCGCCCGGGGTCCGCGCCGGCCGCAGAAAGCCCAGCTCCTCGTAGTAGCGCAGGGTCCGCGCGCTCAAGCCCAGCCGAGCCGCCGCCTCGGCGACCGTGAGGAGGGCCGGCCGGGCTGGCGGCGTCGCGGTCATCAAGTGCTAGTTTACGTCAACGTTAGGTTTGCGGCAAGCCCCTGGCGCTCGCCGCCGGCGCGAGCCGTCAGTGGCCGACCAAGTACTCGAGCAGGCTCTCGTCGTCCAGGTTGCCGTAGGCCGCGATCAGGGTCGGGCGCACCTTGCCGGCGATCCGGCCGGCCAGCCGCACCCGCGCCGACGGCTCGAGGGTCGCGCGGCGGGCCAGAAAGCGCTCGATCAGCAGGCGGTCATCGTCGTGCAGCCCGGTCTTCGGCAGGGCGGCGTTGCGGTCGAGGTAAGCGTCGAGGTCGGGCGCCGCCGCCGCGTGCTCGCGCACGACGATCGTCCCGGCGGCGTAGTCGCCGAGCCGCTTGTTCTCCTTCGAGAGCAGCGCGCTGATCGCCGAGAGGGCGTAGAAGCCCAGGGCGACCTCGACGATCCGGACCAGGTTCCGGATCACCGCGCTGCCCAGGTCGAGCGGGAACCCCCCGTCGCGGACGACCCGCAGCCCCAGCGCGCGCTTCCCCGGCGTGCGCCCCGACCACCACGTCTCGAAGATGATGAACCAGCCGAAGAACAGCAGGAAGAAAAAGACGACAACCAGCGCCCAGGCCCAGGCCAACGCGCCGCGGCTCGGCACGACCGCCGCCGCACCGGTGAAGCTGAGCGTGACGATCACGATCGCGACGACCGCGATCGCGGTCTGTGCCATCAAGTCGATCAGTACCGCCAGGAACCGGCTGCCGAGCCCGGCAAGCTCGTACCGGATGGCGACGGCCTCCCCCGTCCGAACGTCGACCGTGCGCTCCATGCGTCTGTGTTATGCGTGATCGCTTCGTGGCCTCGCGGCGCGTCCGCTGGGACCGCCTGACCGCGCTGGTCGACCGAGCCGCGCGACGCGGCGTGCGCACCTTGGCGCCGGCCGAGATCGACGAGCTGGCGCTGGACTACCGGGCGGCGACCAGCGACCTCGCGATCGCGCAGACGCGCGGCGCCGACCCGCACGTCGTCGATCACCTGCAACGGCTGGTCGCGCGCGCGCACGCGGTCGTCTACGTCGCAACCGCGCGCAACGGCTGGTACCGGCTGCGCCGCTTCGTCGCGCGCGACTTCCCGCGCGAGTTCCGCCGCTCGTGGGCGCCGATCGGCTTCTGCGCGCTGCTCACCGTCGTCGCGGCGATCGTCGCCTACACCTCGGTGACGCACGATCCGGCCAACGCGCGCGCGCTGCTGCCGGGGATGGAGCTGCCCTCGGTCGACCGCGCGCTGCACGACTCGAACTTCGCCTTCAACCGGGCCGACTCGCCGATCGTCGCCTCGTCGATCATCACCAACAACGTCCGCGTCGCGGCGATCGCGTTCGCCGGCGGGATCACCGGCGGTCTGTTGACGGTCTGGATCATCCTCGAGAACGCGCTGATGCTGGGCGTCTACGGCGCGCTCTTCGCGCAGCGCGGCTTCGGGGCCGACTTCTGGGCGACGATCGCGCCGCACGGCGTGATCGAGCTGACCTCGATCCAGATCGCCGGCGGCGCCGGGCTGGTCCTCGCCGGCGGCTACCTGCGGCCGGGCCGCGCGCGCCGGCGCGACGCGCTGGTGCTGGCCGGCCGGCGCGCCGCGACGCTGATCGGCGGCGTCACCCTGCTGCTGCTCGTCGCCGGGACGATCGAGGGCTTCATCACCCCGCAGCGGATCTCGATCCCCGCCCGCGAGGCGGTCGGCGCGGCGACGGCGGTCGTGCTGCTCGCGTACCTGCTCGCTGCCGGCCGCGGCGCTGAGGCCGGTGTGGACGCACCGGCAGGATCGTAGCCGCCGAACGCCCAATCGCACCGGACCCGTTCGAAGGAGCGCGACGATGACGAGCCTCTGGCGGACGCTGCCGCTCGCAGCGACGATCGCGTTGGCAGCGTGCAGCGGTGCGACGACACCGCCGGAGAACCGTTGCGTTCCCATCGTCATCCCCGCCCCTCCAAAGATGGTCTATCCAGCGAACGGCGCCACCGGCGTCCCCGACGGGAACTTCACACTCGTCCTGACGTACGGGTTCGGATCGTCGCTGACGTTGAGCGCAACGGGCGCGCCGACGGTGACGACGTCGGGTGTGACGACGCTGCCTAACGGGGCCGGCTACGCCGTCCCGGCGTTGCAGCCGGCGACGACGTACACGGTGACCGGGTCCGTAGTCATTTCGCCGGGGCCGGGCTGCGGAAACTCCACCAGCACGATGGTATTCGGTACGTTCGCGACGATCTGACGCCGGCTCAGAGCAATCCGCGCGTCTTGACGGCGACGTAGGCGTCGAGCAGCGCGACGGTGAGCCGCGCGGCGGGGACGTCGACCACCAGGATCCCGCGGTCGCGTAGCGCCGCGACGGCACGGGCGCGCTCGTCGGCGAGCGTCGCGGCGACCGCGGCGCGATAGGCGTCGTCGACGTCCTGCGGGACACGCGCCAGCGCGCTCTCGATCGCGGCGTCGTTCATCAGCACGACCAGCACCAGGTGGCGCGGCAGCAGGATGCGCGTCGCCGCCAAGACCGCGCTCGAGGCGACCGGGTCGAACAGGTCGGTGAAGAGCACGATCAAACTGCGCCGCTTGACCTCGCGCTGAAGCGCGATGAAGGCGCGTTCGTAATCCGCCTCCTCGAGGTTCGGCTCGAGGTCGGAGAGGACGTCGGTCAGGCGCGCCGCGTGCAGCGCGCCGACGCCCGGTGCGACGCGCGCCAGCACCGTCGCGGCGAAGGCCAGCACGCCGACCCGATCGGCGGCGAGGCGCGCGATCGCGGCGACGGCGAGCGCCGCCGAGACGGCGTAGTCGAGCTTGCGGCGGTCGCCCAGCCGCGGCGTCATCAGCCGGCCGGCGTCGAGCGCGACGACGATCTGTTGCGAGCGCTCGACCTCGTGCTGCGCGACCATCACCCGCCCGCGCCGCGCCGACGCCTTCCAATCGATGGCGCGAAACTCGTCGTCGGGGCCGTACTCGCGCAGCTGCGCGAACTCGCCGCCGGCGCCGCGCCGGCGCAGCCGCCGCAGCCCCGCCTCGATCAGCTTCGTGCGGGCGACCGGATCGCCGCTGCGGTCGAGCGCCGAGAGGTCCGGCAGCACCCGCAACGCGACCGGCGCGCTCACCGTGCGCCGGCGTTCGACGAACCCCAGCCGCGTGCGCAAGCGGGCCGAGAACGCGCGTAGCTCGGTCCGGCCGCGCTCGCGCGGGACGACGCCAATGCGCAGCTGCACCGCGCTGCGCGCGGGGACGCGCGCGTGCACCTCGGCCAGGTCGATCGCTAAGCGCGGCGCTTGCGCTTCGACCAGCGCGACGACTCGCTCGGCGTCACTCCGGTTGCGGACCTCGTAGGCGAACGCGTCGCGCCGCGCGAGCGCGAGCCGGGGCGGCTCGAGGCGCTCGATCTCCACCGGCGCGCGCAGCGCGAGCAGGTCGAAGGCGACCAGCACCAGGACGACGGCGAGCGGGAGCGCCGCCGCCAGCCACGGCGGCTCGAACGCGGCGAGCACGAACGCCACCGCGGCGGCGACCACCAGCGCCGTCACGCCGCGCGGCGCGAGCCAGACCATCAGGTGGCCGGCGCGGGGACCGCCGCCAGCACGCGTGCGATCACGTCGTCGGCGCTCGTCCCGTCGAGCTCGGCTTCGGGCCGGACCAAGATCCGATGCGCGAGCACCGGGCCCGCGACGTCCTTGACGTCGTCGGGCGTCGCGAAGCTGCGCCCGTCGAGCGTCGCCGCCGCCTGCGTCGCGGTGACCAGCGCCAACGCGGCGCGTGGGCTCGCACCCAGCGCGACGTCGGCCGACGCTCGGGTCGCCGCGACGACGTCGTAGACGTACCGCTGCAGCGACTCGGCCAGGTGGACCGCGCGCACCGCGGCCTGCGTCGCCAGCAGCTCGTCGAGCGTCACCACCGGCTCGACGCCGGCCGCCGCCAGGTCGTGCGCGTCGAAGCCGGCGACCGCGCGCGCGATCAGCGCCCGCTCGTCGTCGGGCGCCGGATAGCCGGTGCGCACGCGCACCAGAAAGCGGTCGAGCTGCGCCTCCGGCAACGGGTAGGTCCCTTCGAACTCGACCGGGTTCTGCGTCGCGCAGACGAGGAACGGCACCGGCAGCGCATGGGTCGTGCCGTCGATCGTGACCCGCCGTTCCTCCATCGCTTCGAGCAGCGCGGCTTGCGTCTTGGGCGGGGTGCGGTTGATCTCGTCGGCCAGCAGGACGTGGGTGAAGACCGGGCCGCGGCGCAACGAGAACGTCGCGCTGCGCTGGTCGAACACGGTCGTTCCGACGACGTCGGAGGGCATCAGGTCGGGGGTGAACTGGATGCGCGCGAAGGTGACGCCGAGCAGCCGCGCCAGCACCCGCACGGTCAGCGTTTTGGCCGTGCCGGGGACGCCTTCGATCAGCGCGTGGCCGTTCGCCAGCAGCGCGACCAGCAGCGTGAACGCCGCGCCGTCAGCGCCGACGACGACGCGCGCCAACCCGGCGCGCAAGCGGTCCGGCACGGCGATCGGGGTCTCGTCCACGGGTGGTCTCCTCTCGAACGGAGCGGGTCAGGACAGCCAGCGCGAGCAGCGCGCGGTCATCGGTCGGTGGCTGCGCGCGGACAGCCGCGAGTTGCGCGGCGAGCTGCACGTTGGTCGGCGTGGCCGGCGCGCGCTCGAGCCGGCGTGCGGCGTCGGACAGCAGCGCATCGCTCGCGCGCCCGCGGGCGTGGGCGCGGCCGTAGAGCGCGGCGAACGCGTCCACGAACTCTTCGGAGGTTGGCTCGCGCGTCGCGCGGAGCGTCACCGCCGGCCCGAGCGGCAGGAAGCCGTAGGCGAGCCAGGCCAGCCCCGCGAGCGCCAGAAACACGAGTGCCGACCGTTCGCGCACGTCGAGCGCGCGGTACCACGGCCGGTCGACGATCTCGCCGCGCACCGCTTCGTCGAACGCGACGAGCGCGCCGGCGCGCGCCGGAGCTGCCACCAAGTACGCGAGGCGCGCGTCGCCGCCGTGCGCCAACGACCCGTTCTCGAACGGTACCGCCGACGCGATCGCGACGACCTCGCCCAGCCCTTCGCGATAGCGTACGACCAGCGCGCCGGCGTGGTCAGCAAGTAGCGTGGTCGCGTGTACGCCGGGCGGCGCGACGATCCGCGCATCACCGCGCGCCGCGAGCGCACCGACCAACTGGGCCCAGGGACCGCGCAGCGCGCCGGGCCGCGCCGTTACGGTCTGCAGCCCGGCCGGCGCGACGCTCACGTCCATCGGCGCGATGCGAGTCGGCGCGACCGGCGCGTGATTCGCCTCATCCTCCCCGACGGCCGCCGTGTGTTCGCCGGCTTCGCGGCCGACGCGCGGCGCGGGACCGATGGCGACGAGCACGCCGCCCGCGCGCACCCAGGCGTCGATGGCATCCCGCTCGGCACCGTCCCAGCTGACCTCGACGCCTTGCGCGGGGAAGGCGAGGATCAGCGTGTCGATGCCCTCCGCGCCAAGCTCCGCGTGCCGCGCGTGAAACCGGGTGACGTGCACGCCCTCGCGCGCGAGCAGCTCGTACCAAGCGGCGTAGCCGCCGCCGGCGACGTCATCGCTGCCACGGGTCGGCGGTGTCTGCTCGACTGCGTGCGGCACCAGCAGCGAGAGGATGAAGACCAGGGCCAGCAGCACCAGCGCGCCGATCAGCTCGCGTCTCACGTGACGAGCAACACGTCGTAGGCGGCGTCCATGCGTGCCAGCACGGCCGCGTCGGGTGATGCTGCGCCGAACAGCGCGACGACCGCGTCGCGCGCGAGGGCGTCGAAGGCGGGATCGCGCACGGCGCGGCGCCATTCGCTCGGCGTGCGCGCCGCATCGAAACGAACCCGTCCCCGCTCGTCGAGCGCGCGCAGCGCCGCCGCCCAGAGCAGCGCGGCCGCCTCGCGGAATCGTCCGGCCGTCGCAGCCGCACGCGCACGCGCGCGCAACGTCGCCGCATCCTGCTCCGCGCTCAGCGCGTGCGCCTCAGGGCCGCGAGCACGACCCGCGCCACGCCGCAGGCCGGGGGCGAACCGCTCCAGCAGCAGCACGAGCGCGACGACGACGCCGAGCAGCAGCGCGACGGCGAAGACGACGCCGACCACGGTCAGGAGGTCGCCATGCTTGTCGACGAACGGACCGATCAACGCGCGCAAAAGCCGTGCGAACCACTCGCTCAGCCGATCCCACCAGGTCGGGCCGCCGGCGTCACCCTGCACACCACGAAAGCGCGGTTCGGCCAGAATCGCGCGCGCAAGCTCGCGTGGATCGCCGTGCGGCCAGGTCGGACTCACGCCGGCGCGGTGGCGTCCAGCACCGCCTCCAAGTCGCTGCCTTCGACCCGCACCCGATAGTCGACCGCCGCGACCGTCGTCAGCGCGATGACGACGACCCAGACCAGCGGCTCCACGACCGCGACGCCGAGCGACGCCACCCACGGTGTGCCGAGCGTGAAGGCGATTACTCCGATCAACCAACCGAGGACGAAGGACGGCACCGTCTGCGCCGCGGTCAACGCGAACGCGAGCAGCACGGTCCGCCAGCGCAGTCCCGGCCGAAGCGAACGCTCGCAGGCGTTCATCAGCGAGAGGGTCGCGCCGGTTTCTTCGATCGCGCAGCCGACGAACGCGAGCTGCAACTCGAACGCGCCGACCAGCGCCGGCACCAGCCAGACGAAGAACAGGAGCACGACGACGAGCACGGTGGTTGACGTCCCACCGCGCATGGTGCTGATCAGGCCCAGCAGCGGCAGGATCCCGACGACCCCGAGGAATCCGTAGAGCAGAGCCGCGCGCACGAAACGCCAGGGCGCGGCGAACAGCCGCGAGAGGACTTCGCCGAGCGTCGTCCCGTCAGGCCCGACGAAGATGAGCGCGAGCGCCGCGCTGGCGAACACGGGCATGACGAAGAGGCTCACCACCGTCAGCAGCACCGCGAAGAACCACGCGCTGCTGCTCGCGGCGGCGTTCGGAAAGACGATCGCCTGGAGGAGTCGGGGCAGAGCGAGTACCGCCGCGATCGACACCGTCGGGACCCAGCGCCGGACGACCAGCGTCGTAGCGCGGTCGAAGATCTCGGCGATCGTCAGCGGGTGGGTGACGATCATCCCGGCGCGACCTCCGGCAACAGGTCGAGCCCTTCGCGGCGCACACGCACGTCGGCGGCGTAGACGACGACGAACACGAGGACGAGGCCTTCGAGCAGGACCTGCCCCACGGCGACGATCGCGTAATAGAGGACGGGCGCGTGCGCCAGCGCCGCGACGGCGGCCGAGATCCCCAGGATCGGGAGCGAGCCGAGGAACGACAGGGCGGAGACGATCAGGCCGGCGACCAGGGAGCGCACCGCGGTCGGACGGCGGAAGGCACGGCGCAGCCCGGCCCCGATCGCGGCACTGGGCTCGAGTCGTTCGGTCACGACCGCGACGGCGGCCAGGTTGTAGGCCATGTACGTCCAGGCGAACGTCGCGATGCCGAGCACGACCCAGGCCAGCGCGAACAGCACGCCCAGCACGATGCTGACGACCTGCGCGTGGGCCACGACCGCCACCGCGACGACGGCCAAGATCACCAGCACGTAGAGCATGACGAGCGGGACCGCGGCGATCAGCGCAAACGCCGTGAACGCCAGCCCGACGAGCAGCTGCCGCGGCCACAAGCGTAGCGCGAGCGCGTACGCCGCGCTCAGCGTGACCTGCGTTCCGGTGTAGGCGGCGGCGACGACGGCGACCACCGCGCTCAGCTCGAGCAGGCGCACGACGATCGAGAGGATCCCGAGCAAACCCGTCGCCCAGCCCGGCGCCGACTCCCCCTGGAGCGCCGCGAGCGCCGCGCGCTGCGCCGCCGGATTGCCGCCCGCGCTCAGCACGTTCGCGAAGTCCGTGAAGAGGTGCGTCGTTTGTGGCTCGAGCAGCGCGTTGACGATCACCAGTGGGACGATCGCGACTGCCAGGACGGCGACGATCGGCGCGAACCGGCGCACATAGAGCGTCACCGCCCGGTCGAGCAACTCCCCGGCGCCCAGCGGCCGCAGCTCGGTGTCCTGCACGCGCGAAGGCGTTCGCCCGGCGCCGAGGCGAATCCCGGGGGATGGAGCTCGGCACGCTCGCAGCACTGTGGCGCTATCCGGTGAAGTCGCTGCGCGCCGAGGCGCTGGCGCGCGTGGCAGTCCTTCCCGACGGGTTGGAGGGCGACCGCACCGCGGCGCTCGTCGTAACGACCGAGACGCACGCCCGGGCCGGCCAGCCGTATCGCGGCAAAGAATCGGCGCGGTTGCACCTGACCGACGACCCCGCGGTCGCCACGTCGTTCGCGGCCGAGGCAGAGGTCACGGTCGCGTTAGAGAACGGCAGCGCGCGCTGGTTCGACGCGGGTCCGGTCTCGCTGTTGCTCGACCGCTGGGTGCGCGAGGTCGAAGCGCTCGTCGGCGAGCCGCTCGACCCGCTGCGCTGGCGCCCCAACCTCTACGTCGCGGCCGCCGCCGGCGTCGACGCCAGCGAGGACGACCTGATCGGCGCGTGCCTGCAGGTCGGCTCCGTCGTCCTGCGCGTGCTGGAACCGATCCACCGCTGCGTCACGACGACCTACGACGTCGCCACGGGCGCGTCCAACCCGAGCGTACTGCGCGAGGTCGCGCAACGCCGCGATAATGTCGTGGGCGTCTACTGCGAGGTCGTCACGCCAGGCGAAATCGCGGTCGGCGAGACGCTCACGCTGGCGTAAGCCGCGCCGTCCAACTCGGCTTCGAGATCGCTGCCCTCCGCCCGAACGCGGTAGTCCACCGCCGCGACGACCGTCAGCGCGGAGCTGATGGCCCACAGCAGTAGCTCGAGGAGCGGACGCGTGACGATCATCGCGGCGCCGCCCGTGGGTTCACAAGGTGCGGCGGCCTTCGATCGCGCGAGCTAGCGTGTTCTCGTCGGCGTAGTCGAGGTCGCCGCCGATCGGCAAGCCGTAGGCGAGCCGGGTGACGTTCACGCCGCTGGGTGCGAGCAGCCGCGAGAGGTAGAGCGCCGTCGCCTCGCCCTCGGCGTTGGGGTTGGTCGCAACGATGATCTCGCTGGGCGACTCGCTCGAGACGCGGTCGACCAGCTCGCGGACGCGCAGCTGCGAGGGGCCGATCCCGTCCATCGGGGAGATCAGGCCGCCCAGCACGTGATAGCGGCCGTCGTACGCCGAGGTGCGTTCGATCGCGAACACATCCTTGGCTTCGGCGACGACGCAGATCAGCGCGCCGTTGCGCTGCGGGTCGTCGCAGATCGCGCACGGATCGGCTTCGGTGATCGAGAAGCAGCGCGTGCACAGCCGCACCCGCTCCTTGAGCGCGACGATCGCGGCGGCCAATGCCTCGGCGTCGGCACGCGGCCGGTTGAGCAGATGGAAGACGAGCCGCGCGGCGGTCTTCGGGCCGACCGTCGGCAGCTTGCTGAACTCGTTGATCAGGGCTTGGACCGGCCCTGCGATCGTGGTTGCGATGACGGTGCTCTACAGGCCGGGGATGCGCATGCCGCCGGTGACCGCGCCCATGCGCTTGGCGGCGAAGTCCTGCATCTTCTTGTGCGCGTCGGCGCAGGCGACGACGACCAGATCCTCGAGCGTCTCCACGTCCTGCGGGTCGACGACGTCCGGGCTGAGCGTGACCTTGGTGATCCGGAAGTCGCCGCTCATCGTCACCGTCACGACCCCGCCGGCAGCGGTCCCTTCGGTCGTCGCATTCTGAATCTCTTCCTGAGCCTTGGCCATCTCTTGCTGCAGCTTCTGCAACTGGCGCATCTGGTTGGCGTTCACGTCGGTCCTCGTCTCACGAGAGCTTTTCGAGCGCATAGCGCATGAGGTCGTCGCCGTCTTCGCCGTTTTCCTCGAGGGAGCCGTTCTCCGGCGGCGGCTCGCCCGCACCGACCACGACGCGCAGCTCGAGCGACTGGCCAGTCACCGCGGCGATCGCCTCGCGCACGGTCGCGGCGTCGCGTTTGAGGACGTCGGCGTTGACCGGATCGGGGACGCGCAGCGTCAGCGTCGTACCGGCGAGCCCGGCCACGGTCGCGCGGGAGAGCGCGGCGCGCAGCGAGGTCTTCTCGCCCTCGGCGCGCAGGCGGATACTCTGCCAGAGCATGCGCAGCTTGGCCAGCGACAGCTCCTTCGGGGTGTCCGGCTCCGGCGGCGGCGGTTCGACCACCGGCGCGGCGGGTACCGGCGGCGCCGCCCGCGCGGCCGATGACTTGGGCACGGGCTTGGCGGCCGGTTTGGGTTCGGCCGGCGCCGGCGCGGGCGCGGCGGGTCGGCTGACCGCCTCGCCGGCCTCGAGCGCGGTGACCCGGGTGGCGAGCGCATCGAGGCTGGGGTCCTCGGTTTGCAGGATGAAGCGCAGCAGCGCGCTCTCGAGCTCGAGCCGGGCGTTCCCCGAGCCGCGCGCGGCGGCCAGCGCCTCGGCCAGCAGGCGCAGGGCTCGCACCAGCCGGTTCTGCGGGGTCGCCGCGGCGCGCTCGCGGGCGACCTGGGCGTCGTCCTCGGCCAGGTCGCGGGAGAGCAGCTCGGGGTTGACGCGCGCGACCAGCAGGTGGCGGAACTCGCCGATCGTGCTGCGGATCAGCCCGGTCATGTCGCTGCCGGCGTCGGAGGCCTCGTCGACGATCCGCAGCGCGGCGGCGGCGTCGCCGTCGAGCGCGACGTCGCGCAGCGCGCGCGCGAAGGCGCGGCCGGTCTGCCCGAAGGCCGCATCGACGACCTCCGCGTCGACCGGGCCGCCGGCGAACGCCGCGACCTGTTCGAGCATCGTGAGGGCGTCGCGCAAGCCGCCGTCGGCGCGGTAGGCGATCGCGCCCAGCGCCGGGTCGTCGATCGGGATCCCCTCGGCGTCGGCGATCTGGCGCATCCGCGCGATCATCGTCGGGATCGGGATCCGCCGGAACGCGTAGCGCTGGCAACGCGAGAGGATCGTCGGCGGGAGCGCTTCGGGCGCCGTCGTCGCCAGGATGAAGACCGCCCACTCGGGCGGCTCCTCCAGCGTCTTGAGGAAGGCGTTGGCGCCCTCTTTGGTCAGCATGTGCGCTTCGTCGATGATGTAGACTTTGCTGCGCATCGAGGCGGGTGCGAATTTGACGGCGTCGCGCAGGGCCCGGATCTCGTCGATCCCGCGGTTCGAGGCGGCGTCGATCTCCAGCACGTCGAGCGCGGTCCCCTCGAGGATCGCGCGGCAATTTTCGCAGGTGTTGTCGGGCTCCGCCGTCGGCCCGTTCACGCACTCGATGCAGCGCGCCAGGATCTTCGCCGCCGACGTCTTCCCCGAGCCGCGCGGGCCGGAGAACAGGTATGCGTGCGCGAGGCGGCCGGTGCGGAGCGCCGTGGTGAGCGTCTTGACCACCGCGTCCTGGCCGACCAGATCGGTGAACGTCAGTGGCCGCCAGGTACGGTAGAGCGACACCCCGGCCAGATTCGGGAGACCGTCGGCGCCTCCCGTCCCCGCGCCGGGACCGTACGCCGAACCGAGCGGCCCGGCCGGCGCCGAATCCTTCCGGCCGCCCGCGGTGTTTCAAATTCGGCGGGCTCGGGTACTCCTAGCAATACCGGCTTTAGGGATACCGGATTACACGTCACCGCGGCGCCTGCTTTTCAGTAAGGCGCTCCGTGTCGTCCCGCGAGCCTGGCGAGAAGGAACCATGTCGACGGACGAGCTGCGCGCACAGCTGCGCGAGAAATTCGGATACGAGCACTTCAACCCCGGTCAAGAAGAGGTGCTGCAGCGTATCCTCGCGGGCGAGGATACGCTGGCGATCTTGGCCACCGGAGCGGGGAAGTCGCTGTGTTATCAGCTGCCCGCACTGCTGCTGCCGGGGACGACGATCGTCGTCTCGCCGCTGATCGCGCTTATGAAAGACCAGCTCGACATGCTCGCCGAGCGCGGCATCACCCTGACCGTCGCGCTCAACTCGACCCTCTCGGAAGACCAAGAGCTGGCCGCGATTGCGCGCATCGCCTCAGGCGAGATGAAGATCGTCTTCGTCACCCCCGAGAAGCTCGAGGACGACGCCTTCGTCAACATCCTGCGCAAGCTGACGATCCCGCTCTTCGTCGTCGACGAAGCGCACTGCATCTCGCAGTGGGGCCACGACTTCCGCCCGGCCTATCTCAACCTGGGCAAGGTGATCCAGCAGCTGCGCAAGCCGACCGTTCTGGCGCTAACGGCGACCGCGACGCCGGCCGTGCGCGAAGACGTCCTGATCCAGCTGGGCATCCCGCACGTCAAGCCGATCGTCAAGGGCTTCGACCGCCCCAACCTAGTCTACTCGGTGCGCCGCGCCGAGAGCGAAGCCGGGAAGCTCAAGACGCTCAAGGAGCTGTTCTTGAAGGGCGCGCTCGAAGGGACGGGGATCGTCTACACCGCGACGATCAAGAACGCGCTCGAGGTGCAGAAGTACCTGCAAGACGAGACCGGTCTGCCGGCCGCCGTCTACCACTCGAAGTTGCAGAAGCACGATCGGACCGCCGTCCACGAGCTGTTCATGCAGGAGGCGATCCGCGCCGTCGTCGCGACCAACGCCTTTGGCCTGGGGATCGACAAGCCCAACATCCGCTTCGTCGTGCACTACGATCTGCCGGGTAGCGTCGAGGCCTACACGCAGGAAGCCGGCCGCGCCGGCCGCGACGGCCATCCCTCGAAGTGCGTGCTGATCTACCGCATGAGCGACACGCGCGTGCAGAACTACTTCCTGACCGGGAAGTACCCCGACGTCGAAGAGGTCCAGAAGGTCTTCGGAACGCTCGAGATCTTCGGCGAACAAGCCGGCGGCGTGAGCTTGACCGACCTGCGCAAGATCACGCAGCTCCCGCTCACCAAGCTCAAAGTCGTGCTGGCGCTGCTCAAGAAGAGCGGCTTCATCGAGAACGCGATGCGCGGGACCTACGT
>JBEKLD010000020.1:0-28422 GCA_050010375.1 Vulcanimicrobiaceae bacterium
GCGCCGGCAGCGCGCGCAACGCGCAGAGTCCACCGATCCCGGCCAGCCACGTTCCACGTCGCATCGTACTCATAACGGTACCACAGGCGAGTTCGATCCTCGGTGGGCTGGCTTACATCGCCGGGGCGGGGCCCGGCAGCGTGACGACGGTCAGCGAGGCGACGTTGCGGACCCAGCGGGCCTGGACGTGGTCGCACGGCGCGACCAGGCGGAAGGCGCCGAGCGCGGCCGCGAGCGGGGCGCCGTTGCGCTGGTCGGCCAGGAGCGGGGTGCAGCGGCGCTCGGTCGTGTCGAGCTCCGCCAGCGAGTAGGTCGCTACGTAGCCGTCGGTGCCGGTGACGGCGACGTACGAGCGCGCGGCCGCGCCCTTCACCGCGTCGCCGGTCGGCGCGCCCGCGTCGTGCAGGACGACCGCCAGCGGGACGCCGGAGTACTCCGCGGTGGTGCCGTCGTGCTCGACCACGCTGACGCCGACGTGCGGCCAGTGTGCCACGTCCGTCGCGGACAGCGTCTCCGCGCGGACGAAGGCGCCTCCGACGCTGATCGTCGCGCTCGGCCCCGCGCCGAGTGTCGCGAGCAGCGCGACCAACACCAACGCGCGCGTCATCCCTTTGCGATCATGACCTCGGTCGACTTGATGATCACGGTCACCCGGTCGCCGTCCTGCAGGTTGAGGCGGTGGCTCGACGTCTCGGTGATCATCGCGGTGATCTCGCTGGGATCGATCTCGACGGTGACTTCGGCCATGAGTCCGCCGGTTCGCACCGAGCGAATGATCCCGCCTAGCTGGTTGCGAGCGCTCAATTCCATGCGCGACGCTTCGCTACGGGCTCGCGGCACCCTGGAGGTTCAGAAGGCGCGGTTTTCGACCGGAACGCTGACCTGCACCACGGTCCCGTCGGCGAAGTGGAACGTGACCGGGAAGCGCGTCCCGGCGGCGAGCGGTCGGCGCAGGCCGAGCAACATCACGTGGTAGCCGCCCGGCCGCAGTACGGCCGTGCCGTGCGGCGGGACGACGATCCGCGCCACCAGATGCATCGCCATCGCCGGCATCGCCATCCCCTGCATCGAGCCGCCGGCGGTCGGCATCGACTCGTGCAGCTCGGCGCTGTGGGCGATCGGCGTCGAGACACCGACCAACGCGACCGCGTGCGACCCGTTGTCGTGCAACGTGGCGTAGACGACGGCGGTGTCGACGGCCGGACGCGACCACGCGCCGGTGACGGTGACGGCCGCAAGCAACAACGAGATCATCCGAGCAACTCCTTGACGTCGGACGCGATCGCCGGCGCGGGATCGGTCCAGTCGTGCAGCACGCGCAGTCGGCCGGCCGGATCGATCAGGTAGACCGATCCGCTGTGCGCCATCAGGTAGCCCGTCGCATTCGTCCCCGGGATGCGCTGGTGCCAGACGTGATAGGCGTCGAACACCGGGTCGAGCTGCGCCTCGGTGCCGGTGAGCCCGACGAACGACGGATCGAAAAGGTCGATGTAGCGCTTGAGGACCGCCGGCGGATCGCGCTGCGGATCGACGGTGACGAACGCGACACGTACGCGGGCGCGCTGCGCCGGCGTCAGCGTGCGATCGACGCGCGCCAACTGCGCCATCGTCGCCGGGCAGACGTCCGGGCAGTGCGTGTAGCCGAAGAACAGGATCACCTCGCGACCGCGCTGATCGGCAAGCCGGAAGGGCCGCCCATTCTGATCGGTCAGGGTGAAATCGTAGGCGGCTTTCGGGGCCAGCGTCGTCCCAGTGAAGTGAACGGCGGATGCGCAGGCGGCCAAGGCGAGCGTAGCCAGCAGCCCGAGCAACGTCACAGGGCCCGGCTGGCCACGATCGGGCGTCATCATCGAAGAGATCATACCTCCAGCACTATTTTGCGGTAAAGATGCGGTGACCAACCCAGATGACGAGCGGGATGGCGAACGCAGAGACGGCCAGCATCGCCAGCACGAGCAGCACTGCGATGCCGACCGATTGACTCCCGCCGCAAAACGCTGACACGTTGGCGATGGTCGAGAACCAGAATCGACGCAATGGATTCGACGTCATGCCCGCGAGATGGCGTGCGCTCGCAGCGACGTCGTTCGGATCCCAGCCCGCGGTCTGGTCTACCTCGCGCACGATGCCGTGGCCGTCGATCAAGACCAGGCGAACGTCGTGGATGTAGTTGTCCGAGCTTTCGGCGATCGACGCGATGCCGAAGGCATCGATCACATCCTTGACCTGCGCCGATTCGCCCGTTGCAATCGACCACATCTGAGGATCGGCGTCGAATTGGCGGCCGTACGCCTCGAGCACGGCCGGCGAGTCGTACGTCGGATCGAGTGTCACCTCGACGAGGTGGAAATGACGCGGATCGAGGTGGTTTTGTAAGTAGAGAAACTTCCCGCTGATCGCCGGGCAGATGGTGCGATCGGGACAGCGACTGAACACGAAGCTGAGGATCGTTACCTTGCCCGCGAGCGCATCGAGCCGCAGCGGGTTCCCACGCTGATCGACGAGCGTGTACGTCGGGACCGGATCGCCGGCGGCGAGGACGTGCTTGACGAGCGGATTCGGCGTACCGGCTACGAAGCGCCCCGCCGGCACCGGCTCGCCGCGCAAGACGAGCCCGTCGCGCTGCTCGACCAGGGCATCGACTTCCGTGCCGGGCGCCGGCAACGTCCTCACACTCGCCGGGGCGTTCGTGGCGAGGGCCACGGAATAGACGCCGCCCGCCAGCATATCGACGACGGGATCCAAGCGCATGAGCACGCGGCCGTGCTGCGGTCGCGTCAGCACGAACCCGTGCACCGGAAGCAGGCCGTCGGCACGCGCCGCGCCGCACGACGCCAGCACGAATCCGAGGATCGCGGCCGATCGAGCGAACGTCCGGTGCCATCTCATGTCCTAGTCGTACTCGGCCCACATGGGAAGGGGTATGGGAAACGTCACAGGCGGCTCGCCCTCCTCGCCTGCCGACTAGCCGGGCCCCGGCAGCCCGCGCGCGCCGAGCGTGGCGGTTCGTCCACCACGGGCGACGAACGGCTCCGGCGTGAAGGCCCGCGACCTCAACGGCAGCGGCATCCCGCTGGAGCCGACCTACGAGCCCGCCGACCCGCCCGTCCGGCGGGCGCCGCCGGGGACGTTCCCCTACACCCGGGGGATCCGGCGCGACATGTACCGCGGCCGGCACTGGACGATGCGGCAGTACGCCGGCTTCGCGACGGCCGCCGAGTCGAACGAGCGCTACCGGTACCTGCTCGCCAGCGGGGTGACGGGGCTCTCGGTCGCGTTCGATCTGCCGACCCAACTCGGCTACGACTCCGACGCGCCCCAGGCGCGCGGTGAGGTCGGCAAGGTCGGGGTGGCGATCGACTCGATCGACGACGTCGAGACGCTCTTCGAAGCGATCCCGCTCGACGCGGTGACCGTCTCGATGACGATCAACGCGCCGGCCGCGATCCTGCTGGCCTTCGTCCTGGCGGTCGCGCGCCGGCGCGGGATCCCGTTCGACAGGCTCGGCGGGACGGTCCAGAACGACGTCCTCAAGGAGTACGTCGCGCGCGGTGCCTACATCTACCCGCCGGAGCCCTCGATGCGCCTCGTGACCGACGTGATGGCCTACTGCGCCGAACACGTCCCGAACTGGAACACGATCTCGATCTCGGGCTACCATATCCGCGAGGCGGGCTCGACCGCGCTGCAAGAGATCGCTTTCACCCTCGCCAACGCCAAAGCATACCTGCGCGCCGCGCAGCGCGCTGGGCTGGACGTCGACACGGTCGCGCCGCGCGTCTCCTTCTTCTGGAACGCGCACAACGACTTCTTCGAAGAGGTCGCCAAGTTTCGCGCCGCGCGCACGCTGTGGGCCCAGATCGTGCGCGACGAGTTCGGCTCGCGCGACCCGCGCGCGCAGATGCTGCGCTTCCACACGCAGACCGGCGGCTCGACGCTGACCGCGCAGGAGCCTGAGAACAACGTCGTACGGGTCGCGCTGCAAGCGCTGGCGGCGGTGCTGGGCGGGACGCAGTCGCTACACACCAACGGGCAGGACGAAGCGCTGGGACTACCGACCGCGCAGTCGGCGCGCGTCGCGCTGCGCACCCAGCAGATCATCGCCTACGAGAGCGGCGTGACCGACGTCGTCGACCCGCTGGCCGGCTCGTACTACGTCGAGTCGCTGACCGATGCGCTGGTCGAGCGCGCGCGCACGCTGATCGCGGAGATCGACGCGCAGGGCGGCGCGGTCGCGGCGATCGAGAGCGGCTGGATGCAGGACCAGATCGGCGAGTCGGCCTACCGCGCGCAGCAGGCGATCGAGCGCGGCGAGCAGGTCGTCGTCGCCGTCAACCGCTTCACCGAGGGAGTCGACGGCGTGCCGATCCCGATCCAACGGATCGACCCGTCGATCGAGCGCGAGCAGGTCGCGCGCACGCGCGCCGTTCGCGAGCGCCGCGACCCGGTGCGCGCGCTGGCCACGCTCGAGGCGGTGCGCCGCGCGGCGAGCGGGACCGAGAACCTGATGCCCGCCCTGATCGACGCCGTCGACGCCGGCTCGACGCTGGGCGAGATCTGCGACGTCCTGCGGGCCGTCTTCGGCACCCACGTCGCCCACGAGAGGATTGCGTGAGGCACCCCACACAGCAAGCTGTGCGGGGACCCCGCCCGTGAACGACTCCCCCATCGATCACGTTGCTATCGTCGTGAAGGACCTCGACGCGACGATCCGGCTGTACACGCAGACGCTGGGCTTTTCCGAGGTCTACCGCGAGATCGTCGCCGACCAAGGCGTCGAAGCGGTCGGTCTGCGGACCGGGGAGGCGATCATCGAGCTGCTGCGGCCGCTCGACGAGAACTCACCGATCGCCCGCTATCGCGGCGAGGCCGCGACGAAGTTGCACCACACCGCCTATCGCGTAACCGACCTGCGAGCCGAGCTGGCGCGCCTGCGCGCAGCCGGCGTTCGGTTGATCGACGAGGAGCCGCGCCGCGGCGCCCACGGCAACACGGTGGCGTTTCTGCACCCCGCCTCGACCGGGGGCGTGTTGATCGAACTGTGTCAACCGGTTCCCAGGGAGGGTGGGTAGACTGCCAGCGTGACGAAAGGCGACTTTCGATGATCGCGCTGATTCTGGCCGCGCTGCTCGGCAGCGTGAGCGCCGCTGCCACGCCCGCGGCGGCGGACCCGACACCGGCGCCGACGGATCCGTACGCGATCTTCATGGCGGCCCGGCGCGAGCGCACCCAGAGCGGTTACCCGCGCTTCGCGGCCTACACGGCCGTCGTGCGCTACCATGACGGCGCGGTCCCGATCGTCCGCTCGTGGGATACCGTCGAGGACCTGGACAAGCGTCTCGTGTTCAGCCACGGGATCAGCCGCGAGGAGCAAGCACATCCGGCCACACCCGAGGGCGTCAACCTCGGCGTCGGGGTCGGCGGCGGCGGCGTGCAGAGCGTGCCGGCGCCGACGCAGGCCGGCGGCTCGATCCTACCGGGTGGCCTGACCATGAACCAAGCCGCCAACGACGATCCCCTCGGGCAGGTCACGTTCGCGATCAACCAGGACTTCGGACTCGCCTTCAACGCACCGTCGGTGCAGCAGACGCAGGACCTGAGTGACATTTCGACCAGCAAGCCATTCCTGCCGCACATCGGGAGCACTGCCACCGTCGTCCCGCGCAGCTACACGGTCACCGACCTCGGCGACGTGACGGAGAACGGCGTGCGGCTCCATCATCTCGCCTTGCGGCCGCTGCGTGATCCCGACAAGAACCGGCTGCGCGAGCTCTGGATCGACGCGAAGACCTTCGACGTCGTTCACGCCAAGGTGTCAGGGATCGGTAACGGCTTGCCGTTCAGCACCACGGCATGGCTGATCGACTTCCGCCAGTGGGAAGGCGGGACGTACATCCTGCGCGAGACGGCACTCGACTCGCTCGAGGACAGCGGCGACACCTGTACCGGCGTCACGATCACCTTCGAGAACGTCGTCGCGAAGAACTCGCTCTCGCCCTACGAACAAGTCGGGATCACCAGCACCACCGGCATCTCCGACCCCTAACGGGCATTACCCGCGGAGCTTCTGCGGGGCGCCCGAACAGCGCGGGATATCGAGCGGCGGAGACCACTTCGTGTCCCGCACGATCTGGTCGAGCCGGCTCTCGGTGGCCAGAAACTCCGGACCCCAGGACGTCGAATCCGGGCCGTCGGAGATGAAGACCTGGTGCGCTGTGGTCAGCGTGATCCGCGCGCCGAAGGTATCGACGGCCTGGATGGGATACGCGGGGCGCAACGTCGCGGCGTGGCCAGACCGAACCGCATCCAGCACGCGACGAAATCGGACGATGGCCTTCGCGCGCATATCACAACGCGGTCCGCGGGCGTGAAGCGTCGCGGTTCCATTGGCGTTGAACGTCGCGAGGTAGATCGGGCACCAACCGTAACAGCCACGCGCCTCAAGGCTGATTGCGCGCAGGCTTCCCCGCCGTAAGGCGTCGGCCAGCACGCGCCAGCGATCCTTCATGAGGACCTCCGTCGCTTCGAAGGCGAAGGTGTTCATCCACTGCGACAATCGGCGCGTTCCGGCAAACATACCTGGATCGACGGGAACGGGTACCTGCTGGTAGCGTCCGTCGCGATACGAAACCACGATGCTCGCGAAAGTCGCGGGCCCGACGAAGGGCGGCGGGGGGTTCGCCTGGCGCAGTTCATCGAGTGGGAGCGAGTCGATTGCGTCTCCAGCAACCCGCGCATTTTGCCCCGAGAGACCGTGCCAGGTAAGTTCGCTTATCGCCCCGCTGCGCCAAATGGTGAGATGCTCCGAACAGTTCGGACAGGCTCGACCGTGGATCTGCACGACGGCGATATCCTGATTGCTTTCGTGCGTGCAGGCGCAAAGCACGGCGAGTAACAGCAAACCGAGCACGCGCGCAACTTTCATCAGGGACCCGGCTGCGGGGCGAGCCGCAGGTCGAGCTCCGTCTCGAAGGTGCGTTCCCACGGGAGCGTGATCGTGAAGCCGGCGTCGCGGAACTGGGGCTCGATCTGCGCCAGCAGTGCGAGCCCCTCGCGCCACAGCAGGGAGCGGTTCTCGCCGGCGGTTGCGCCGGCGACGCCCGGCAGTAGGTAGGTGTGGTCGTCGACCCCCTGCGCGGTCAGGTCGGCGTTGAGCTGCGGGCGCACGTCGGCGTGGAAGGCGACGTCGTCGACGTAGCGCATCAGCGTGAAGCGCGCGTGCGCGTCGGCATCGTAGCTTCCCAGCCGCTTGCCGACCACCACCGCGATCGCCTCGGGGAGCGTCGTCCCGACCGTGTTGGCGACGGTGTTCCACGAGGCGAACGCACCGACGCGCCCGGCGACCTTGCGCGCGATCAGGTCGCGCATGAGCTGCCGCTGCTGATCGAGGTCGGCGGCGGCGAGGAACGAGAGGTCGGCGACCGCGGCCAACGGCGCCCCGGCGGTCGTCGCGTCGTGCGCGATGCGGTCCACGAACGCCGCTTCGTCGGCGGCGCTCGTCCCCGGGACCTTCACGAACAGGTCGACGTCGGCTGCGGCGCCGTCGACTTGGACGCCGCCGCAGCTAGCGATCAGGTCGCCGATCGAGGTCGCGACCGGCGCGAACTCGATCGGATCGTTGACCGTCCCGCCGTCGGCGCGCGAGTAGAGCACGCGGATGCGCGGCACGAGCGCGGCCTGGTGCGCGAGCGCGGACGCCAGCAGCGCCATGCCTAGTTCATCGGCGCCCGGCTCGATCGCCGCCCGGCCGGCGGGGACCCAGCGGGTGGCGAAGGCGCGGAGAGCAGCGAGATCGGCGAGGTGCAGCCCGACCGGTCCGGCGTCGTCCTGGCCGAGCACGACGCGGTCGAACCCGCCCTGCGCGACCTCGCCCAGCGCGAACAGATCGACGTCGCGGTCGCGCGCGCGCGCGGCGAGATACGCATCGAGCGCCGAGCCCAACCGCGCGCGTAACCGGTCCGCCTTCGCGCGCTGGGCGTCGGTCCGCGGTGGATCGGGCAGGTTCGCGTACGTATCCAACAGCGGCCACACGTCGCCGGCGAACGGGAAGTCGGCCGCCTCGCCCAGCGCCGGGACGCCGGTCGGCGCGAGCCGCATCACCGTCCCGAAGACCGCGAACGACGCCGCGCCGTGCGTCGACCGAAACGCGGCCAGATCGGCGATGCGCGACTCCGCCTGCGCGCGCGAGACGCTCGGGATGCGCGAGGCGACCAGGCCGCCGTAGGCGATCATGTCGTTCGAGACGACGTACGCCCGCGCGTCGCGCGGCGCGTCGTCGCGCAGCCAGCGCAGGATCGCGTCGGGATCGCCCGGCTTCAGGTAGTGCCCGAGCGTCGCCGGTGGCGGCTCGACGACGCGCACGCCGGCGATCGCACCGAGCAGCGCGGGGAGCTGCGCCGTGACCGGACGGTCGTCGAGCGGGACGACGACGACGGTCAGCGCGAGCAGCGACGAGCCGAGCGCGACCAGGCTCAACTACTGAAGCCGAACAGGCCGTGGCCGTGCGGGTCGACGATGTAGATCTTGTACGCCTTGCGCACGCCCAGCGACTGCGTGAAGATGATGTGGACCGGCGTCCCCGGCTGCAAGTCCTTCGCCTGCAGGCTCTTGCCGTCCGAGAACAGCGCGACGTAGTTGGGGGCGTAGAGGAACGACAGGTCGGCCGGCACGCCGTCGATGCAATGGACCCGAATGTTCGTGTCGGAGAGGTGGCGGACGTAGCCGTGGCAGTCGCGCCACTTCCCGCCGGCGGGCGCGCCCTGGGCACCGGCCGGCAGGGAGGCGAGGACGTATCCGGCGACCGTCAGACCGAGAAGCGAACGGCGAAGCGGGTCGAAGAGCATCGTGATGAGAGTCCTTCCGTCGTGATCGAGTGCCGCACCATGGCCAGCGCCGAGCGGTTCGACGCCTACGCGCTCATGTCGTCCTTCCGGCGCGACGAGGCGCTGCTGGGCACCGCGCTGACCCTGTTCGTCGACCGGCCGGACTACGGCTTCGTCTGGCTGGCGTACGACGACGGTGTCCCCGCCGCGTGCATCTCGGTCGCCTACGCGATCTCGACCGAGAGCGGCGGTCTGGTCGCCACGCTGCGCGACCTGTGGGTCGCTCCGGACCACCGCCGCCGCGGGATCGGGACGGCGCTGCTGGTGACGTTGCGCGGCCGGCTCGATCAACTCGAGGTGACCCGGATCGAAGCCGCCCTGCCGCCCGAGCCGGGGCTGCGCGCGCTCTTCGCCGGGCTCGGCTACGTCGAAGGCGCCGCGCTCACGGTCAGCCTGGACCGTCGATGACGGCGGCGAGCCGCCCGCCGGCGGCCGCCAGCAACCCCTCCGCGGCGGCGCGGTCGACGCCGCGCCGCGCCATCACGATCGCCACCTTCACGCTGCCACCCGCCTCGTGCAGCAGCGCCGGCGCGTCGACCGATCCGCCGGCCAACTCGAGCACCAGCCGTTCGGCGCGCGCGCGCAGCTTGGCGTTGGTCGCGCGCAGATCGACCATGCGATTGCGATAGGTCTTCCCGAGGCGAATCATCGCGCCGGTCGAGATCGCGTTGAGGACGATCTTCTGCGCGGTGCCGGCGCGCATGCGCGTCGAGCCGGCGATCGGTTCGGCGCCGGTGGCGGCGACGATCGCGAGGTCGGCCTCGGCGGCGAGCGGCGAGCCGGGCGCGTTCACCAGCGCGATCGTGCGCGCACCGTGCACGCGCGCCGCCTGCAGCGCGGCACGGACGAACGGCGCGCCGCCGCTGGCCGAGACGCCGATCACGACGTCGCCCGGACCGACGTCTTCGACGGCGCGCAGGCCGGCGAGCGCGTCGTCTTCGGCGCCCTCGACCGCGCGCCGCAAGGCCGGCTCGCCACCCGCGATGCGCGCTTGCACGCGAGCCGGATCGAGTCCGAAGGTCGGCGGCAGCTCGGCGGCGTCGAGCACCGCGAGCCGGCCACTCGTCCCCGCCCCGATCAGCACGATCCGCCCGCCGGCCGCGAGTGCGTCGGCGACGACGCCCGTCGCCGTGCCCACCGCGTCGGCGACGGCCAGCGCGGCGTCGACCGCGGCGTGGTGCGTCGCCAGCAGCAGCCGCGCCAACGCGCCGGCGTCGAGCCGGTCGATCTGCGCGGTCGCGGGATCGATCGCCTCGGTCCCCGGCAGCTCGCTCACCGCGCGGCGCGCTCGGCGAGTCGCAGCGCGCCGCGGACCGGCTCGTCGCCGCCCCGCACGATCGCCACGCCGGGGATGTCGCCATTCAGGCGTGTCTCGAGTAAGAACGAGAGCAGGCTGTTCTCGCGCAACAAACCACCGGCAAGCACGAGCGTCGGCGCGGCGTCGGCCAGCCCCGCCGCACGCAGCACGGCTTTGGCGAGGTCGGCCAGCTCCTGCGCGGCCTGCTGGACGATCTTCGTCGACGCGCGGTTGCCCTTGCCGGCGAAGGCGACGACGCTCGGCGCGAGCGCCGCGAGCGTCGCCGGCTGGAGCGGCGCGTCGTAGATCGCGGACAGGTACCGGTCGCGATCGCGCGCGTCGAGCGCCCGTGCGACCAGATCCGTCGTCTCGTCGCGCGCCGCGCGGCCGTCCAGCACGCGCCCGAAGAGCTTGACGGCCTGAAGGCCGATCCAGAAGGCCGAGCCTTCGTCGCCGGCGAGCCAGCCGAGGCCGCCGACCCGGTGGGTCGTCGCGCCGCGCTCCGCGTAGGCGATCGAGCCGGTGCCGGCGATCAGCACGGCGCCGTCGCCGTCCGGTAAAGCGGCGCGCAGCGCGATCGCCGCATCGTCGCCGACCGTCACGACCGTGCCGGGGAACGCGGCGGCGACCCGCGCGCACAACGCATCGGCGACGACCGCGCGGGCCGCGCCGGCGGCGCCGACGTGGATCGTCTCGGCTTCGGCGCCGGCCAGCACGTCGCGGATCGTCGCGACGATCGCCTCGGCCGCCACCGCGACGCCGAGCGCGGTCGGATTGGCCGCTGCGCCGCGCGCCTCGCGCAGCAGCCGCCCGTCCTCTGCCAGCGCCGCGTGGGTCTGCGTCCCGCCGGCGTCGACCCCGATCGCGATCATGCGGGCGGCTTCGGCACGAACGCGATCGTCCCCAGCACGCGCGGACCGCGCGCGCCGGTCGCGCTCGGCAGGTTGCCCGGGCGCCCCCGCAGCGTCTCGTGGCCGAGCACGGCGAACGCGATCGCCTCCTTGGCGTTCGGATCGACGCCGAACTCCGCCGCACTTGCAATGCGCCAGCCCGGCAGCGCGGCGCGCAGCCCGTCGAAGAGTGCGCGGTTGTGCACGCCGCCGCCGGAAGCGATCACCAAACGCGCGCGCGGCGCGTGTCGTTGGATGGCGGCGGCGATCGTGCGTACTGCCAGCGCGCTCAACGTCGCCAGCGCGTCGGCGAACGGGAGCGATTGGAGTCGCGGCGCCAGCGCCTCGATGAACGCGGCGCCATAGCGCTCGCGGCCGGTCGACTTCGGCGGCGGCTGCGCGAAGTACGGATCGGCGAGCAGCTCCGCGAGCAGCGTCTCCTCGACGTCCCCCTCGAGCGCGATCGCGCCGTCGCGGTCGAAGCGTTGCGCGCCGCTGGTGTAGTACTGGACGTACGTGTCGAGCGGGAGGTTCGCCGGACCGCAGTCGAACGCGACGCCCTCGGGCAGAATGGTGACGTTCGCGATCCCGCCCAGGTTCAGCGCGACGCACGGCGCGTGTTCGCCGAACAGCAGCAGATCGACGGCGGGGACGAGCGGTGCGCCGCTCCCGCCGGCCGCGGTGTCGGCCGAGCGAAAGTCGGAGATGACCGTCGCGCCGACCCGCTCGCGAATCCGAAACGGATCGCCGATCTGCAGCGTGTGATGCTCTTCGCCGGCATGCGCGAGGGTGAGGCCGTGCGAAGCGACCGCGTCGAGCGCGAGCCCGGCGGCGACCGATGCCACCGCGTCGCCGAACGCCTCGCCGAGGGCGGCGTGCAGCGCCGAGAGCGCGCGCGCGTCGAGCCGTGCCGGCGGATAGGCGGCCAGGATCCGCGCGCGCAGCGCCTCGGCGAACGGGACGGTGGCGAAGCGCTCGCACACGACCGCCACCCCGTCGCCGCGCGGCTCGACGGTGCAGACGGCGACGTCGATCCCATCGAGCGAGGTCCCCGAGAGGACGCCGGCGATCCTCACCCGCGGTCGACCGCGACGACGGCGGCGTCGCAGACGGCGGCGCGCACCGCGCGCAGGTCGCTGCGGCCGTAGTGGACGGCGTTGGTCAGCAGCACGACGGACAGATCGCGCACGGGGTCAGCCCAAAGGGACGTCCCGGTAAAGCCCGTGTGCCCGAAGCTCTGCGCGCTCATCTTTGTCCCGCACGAGTTCTCGTCGGTCGTCTTCAAGGCCCACCCGAGGCCGCGGCGCAGAACGGGATCCCAAGCCTGCTCGCGCACCGCCTCGCACGCCAGCCCGCGGTCGAGCGGCGTCGGCCGGCCGCGCAACGCGGCCAGGTACCATTCGGCCAGCGCGGCGACGTCGCGCGCGTCGCCGAACAACCCTGCGTGGCCGGCGACCCCGCCCAGCAGGTGCGCCTTCTCGTCGTGCACGACGCCCTGCACGCTCCCCCGCCAGGCGTCGGTCTCGGTCGCCGGGATCGCGCCACGCTCGGTGCCGGCCGGCGTATACGCGGTCGCGCGCGCGCCGAAGGCGCGCAGCCGCGCGTCGACCAGCGCGCGCAGGCTGACGCCGTGCGCGCGCGCGAGCAGCACGCCGAGCGCGATGAAGCCGAGGTCGCTGTAGATCACGCGCTCACCGACTGGCGCAGCGAGCGGCTCGGTCAGCGCGAACGCCTCGACGTCGTCGTCGAGCAGCGTGCGCCAGTCGGCACCGCTGCGAAAGCCCGCGTCGTGGGCGAGGATCTGCCGCAGCACGATCGGCGCGTGTGCCGTCTCGCGCCACTCGGGGATGGACGCGAGCAACGAGGCGTCCAGCGCGAGCGCGCCGCGGGCGACCGCGTCGAGCGCGACGGTCGCGACGAACACCTTGGTGATCGAGGCTAGGTCGAAGCGCGTGTCGACCTGGCACGGTGGCGCCGTCGCATCGTCCTGCAGCCGTCCGTAGGCGCGCTCGAAGCGCGGCCGCCCGCCCTGCTCGATGCGCACGACCGCGGCGCTGTAGCGCCGTCCGAGTTCGGCGCGCAGGACCGCCTCGACCTCAGCGAACAGCGGCGCCCTGCGCGATCCGCACCGGCAGCACGCCGCCCGCCGGCGCGCGGCCGGCCAGCACGTCGGCGACGCCCTCGAAGGCGAGCGCGTCGTCGCCGTAAGCGCAGACGACGCGATGCGCAGCCGTCCAAAGCAACGCGTCGTACGGCTCGCGTGCCGAGACGATCAGCGCGGCCGGGACGAGCGCGAGGATGCGCGCGACGGCCTCGCGTTGCGCCGGGTGCAGATCGGCGCGGCGGGTGACCAGCACGAACTCGCGCTCGCCCAGCCGCGGCACGTGCTCGAGCAGCAGCTCCAGCTCGTCCGCGCCGGGATCGAGCGGGACGCGCATGACCTCGCTCTTCCAGCGACGCCGCCGCAGCGCCGCACTGAGCGAGGGCGCCTCGGCTGCGTGCGTGCGCGTCCCCGACGCCGCGGCCGCGTCGCCGAGCGCGCCTTCGAACGAGATCACGGTCACCGCGCTGCCCTCGCGCAGGCGAGGCTCGCCGCGCACGGCGGTCACCGCGGCGCGCGCGGCGGCGAGCGGCGCCGCTGCGTCGACGGCATCGGCGGCGAGTGGCCGCAACACCGCGAAGCGTTCGCGCAGGCGCAGCACGCGCGCGTGCGCTTCTTCCAGCCGCGCCAGCGGTAAGCGGCCGGTCTCGACCGCCTGCACGATCGCCGCCGCGGCCGCCTGCGCCAGCTCGAGGTGATGGCTGATCAGCACCAGGTCGGCGCCGGCCGCCAGCGCCGCGACCGCACCGTCGACGGTGCCGACGCCGCGCGCGATCGCGTCCATCTCGAGACAATCGGTCGCGCAGACCCCGTCGAAGCCGAGTTCCTCGCGCAGCAGCCGGTACACCGCCGGTGCGAGCGAGGCGGGGCGTTCGGGATCGAGCGCCTCGACGACGACGTGGGCCGTCAGCACGAGCGAGGCCGCGCCCGCGCGAATCGCGGCGGCGAACGGGACCAGGTCGCGCGCGCGCATCGTCGCCGCGTCGGTCGCTAGACGCGGCAACGCGAGATGGGAGTCGACCGCCGTCGCACCGTGGCCGGGGGCGTGCTTGAGCGTCGCCGCGACCCCCCCGCGCTCGAGGCCGGCGGCGAACGCGGTGACGAACGCGGCAACCCGCTGCGGGTCGTCCCCGTAGGAACGCGTGCCGATCGTCGTGCTCGCCGGCGCCAGCGCGAGATCGGCGACCGGCGCGAGATCGACGCTGATCCCCAGCGCGGCGAGGTCGCGGCCGAGCAGCGCCCCGAGCGCAGCCGCCAGCGCGGGATCGCCGCCGGCAGCGACGGCCATCGCGGAGGGCAACGGGGCGACCTCGTCGCGGAGACGAGCGACCCGGCCACCCTCTTGGTCGACGGCGATCAACGGCGGCGGGACGCCGCCCGCGCGCAGCGCACCGACCAGCGCCCGCAGCTCGTCCGGCGAACCGACGTTGCGCGTGAAGAGGGTCAGCGCACCCGGCGCGAAGGCGCGCAGCTCCTCGAGCGGCGCCGCGTCGGGAGACGCGCCGGCGAAGCCGACCGCGAGCGTCCCGCGCGCGAGCCCCTGCAGGTCAGCGGCGTTCGGCATCGTCGGGCCGACGGCTAGTGCTTGAAGAGCCGGATGATCTGAGCGACGAGCTTGCCGCCGATGCGAGAGGCCAGGATCTGCACCTTCGACCCGCGCGAAACGTCGGTGATCGCGTGGTAGCCGGGGTCGCTGGTCTGCACGCTGGTCGTCGGCATGACCGAGACGTCGACGTGCCCGAAGTGCGGCGTCTCGACTCGCAACAGCCCTCGCTGGTAGTCGACGTTGGTCACCCGCCCCTCGATCATCCCGACGTCGACGGCCGACGGCGCGGGCGCCGTCGTCTGGGCGCTGACGAGCGCGGGAACGCCGAGCAGACCCAGGGCGAAGACGAGGGTGACGAGGCGCATGGCGCGGGGGTAACGCATGCGAGGACCACCTCCGTTCCATTCATCGGCGGATGACTCCCACCACGTTGAGCCAGCCGCTCCGGTCAGCGTCCCGACCGGCCTGCGCTTCGGCGCGGGCGACGCGCGCCGCCCGGATGCCGGCGTCGTCGGCCGTCCGTCCGCCCAGCACCAGCCGCAGCGCCAGCAGCGCGTCGTCCGCCGCCCGCGTCCCGACCGCCGCCAGCGCCCGGTAGAACGGCTGCGCGCGCGGATCGTCGGCCGGCGAGGCCAGCGCGGCGGCGATCGCCTCGGCTTTGCCGGGCCGGCCGTCCAGGAGGTAGCCGTCGAGAGGATGGAGTTCCACGCGATGCGATTCGCGCTGCTCCTGGCGATCCCGGCGGCGCTGGCACTCGCCGGAGCCGCGGCGCCCGATCCGCTCGCGGCGCTGGCGGCGGCGGTCGGCGACCCGGCGGCGCTTCACCTGCGCGCCCAGGCGACGACCACGGCCGACGGGCAGCAGACCGTCACCACGCTCGACCTGCAGGGCTCGCAGCGGCTCTTGCGGACCTGCGTCGCCGACGTCTGCGCCGGGACCTGGTTCGACGGGCACCGCGGCTGGACGTTCGGGCTGAACGAGGTGCCGCTGCCGGCCGGCGACGATCCGGCGCTGCCGGCCCTGCGCAGCCTGGCGGCGATCGCGTCCTACGCCTTCGTCGAGCCGGCGTTCCAGGCCGCAGGGGGCGTGGTCGAAGCCGTCGCCCCCAACCGCTGGCGGGTCCGCGCCCCCGACGGCGCGCCGCTCGTCGCGACGATCGATCCGCGCACGCTCGCCGTCGAGACGGTCGTCGACGCCGGCGGGACGCCGATCGCGCAGTACGGCCGGATCGTCCGGGTCGGCGACGCCGCCTTCGCCCTCCAGCGCGCCGGTCCGGAGGAGCGCACCTTCGAGCGGGTCGACCTCGTCGCCGGGCCGCTGGGGGCGCCGGACGGGGCCCCGGTGACCTTCGGCGACCCCGCCCCGCTGGCGCTGGCCGACGACCCGGTCCCGATCGTCCCGTGCCGCCTCGGCGGCCGCCTCGTGCGCTGCCTCCTCGACACGGGGACGACCCCCAGCGCGATCACGCTCGCCTTCAGCGAGGAGCTGGGCCTCGAGCCGCACGGCGAGCTCGACATCGCCGGTTTTCACCGCTTCGCGACCGGCTTCGTCCAGGCCGGGCCGCTGGCGCTGGGGCCGGCGCGCTTCGCCCAGGCACGCTTCGCCGTGATCCCGGCGACCCGCGAGCTGCACTTCGACGTCATCGTCGGCGCCGATCTGCTCGGGGCCCTGCAGCTGACCCTCGACCGGGCCGCCGCCACGGTGACGCTCGGGCCGACCGCGCCCAACCGGCCCGCCGACGCGATCCCGCTCGCGTTCCCGCAGGGAGTCCCCCTGGTCGACGTCACGGTCGCCGGGGTCGGCGTGCGGGCGCTGCTCGACAGCGGCGATGCCGCCACGCTCTCGCTGGACTACGAGACCTACCGGCGCGGGCCGCACTGGCCGCCGGTCGCGCGCGGCGAAGCGATCGGGGTCGCCGGCGAGGGCGGCGTGTTCGACGTCGACGTCCCGGACGTGCGCATCGGGACGCTCGATCTCGGGACCGTCCGGACGGCCGTGCGCTGGACGCAGGCCGTCTCGCACCTGGGGCTAGGGCTCGCGCACCGCTGCGCGCTGCAACTGGACGAGGCCGCGGGCTACTTGCGCTGCCTACCGAAAAGAGCCCAGCTCAGTCCAGGTCGGCTTCGAGGGCCTCGGCGGTCCGCTGCATGATGCGCGCCAGCAGCGCGATCGCGCCGGCGCGGTTCGTGTTGAGCAGCATGTACTGCATGCGATCGTTCGGGTGCAGCACGACGAAGACGCCTTTGCTGCCCTGCGTGATCGACGTGAGAATACGGTCGACGAACGCACGATCCTCAGCGTCGAGTTGGATAGCTCCACTCTCTTCTGTTAAGAGTTCGTGGAGAAAGACATCGAGATTTTCAGGGACATCCATGTTCGCGAAAACATCCTCGTTGGTGATACGAGCCGTCTCTTTGCTGATATCGGCCAAAGGCGTCTAAAGTAAAGGCAAATACACGGTTTTCCGTCAAGGAAACGTCAAGGCGGTCGGCTCGAATCATAGGCGAGCGTGCGCTCCCGGCGCGCTGATGCGCGCATCCGTTGAGGGGCTCGCCGCGCGGCGATTTCATACACGGATTCCTCGCGTCGATGTCGCAGCGCGTGTCGTCCGCGGCGCGCCCGGCAGCCGGCGGCGACGCCGGGTCGGCGCTCGGCTCTACCGGCGAGGCGACGGTGCGCTCACGCGACCCCGGGGGGCCCCCGCGGCGGCCCGGCGGCAGCGAAACGGGCCGCTCGGGAGGCACTCGCGCCGCCGCGCGGCTAATGGAGAGGTCGGCCTCGCCGATGCGGCGGGCGTCGCCAACGGAGCGAACATGCAGTCTGGCGCCCGACTCGGCGCAAAGGCGACCCTCGACCGGTCCGCCGTGAACGTCCCTTTGATCGCGATCCTGGTTGCCGGGCTCGCGATCCGCCTGCTGTTGATCGGCAGCGAAGGGTTCCACAACGACATCGCTTCGTTCGAAGCGTGGGCGCTGACGCTGCGCGATCACCCGACGTGGAACTTCTACGCGGCCTCCGGCTTCGCCGACTATCCGCCGGGCTATTTCGTCGTGCTGTGGGTGCTCGGCCACCTCTACGGTGGCTTGCTCGCGGTGTTCGGCGCCGACCCCGGCTACGCGTTGCTGCGCGCGGTCGTCAAGCTGCCGGCGATCGCGATGGATATGCTCGACACGGTCTTGGTCTTCGCGATCGCGCGCCGCTGGGCGCCGACGGTGGTCGCCCTGTGGGCGGCGGCGGCGCTGGCGCTCAACCCGGCCGCGATCTACGTCTCGGCGGCCTGGGGGCAGATCGACTCCGTCTCCTGGGGGCTCGTGCTGCTCGCCGTGTGGGCCGTGCTCCGCAGCGGCGACGAGCCGGCGACGAGTACGCGCTGGCTGCTCTTCGCCTGGCTCGCCTTCGCGTTCTCGATCCTGATCAAACCGCAAGCGGCGACGGTCGGCTTGATCCTGCTGGCCTATCCGTTCGCGACGACCGACGCCGCGACGCGCGCGCGCCGGCTGCGCGGTACGCTGATCGGCCTGGGCGGCGCGGTCGTGCTCGGCCTGGCGGTCGCGCTGCTCTTCCATCCGGCGCCGGACGTCGTCCAGTGGCTGCTCGGGCGCTACATGTTCGGCAGCGCCGTCTATCCGTATACCTCGGTCAACGCCTTCACGATCTACGCGCTGGTGCGGCCGTTCTGGCAGTCCGACACGCAACCGTTGACCTTCCTGTGGCTCTCGCTCGGGCCGGTCTGGGCGTGGGGGATCGGCTTGGTCGCGGCCGCCAGCGCGCTGATCGTCGGCCGTTATCTCCAGAAGCGCGACGAGCGCGCGCTGGTCGAAGGCGCGATGCTGCTCGCCTTCGCATTTTTCGTGCTCGCCACGCGCATGCACGAGCGCTACGTCTACGGGGCGTTCCTGCTGTCGATCCCGCTGATCGGCCTGGGACGGATCGGGATCTGGTCGACGCTCACGCTGACCGTGACGATGGGGCTCAACCTGGCCTATTCGCTCGCCTACCAGACCGTGATGGAACAGAAGATCACCGGCGTCGACGCGAGCAACCTGTGGCCGCACGCCTCGCACTGGGCGACGACGGCCAACGTCGTGCTCTTCTTCTGGCTGTGCTTCCGCTATTTCGGCGAGGAGCGCGCGATCGGCCGTGCGCCCTGGCGGGCCGCCGAGATCGTGGTGCGCGACGCGTTGTGGATGGCCGTCGCCCGCGCCCGGGGCTGGTTCAGCCCGCGCGAGGGGATCGTCCAGCTGACCCGCCTGGACGCGCTGCTGATCGCCGGCTTCGTCGTCGTCGCGTTCCTGGTCGCGATCGTCGGCTACTCGTGGCCGCACGAGCGCATCTTCGACGAGATCTACTTCGCCCGGGCCGGCGAAGAGTACCTGCGCGGCATCAATCAGTTCGAGTGGACCCATCCGCCGTTCACCAAGCTCGTGATCGCGCTCTCGATGCTGCTCTTCGGCGGGCTGCACGGCGAGGGCAACACCGCCTACGGCTGGCGCTTCCTGAACATCGTGATCGGCGCGCTCGAGGTCGGCATCGTGTACGCCTTCGCCAAGCGCCTCACCGCCTCGACGCTGTTCGCCGCGCTGGCCGCGCTGATGCTGACCTTCGACGGCTTCCACTTCGTCGAGTCGCGCCTCTCGACCGGCGAGATCACGATCTCGACCCTGATCGCGATCGTCCTCTACGCGCTCTACCGGCTCTGGCTGACGGCGCAGATCCGCGTGCAGCCGATCGTCCCGGCTCGCTTCGGACCACCGTTCTGGATCACGCTGGGTATCGGGATCCCAGTCGCGGCCGTCTTCTCGTGGGTGGTCAACATCCAGCCCGCGCACCACATGGCCGAGATCGGCGCCGGGATCCAGAGCGTCGGCGCCGACCGGCCGATGCTCGGCTTCGGGGGGCTGACCGCCCTCTTTCCGTGGTTCGCGATCAACGCCTATACGATCGCGTTTCTCTACGCGCTGCTGGGCGTCTACCTCGTCGCCCGGATCGTCGTCCCGCGTTTTCTCACCTCGACCGGACGGCTGACCTCCTACGCCGACGGGACGCGGGTCAGCGCAACCGGAAGCCGCGCTCCCCAGCTCAGCCCGCCGCCCGGCATCGCCGATCCACCGGAGCTGAAGGTGACGAACGCGCGCGACGGCGCGATGCGCTACGCGACGCCCGACGGCACGGCGGATTTCTCGCCCGACGGGACGCTCGCCGTCGACGGCGCGCCGACGATCGACGCCAAGGACCGGCGGCTCTGGCTCGCGGTCCTCGCGGTCTCGGCCGGCCTGCTGATCTCCAGCAAGTGGAACGGCGCCTTCGACTTCATCGTGATCGCGGTCGTCGTCGGGTTCGTGTGGTCGCATCGCTTCGTGTCGAGTCGCGCGCTGCTGGCGGTCGTTGCCGCGTCGGCCGCCGTCTTGGGTTTCCTCAAGGTGGTCGGCGTTGCACACTTCGGCATCGCCCTGGTGGTCGTCGCGCTCGCCGCGGTCGGTGCCTTCGTCGCGCTGGCGCGCTCCGGGCGCTACCTACCCGGGCGGGCGCTGTGGGGGAATCCCTACGGGTTTTCGCTCGATGGGGACGGGGTGCTGATCCTGTTCGCCGCCGCGACGGCGTATTGGATCTGCTACATCCCGTTCTTCGTGCTCGGCCACGGCCTCGCCGATATGCTCTACCTGCAGCAGCAGATGTACTGGTACCACAGCAGCGGCGTCGCGACGGCGACCCATCCGTACATGTCCAAGTGGTGGCAGTGGCCGATCATGCAGATCCCGATTTCGTACTACTATCAGGCCTTCGGTGCCGCCGCGGCCGCCGGCCATACCGGCAGTGCGTGCTGCGTCGCTGAGATCCTCGCGCTGCCGAACCCACTGGTCTTCCTGATGGGCTTGATCTCGGTGCCGTACGTCGGGTGGCTCGCCTGGCAAGAGCGCCACAAGGGCTACGCGTTGCTCGTCGCCGCGTACTTCATCCAGTGGCTCCCCTGGGCAGGCGCGCCGCGGCTGCTCTTCGAGTACCACTTCTTCCCGAACCTGGCGATCATCGTGCTCTGCGACGCGATCCTGATCCAGCGCATCTACCGTCACTTCCGCCAGGAACAGGCGCGCTTGTATCTGGG
The DNA here is from genome assembly GCA_050010375.1 of Vulcanimicrobiaceae bacterium. GTDB lineage: Bacteria > Vulcanimicrobiota > Vulcanimicrobiia > Vulcanimicrobiales > Vulcanimicrobiaceae > Vulcanimicrobium. The sequence continues at coordinate 20,820 of JBEKLD010000020.1, forward strand.
CGCCTACGCGGTCGTCGTCATCGGCCTGTTCGCGTTCTTCTATCCGGTGCTCGCCGGGACGAAGGTCACCTACGACCAGTGGTACGCCCGCATGTGGCCCGACGAGCTGCACATCCCCCACACCAGCTGGATCATCCCACCACACTAGTTGACGCGTTTGGTGTGGCCGGTCCATTCGCGTTCGCGCAGGACGAACTTCTGGATCTTGCCGGTCGAGGTCTTGGGAAGCTCGCCGAAGGCGTAGTGCTTGGGGACCTTGAACGCGGCGATCCGTTCGCGCAGGAAGAGGCGCAGCTCTTCGCCCTCGACGGCGCGGCCGGGCTTGAGGGTCACGAAAGCTTTGCCGACCTCGCCCCACTTCGCATCGGGGACCGCGACGACGGCACACTCGAGGACGGCGTCGTGTTCGAGCAAGGCCTTCTCGACTTGTTGGGTCGAGATGTTCTCGCCGCCGCTGATGATGACGTCCTTGGCGCGGTCGACGATCTCGAGATAGCCGTCGGGATGGCGCACGGCGACGTCGCCGGAGTGGAACCAGCCGCCGGTGAAGGCGCGCGCCGTCGCGTCGGGGTCGGCGTAGTAGCCCTTCATCACGTTGTTGCCGCGCATGACGATCTCGCCGTGCGTCGCGCCGTCGGCCGGGACGTCGCGCAGCTCGAGATCGACGACCCGCACCTCGCCCGCGCCGACCGTCACCATCGGGACGCCCTGGCGGCTGCGCAGCCGGGCGCGCTCGGTCGGCGGGAGCGCGTCCCAGCCGGGGCTGTGCCAGGCGCACTCGGTGATCGGCCCATAGGTCTCGGTCAGGCCGTAGACGTGGTGCAACTCGGCGCCCAGCGCCTCGATCTGCGCGATCGTCGTCGGCGAGGGCGGCGCGCCGGCCGTCGTCACGACGACGCGGCGCGGGAAGGCGCGCGTGTCGGGATGGTTGGCCAGCGCGATCAACACGGTCGGCGCGGCGCAGAAGTGCGTCACGCCCTCGCCGTGGATCGCCGCGTTGATCGGTTCGGGCGCGACGCGGCGCAAGCAGACGTGCGTCGCGGCGGCCGCGGTGACGGCCCAGGGGAAGCACCAGCCGTTGCAGTGGAACATCGGCAGCGTCCACAGATAGACGCTCTCCGGCCGCAGGTTGGCGTGAAAGACTTCGGCCAGCGCGTTGAGGTACGCGCCGCGGAAGGTGTACAGCACGCCCTTCGGCCGGCCGGTCGTGCCGCTGGTGTAGTTGATCGAGATCGTGTCGTCCTCGTCGGCGACGGCGGGGACGAGCGCGGCCGGGTCGGCGTCGGCCAGCAGACGCTCGTAGTCGAGCACGCCGGGCCGCGCTGCGGACTCGCCGGCCGGAGCGAAGCGCACCCGCGGCACGTCGTTCGCCAGCCGCTCGACCAGCGGGTCGAGCTCGTGGTCGTGCAGCAGCAGGCTCGCGCCGCAGTGGCTGAGGATGTAGTCGATCTCCTCGGGCGCCAAGCGCGTGTTGAGCGCGCACAAGATCCCGCCGGCGAGCGGCACCGCGAAGGTCGCCTCCAACGCAAGCGAGGTGTTCGGGGCGAGCACGGCGACCCGCTCGCCGGCCCCGATGCCCAGCTCTTGCAACGCCGCCGCCAACCGGCGCACGCGCTCGAGCAGGGTCGCGTAGTCGCGCCGCGCCGGCCCGTCGACGACGGCCAGCCGGTCGGGGTAGACGAACGCGGCGCGCTCGAGAAAGCTGAACGGATCGAGCGCGCTCAGGTGGACGGCAGCGGGCGATTCAAGCAGCATGGGCGAGGATTCTCCCGCTCGTGACGGCCTCCCCGCGGCGCGGGCGTCAGCCGCGGCGCGCGACGAAGGCCGCCAGCTCCGAACGGCTGCGGAAGCCGAGCTTGTCGTAGATCGAGGTCAGATGCTTCTCGATCGTCTTCGGGCTGACGGCGAGACGGTCGGCCAGCGCTTTGTTCGAGGTCCCGGCGGCGACCAGGGCCGCGATCTCCCACTCGCGCGGCGAGAGCCCGCCGCGCTCGCCCTCGCGCGCCGCCGTCGCCTCGGCCGTCAAGCCCAAGCGCCGCAGGTCGACCAGCGCGCCCATCGCGCGGTACGCCGCGAAGGCCCGGTCGCGCTCACCGGCCAGTTCGGCGCAGCGGGCCGCCGCGTAGTGCCAACCGTATCCGGCGCAGCACGCCTCGGCGACAAGCGCCGCCGCGACCGCCGCGGCTCCACCGTCGTGGGCGGCGGCGAAGGCCCGCAACAGCGCCGCCGTCGCCCGGAACAGCGGCGCGTCGGTCGCCTCGAGCGCCGGCGCCGCCGCCAGCGCGCGCGCGCGCAGCGGCGGATCGCCCAGCTCGGCGGCGGCGAGCAGCGCGTCGGTCGCGACGGCCGGTACGGTGGCGTCGAGCGCGCGCGTCAAGTAGTCGAGCGCCGCATCCCGGTCGCCGACCTGCGCGCGCCAGCGCGCGAACGGTCCGGCGAAGCGACCCAGCGCGGTCGCGACGCCGCAGCGCAGCGCGAAGGCGGGCATCTCCGGCGGGACCGCGCGCGCGATCAACTGCTCGTCGCACAGGATGCGACCGAGCCCGAGCGCGATCGCCGCGACGCCGATCGGCGCGACCGTGTTCGGCTCGGGACTCGCCAGCGACCGTTCCAGCGCCACGCGTGCGGCGGCGAAGCGCCCGGCCCGCAGATCGATCTGCGCGATCAGGGTGTTCGCCGTCATCGCTAGCGTCGCCAGCCGATAGCGGTCGAGCTCGTCGATCAGCGGGGCGAGCTGGTCGAGCGCCGCGCCGTCGTCGCCCAGCGTCGTGAAGCCGACGCCGACGTTGAGCCGAGCGCGGATCTGTCGCTCGGCATCGGCATCGGCGACCGAGGTCAGATAGCGGGCCGCGCGTTCGTGCAGGGCGATCGCATCGCCGGCCAGCGTCGCGGCGTAGCAGAGCGTGTTGAAGTAGATCGGCGCGGCGGCGGGATCGCGCTCGGCGTCCTGCGCTTGCGCCAACTGCGACTCGGCCGCCTCGCGCTCACCGTGGTCGAGATACAGCATCGCCAGCGTCGCGCGGAGCATCGCGCGGGCGCCGGCGTATTCGGCGGGGATCGCGGCAAACGCGGCGTGCAGCACCTCGACCGCCCGTTCCGTCTCGCCGGCCAGGCGCAGCTCGGAGCTCAGCCGCTGAAAGAGGACCGGCAGACGATCGATCGCGCCGGCTTGGCGGTAGGCTTCGGCGGCGGCCGCGTGCAGCCGCGCGGCGGCGGTGACCTGACCGTCGCGCGTGCACGCGATCCCCGCCTTCTCCAACAGCCGCGCGCGCGTCAGCTCGTCCCGCGCGCCGTCGAGCGCGCGCTCGTAGGCGACGATCGCGTCGGCGTAGCCGTGCAGCGCGTCGGCTTCGTCGCCGGCTTGTTCGTTGTAGCGCACGCAGCGCTCCGGATCGCGCGCCGACCAGGCGTGCCAGCCCAGCTCGGCCGCGCCCTCGACGCCGCGGCGCTCGAGCTCGTCGACGATCCGGCGATGGAGCGGACGCACTTCGGCGAGCAGCATCTCGCCGTAGATCGTCTCGCGCGTCAAGGCGTGGCGAAAGGCGAAGACGACCGGCTCGCTCGGAATCTCGCCGACGAGCTGCAACTCGCACGCGGCGCGCAGCATCGTCAGCACGTCCTCCGGCGCGCGTTCGGCGACCGCCGCCAGCAGCGACGGATCGAAACGCCGGCCAAGGATCGCCGCGAAGGCGAGCACCGCGCGCGCCGTCGGGTCGAGCGTCGTCAGCCGTTCGATGACCGCGGCGCGCACGGTCAACGGCAGCGCGCGCGGGTCGTGCTGCGACGAGGCCGGCTCGAGCGCGGCCTTCAGCAGCTCCTCGGCGAAGAATGGATTGCCTTCCGAACGCTCGACGATCTCTTCGACCCGGCGGCGTGACAGCGTCCGCTCCTCGCCCAGCGTGGCGCGGATCACCGCGCGCATCTCCTCTTCCCCGAGCGGCTCGATCGCCAGCCGCCGCGCGACGCGCATCAAACGCGCCAGCGAGGTCGCCAGCGGGTGCCGCGCGTCGATCTCGTCGCTGCGGTACGTCGCGACGACCAACAGCCGCATCCGTTCGATCGTGCGCGCCAGGTGCAGCAGGAAGGCGAAGGTCGCCTCGTCGGCCCAGTGGATGTCCTCGAGCACGAGCACCGCGTTGCGCCGCGCGCAGACCCGCTCGAGCGGCGTCTGCAACGCCGCCAACTGCTCGGCCTGGGTGCGCGCGGCGGCGAGCGGCGCCGGCACGCCGAGCCCGCGCAGCGCCTCGACGATCCCCGCGTACGGCAGATTGGCGAACTCGGCGTAGGCGCCGGCGCCGACCGCCGCGCGACCGTGGGTCAGCGTCTCGCGAAAGGCGCGCACCAGCCGCGACTTGCCGATGCCGGCGTCGCCGGCGACGACGACGAGGGCGCCACGCCCGCGCGCCGCGGCGCGCTGCAACTCGACCAGCGTCTCGAGCTCCGCGCGCCGGCCGATCAGCTCCGGGCAAACCACCAGGGGCGCGAGCATACGGCCGCACGGTGCTTCCGCGCGCCGGGATCAGCCCCTGCGCGCGAGGTAGGCGGCCAGCTCCGCGCGGCTGCGAAAGCCCAGTTTGTCGTAGATCGAGGTCAGGTGCTTCTCGACCGTCTTCTGGCTGACCGCGAGTTGTTCGGCCAGCGCTTTGTTCGACGCTCCGGCCGCGACCAGTTCGGCGATCTCCCATTCGCGCGGCGAAAGGCCGGCGCGCTCGATCGGCGCCGGGACCGGCAGTTCGCCCAGCTCCAGCCGGCGCACGTCGACCAGCGCGCCGACCGCCCGAAACGCCGCCAGCGCCTCGGCCGGATGACCGACCAGCTCCTCGCAGCGCGCCGCGTGATACGGCCAGCCCAGCGTGCCGTAGCGCGCGGCGGCATCGCGCGCGTACCCGCGCACCGAGGTCGGTTCGCGGTGCAGCAGCGCGCGCACGTGGGAGGCCGTCGCGGCGTAGATCGGCGCCTGCGCCAGCAGATCGAGCGAGGCGGAGACGCCGTCGAGCGCGCGCAGCAGCGGCACGTCGGCCAGCTCGGCGGCGGCCAGCAGCGTCTCCGTCGCGCCATACGGCGAGCGCAGCGCGTGCAGCGCGCGGCGCAGCAGCGCGCGCGCCTCGTCGCGCCGCCCGCGGTCGGCGAGCCAGCGCGCGTACGGGCCGGCGAAGCGCCCGATCGTCGAGACGATCCCGCTGGCGAAGGCGATCTCGACCAGCTCGGGATCGCCGGTGCGGGCGATCAGATCCTCGTCGCCCAGCATGCGGCCCAGCGTGTACGCTGCGCCGGCGAGCGCGACCCGGCCCAGCGCGATCGTGCGCCCGACCGCCAAGCCCCGTTCGACCAGCGCGCGGCCTTCGGCGAGTCGCCCCGTCCGCGCGTAGATCATCGCCGTCGTCGCGCAGGCGATCACTTCGAGCGACGCCATCCGGTGCGAGCGCAGCTCGGCCAGCAGCGTCTCGAAGTGCCCCAGCGCCTCGGCGTCCAAGCCCAGCGCTGAGAGACCGAAGCCGGTGTTGTAGCGCGCCCGCAACAGCCGCTCCGGCGCGAGCCGCTCGCACAACGCGACGTAGCGTGCTCCGAGCGTGCGCACGCGCGCGACGTTGGCCTCGAGCGCGGCGAGGTAGATCGACGAGGCGTAGTACATCGGGCCGGCTTCGGGATCGTCGGCGGCCAGCTCGGAGCGCGCCAGCAAGGCGGCCGCCTCGTTCGGCTCGCCGGCATCGAGGTGGACGAAGGCCAGCGTCGCGGCGAGCCAGACGCGCGCCGGCGAGCGATCGTTGGCGGGCAGCGCGCGCAAGCCGCGCTCCAGCACGTCGCGGGCCCGGTTGGCATCGCCGGCGGCGTGCGCCTCGGAGGCCAGGTAGTGCGAGAGGGTCGCCACCCGTTCGGTCGACCCGAGCCGTTCGTAGGCTTCGAGGGCGCTCGCGTACAGACGGACGGCGCGATCGGGGTTACCGTCCTTCGACGAACAGCCGGCCGCCTTCGCCAACAGGCGCCCGCGCGCGTCGTCGTCCTCGGCGCCCTCGAGCGCCCGCTCGTAGGCGCGCAATCCGTCGGAGTGCGCGTGCAGCGCGGCCGCCTCGTCGCCGGCGCGTTCGTTGTACGCGAGCGTGCGCGCGGCGTCGCGCGCCGCCCAGGCGTGATATCCCAGATCGGCCGCGCTCGAACCGGGTTCGGCTTCGAGTGCGTCGACGATGCGGCGATGCAGCGGGCGCAGCTCCGCCGCCAACATCTCAGCGTAGATCGCCTCGCGCGTGAGCGCGTGCCGGAAGACGAACTCCGGCGGATCGGCCGGCAGCTCGACGACCAATTGCCGGTCGCGCGCGGCGCGCAAGACGTCGAGCACCAGCTCCGGCGGACGGTCCGCGATCGTCGCCAGGAAAGCGGGATCGAAGCGCCGGCCGACGACCGCGGCCCGCGCGAGGACGCCGCGCGCCTCGCTGTCGAACGCGCTCAGCCGCTGCGCGACCGCCGCGCGAATCGTCGCCGGCAGGTCGGTCAGCGTCCCCGAGACGGCTCGCTCCCAGGCCGCGCGCAGCAGCTCCTCGGCGAAGAACGGGTTGCCTTCGGAACGCTCGGCGATCTCCTCGATCTCCGAGCGCGGCAATCGCAGTCGCCCCGCGATCGTCGCCCGCACCAAGCGTTCCGTCGTGGCGCGGTCGAGCGGCTCGAGCGCGAGCCGGCGCACGTTCGGGTCGCGGCCCAGTCGCGCGATGAACGGCGCGGCGTGATGCGTCCGGTGCAGCTCGTCGGAGCGATACGTCGCCACGACCAAGAGGCGCAGCTTGCCGACGAAGCGCGCGAGATAGACCAGGAACGCCAGCGATGCGTCGTCGGCCCAGTGGATGTCCTCGAGCACCAGCACGACGTACCCGCGTTGCGTCAGCTCGGTGATCGCCGCGAGGAGGGCGGCGAACTGCTCGGCTTGGGTGGTGGCGCTCGCGCTCGGCTCCGCGCCCGCGGCGCGCAGCGCGCGCAGAATCCCGGCGAACGGCGGGTTGGCGAACTCGCCGTAACCGCCGACGCCGAGCGCCGCGCGGCCACCCGCGAGCGTCTCGCGGAACGCGTGCACGAGCCGGCTCTTGCCGACCCCGGCATCGCCGCCGATCAGCACGAGCGAACCGCGCCCGCGCGCCGCCGCCGCGCTGCGTTCGGCCAGCGCGTCGGCTTCGGCGCCCCGGCCGATCAGCTCGGGACAGGTGAGGACCGGGGAACTGGTCTCGGGGGTGGTCGGCACGCTACGGGCTCGCGATCGGCTCGGGCACGCCGATCGAACGAGCGAAAAGACACAGCGGACGCACTGGCAGCCTCCGGGAGAGTGGGCACCCCCTCCGAGGATAGGCCGCCGGCGCGTCCGCCGGCATGTGGGAAAACCCTACCTTCGCTCCCGCAGAAGCGCGGGTTTACTTGGTCAGGGTGAAGAGGTTGACGAGCTGCGTCGCGTAGGCGGACTGCTGCTCGAAGACTTTGCGGAGGAAGCTCGCGTTGAGCTCGACCAGCTCGTTCCAACCGGCGACGGTCGGCAGTGCGGGCGCCTGGGCGGCGAGTTCGCGCAGCGAGGTCAGGGCGGTATACTGGGCGGCCTGCACGTCCTTGAGGGCGTCGAGGCTCTGGC
>JBEKLD010000021.1:0-28292 GCA_050010375.1 Vulcanimicrobiaceae bacterium
CGCCCGGGTCCCCGCCTCGGATGCCCCAGCCCGGCGCGCGTCACGCAACGGCGTCGCGGCGCCGCGGCGGAAGACGGCGGCGTCGACGGCGCGCAAGAAGGGCCGCTAGCGCGCCGCAGCGACGGGGGCGCGACCGTTCGGTCGCGTACAACGTCGCATGCGCCGCTTTCGCGTCGCGGCCCTCGCCGCGACCCTGCTGTCCTCGTCCCTGGTGCCGTTCGTCGCCGCGCACGCGCAGACGGCGCCGCGCGTCGATCCGGCCCTCTACGCCGGGCTGCGGTGGCGGAACATCGGGCCGTTCCGGGGCGGGCGCAGTCTGGCCGTCAGCGGCGTCCCCGGCGACGGGCGGATCGCCTACACCGGTGCAGTCGGGGGCGGCGTCTGGAAGACCGTCGATGCCGGCCGAAGCTGGACGCCGATCATGGACGACGAGCCGGTCGCCTCGATCGGAGCGATCGCCGTCGCACCGAGCGATCCGCACACCGTCTACGTCGGCAGCGGCGAGGCCGATATGCGCTCGGACATCATCCACGGCAACGGGATGTACCGCTCGACCGACGCCGGTGCGACCTGGACGCGGATCGGCCTCGAGGACTCGCGGCAGATCGGCCGCATCCTGGTCGATCCGCACGATCCGCAAACGCTCCTGGTCGCGGCGCTCGGCCACGCCTACGGTCCGAGCGAGATGCGCGGCGTCTACCGTTCGACCGACGGCGGCGCGAGTTGGACGCGCACGCTCTTTCGCGACGCGAACACCGGCGCGATCGATCTCGCCGCCGACGCCTCGGGCCACGAGGTGTTCGCCTCGCTGTGGCAGACGCGCCGCCCACCGTGGAACACGTATCCGCCTTCGAGCGGCCCCGGCACCGGGCTGTACAAATCGACCGACGGCGGCGTGACCTGGACGCAGCTGAGCGGCGGGGGTTTCCCCGCGTTCGACCTCGGCAAGATCGGGCTCGCGGTCGCGCCGAGCGATCCGAACCGCGTCTACGCGATCGTCGACGCGCGCGACGGCGGACTCTATCGCAGCGACGACGGCGGCGTGACCTGGCAGCTGGCCGACAAGGACAGGCGGCTGTGGGCGCGCGGCTGGTACTTCTGCCACGTCGCGGTCGATCCCAAGGACGAGGACCGCGTCTACATCTCCGACACCGGATTCTACCGCTCGACCGACGGCGGCGCGCACTTCATCGCGATCAAAGGCTCGCCGGACGGCGACGACTTCCACGGTCTGTGGGTCGATCCGCTCGACGGCGACCATCTCGCGCTGGCGAGCGACCAGGGCACCTCGATCAGCCTCGACCGGGGCGGGCATTGGAGCTCGTGGTTCAACCAACCGACGGGGCAGTTCTACCACCTCGCCACCGACGATCAGTTCCCGTATCGCATCTTCGGGACGCAGCAGGACAGCGGCGCGGCGATGATCGTCTCGCGCAGCGATCACGCTGGGATCGAGTCGCGCGACTGGCGGCCGCTCAGCATCGGCGGCGAGAACGGGGCGATCGCACCCGACCCCACCGACCCGAACACGGTGTACGGCTTCGGCGACGAAGTCGATCGCGAAGACCTGCGCACCGGGCAACTGCGTGACATCTCGCCATTGGTCGGCCGGCCGGGCGTCTGGCGGCAGACGTGGAGCGAGCCGATCGTCTTCTCGCCGGTCGATCGCGCGCTCTACGCCGCCAATCAGGTGATCTTCCGCACGCGCGACGGCGGCTCGCATTGGGACGCCATCTCGCCGGATCTGACTCGACCGAACCCCGCCGTCCCGGCGACCCTCGATCCGACGACGGTTGCCGACACGGCGGTGAACGGACCGCGCCGCGGCGTCGTCTATGCCCTCGCGCCCTCGCCGCTGGCGGCGGCGACGCTCTGGGCTGGGACCGACGACGGCTACGTCTGGTTCACGCGCAACGGCGGTCGCGACTGGCGCAACGCCACGCCGCCGGCGCTGACCGCGTGGAGCAAAGTCGGCATCATCGAGGCCTCGCACTTCGACGAGGGGACGGCCTACGTCGCGGTCGACCGGCACCGGCTCGACGACGACCGCCCCTACGTCTACGTCACGCGGGACTTCGGCCGCAGTTGGAAGCTCGCGGTGGCCGGGATCCCGGACGGGAGCTTCGTCAACGCGATCCGCGAGGATCCGCTGCGCCGCGGGCTGCTCTACGCCGGAACCGAGACGGGCGTGTTCGTCTCGTTCGACGACGGCGGGTCGTGGCAGTCGCTCCAGCTGAACCTGCCGACGAACTCGGTGCGCGATCTCTCGGTCCGCGCCGGCGATCTGGTGATCGCGACCCACGGGCGCGCGTTCTGGATCCTCGACGATGTGGCGCCGCTGCGCGAGCTAGCCGCGAATGCGAGCGAGGGCGCGCGCCTGTTCGCGCCGCGTGACGCGATCCGCACCCAGCCGTACAACGACGAGGCCGAAGCCTCGCCGCCGGAGACGCCGCTGGGCGAGAACCCGCCGTACGGCGCGCTGATCGACTATGTCGTCCCAGCCGGCGCGCGCGGTCCGGCGACGCTCGCGATCCTCGACGCGAGCGGTGCGACGCTGCGCGCCTGGTCCAGCGACGACAAGCCCGACGTTCCGAGCGCCGACGACGTCCCGTTTCCCGCCTACTGGATCACGCCGCCGGCGCTGCCTTCGGCGCAGCCGGGGATGCACCGCTTCGCCTGGGACTTTCACGCCGCGGCGTCCGCGCAGCGCCGGCGGCGGCGCGGCGGCGACGGGCCGTTCGTCCCGCCCGGCCGCTACACCGTGCGGCTGACCGTCGGCGGGAAGACGTTCACCCAGAGCCTCGTCGTCCGTCGCGATCCGCGCGTCCGTGCGACCGACAGCGATCTGATCGCGCAGTACCGGCTCGCCGTCGACGTCGACGCCGAGCTGGCGAAGGTCAACGCGGTGATCGCCGCCGCCGACGCGGCCCGCAAGAAGCCCGGCGCCGAGATCGCCAAGATCGACGCGATCTCCGGCGTCCCACCGGTCAGCGACCCGCGCAACCCCTTCAGCTCGCCGACCGTCTTCACGACGCTACGCTGGTACGCGAGCGCGCTGGGCGCCCTCGAAGGCGCGATCGAAAGCGCCGACACCGCCCCAACGACCGATGAACGCGCGCGCTGGGACGACCTGCGCACCGCCTCGGACCGCGCGCTTACGGCGTGGTCGGCGCTGGGGATGTGAGCGGCTTCGACATCTGGATGCAGCGGCACTCGAGGCCCGGCCGGAGCGGGATGCGCGGGTGGACGTCTTCGACGCCCGTTTCGACGTAGCCGCGCTTGCGATAGAAGGGTAGCGCACGCCGCGGGTCTCCGTCAGACGCGAATGAAGGCCGCGATCGCCGGATTGCGGCGCAGCTCGGCGAGCTCGGCTTCGGTCGGAAGCTGCGGGCGGTCGCGTTCGGAGTTGACGAGGCACAGGAAGCCTAGCGGGGCGTCGTCGGCGGCGCGGAACTGGTGCCAGGTCAGCGACGGAACGCTGCATAGGTCGAAGGCGGCGACATCGCGCACCTCGTCGCCGATCAGCACGCTGCCGCGGCCGTTGACGATCGCGACCGCGTGGACGTGGACGTGGCGCTCGAGCGTCGTGTGGCCGCCCGGTGCGACCTCGAAGTAGCGCAGCTGGCAACCCTGCTCGGCCTCTTCGAAGAGCACCTGGCGGGTAACGTCGCGGAACGGCGCGCTGCCTTCGTCCTTGTAGATCAGCACCTCGACGTCGTCCCAGCGGAACTGGTCGCCGTCGGGGCGGAAACTACGCGTGCTGCTCGATGCTCGCAGGTCCATGGGCCTCCACCTTTGCCACGTATTCGCGCGTGCGCTCCAAGAGCGCGTCCCGCGCGATCAAGAGATTCCCGCCGATCAACAGCATCGTATCCCGACCGTAGAACCCGATCAGCTCGTCGATTCGTTCCAGCAGCATCCCGCCGGCCGGCACCGGGAGCGACGGCCGCAGGTGCCCCCACGGCTCGCGGGCCGCGGCGGCGAGCGCGGCACAGTCGGCCATCGGGTAGGGGAAGCGCCCGCCGTAGCTGGTGAAGATCGTCGCGTCGGCGCCGAACAGGCGGAACAAGCGGCCGAACAGCAAGGTCGGCGAGATCCGCGTCGCCCCGCCGAACGAGGGGTGCGCCAGGTAGACGAAGTCGGGATACTCGTCGACCAGCTCGACGAACGCCGGCAACCCGATCACCATCGGCGAGACGAGCACGACGCGCGCGCCCACCTCGCGCGCGAGCCGCGCGCGCTCGCGCAGCGTGCGTGGCGAGCCGATCAGGTTCGGCGCGTAGAACGCCGGCCGGCCCGTCTGCTGCACCGCCGCCTCGACCGCGGCCTGACAGGCGGGCACGCGCTCGGCGAACGGCGAGTAGTCTTGATTCGCGATCCCGTGGTCGTCCTTGATGATGTCGACGCCACCGAGCGCGAACGTCTTCACCAGGCGCGCCAGCTCGGCGACCGGGACGCCCTGCGGTTTGATCGCGGTGGCGATCAACGGACGCTCGGGCGCGCCGACCAGCGCGCGCACACCGGCGATCCCGTGACGCGGGCCGGGAAACTGTGCCAGCAGCGGCGCCGGCAGCTCGAGCCCGGCGAGCTGCACGTTGTCCCACAGCGAGCAGTTGCCGAAGACCATGTTGATCAGCTGCGCCGTCTCGCCGCCGATCGTCTCGGTCGCGATGCGCACCTGCACCCGGTAGCGTCCCTCGGTGACCGGCTCGATCGACGCGACCTGCGCGACGATCTCGTCGAGCACGCGCTGGTCGCCGATCGCCGCGAGCGGACACTCGACGCTCTGTTCGAGGGCGAGCGCCTCGGCGCGCGCCTCGATCCGGTCGGGTTCGGAGTCGATCAGGTAGGTAGCGGTCAACCAGGCCATGGCCGGTGGAGCTTCCGGCCTCGAGCCCTCGGCTCCCGTCCGGCGGGACCACGGCCGAGTCGCCGCGTACGAGGTGCTTGGACGCATGACGACGATCGCCGCGGTCGGTCTTGGGAGCATCGGCGGCATCGCCGCGGCGAGCCTGCTCGCGACGGAACGCTACGAGTTGATCGCCTGCACGCGCCGTCCGCTGACGCACTTGTATCTCGAACGTCCCGAAGGCGACGTCGATCTCCCACTGCGGACGATCGTCGATCCGGCCGATGCGCCGCTCGTCGACTGGGTGCTGCTGAGCACCAAGGCGCACGAGACTGCCTCCGCCGCGCCGTGGCTGGCGCGGCTGTGCGGTCCCGCGACGCGCGTCGCGGTCCTCCAAAACGGGATCGATCAGCAGCGGCGCGTCGGTCCGCTCGTCGGCCGCGCGACCGTCGTCCCGACGATCGTCTACTACAACGGCGAGCGGCTAGCGCCCGACCGGGTCCGGCTGCGGCACGCCGGCCCCGATGACTTCGCGGTGGCCGACGACACCGCCGGGCGCGCGTTCGCGCAGCTCTTCGCCGACACGCCGATGCGGGTCCGAGTGAGCGACGACTTTGCGACGTTGTCCTGGCGCAAACTGTTGCTGAACCTGTCCGCGAATCCGATCACCGCGCTGACGAACCGCCGGCAAGAGGTCTTGCGGCGCGAGGACGTGCGGGCGCTCTGCTTGGCGATCTTCGAGGAGGCGATCGCCGTCGCACGCGCGGAGGGCGCGTGCTTCGGTCCGAACGAAGCGACCGACGCGCTCGCGACGCTGATGACGTATCCGCTCGATGCGGGCACGTCGATGTACTTCGACCGGCTCGCTGGGCGCCACTCGGAGGTCGACGAACTGACCGGCCCGGTCGTCGAGGCCGGTCTACGCCACGGCATCCCGACGCCGGTGAACCGCACGCTCCTCACCCTGATGCGCGCGATCGACGACGCTCAGCTCCCCGTTCCCTGATAGCGGTCGATCCCGATCCGCCAGAAGCCGTAGGCGAGCGTCGCACAGGCGAGGCCGACCAGCGGGGTCAGCAGACCGACCGCGGGGTTGAGGTGCAGCCCGTCCTCGGTCTTGTGCAACAGGAACGTCGCCGGGAAGTAGTTCATGAAGGCGAACGGCAAGACGAAGGCGAGCGCCAGCCGCACGCCGCGGCTGTAAATCCCGATCGGGTAGCGCGAGAAGTCCTGTTCGAGCGACATGACGACCCAGCGCAGCGCGTCGATGCGCACGAACCAGAACGCCGCCGTCGCGATCGCCAGGTTGATCCCGAAGTCGATCAGCGCGCCGCCCAGCGCGACCAACGGCACGTACGCCACCAGCAGCGCGTCGACCCGGACGCCCGCGAACGGCGTCGCGATGCAGAAGAAGGCGATCGCCAAGATCAGCTCGTCCGGCCAAACCTGTTGCGGCGTCGTCAAAGCCTGGAAGAGCGGGTCGAGCGGCCGGATCAAGAAGCGGTCGAAACGGCCTTCGCGCACGAACGTCGGGACGTCGCCGACGGTGAAGAAGAACGTGTTGTGGACGGCGTGCCCGAGCATCCACAGCGCGTACATGAAGGCGGTCTGCCGGAAGTCCCAGCCGTCGATCGAGGGGAAGTTGCGCAGCGTGACCCACAGCGCCACGATCGCGGTCGCGTGGTAGATGAACGTGAAGACGCCCCACATCAGGAAGTTGGCTCGGTACTCGAGCATCGTGAGCAGGGTCAGGCGCCAGTACCGCGCGTAGGTCGCCAGGTACACGCGCAACGCTTCCCGCCGCGGCGCGGTCGTCCTCGTCGTGAGCGTTTGCGAGGCCGAGGTGCCGGTGCGCACGCCGTACCGGCTCGACCTGACGGCGGTCGTGCTGCGCCGTCTCTCGACCAACGCGGTCGACGTCTTCGACGGGACGACATACCGCCGGCTGCTCGGCGCGCCGTCGGATCCGACGCTGGTCGCGGTCGCGCAGATCGCACCCGACGCCCTCCGCGTGCGCCTGGAGGGACCGTTGGCGGACGCGCTCGACCCGGCCGCGCTCGCGCAACGGATGCTCGGCACGCAAGTCACGCTCGACGCCTTCGAGGCCGGCGCGCGCCGGTTCGCCTGGCTCGCCCCGCTCGCCGCGGCGGCGCGCGGCGTGAAGCCGCCGCGCTACCCCTCGCTCTGGGAGACGGTCGTCAACGCCGTCGTCTACCAGCAGATCTCGATCCACGCCGCCGGGGCGATCCTGCGCCGCCTGATCGAACGCTACGCCCCCGCTCGCGAGGTCGCCGGCGTCCAGCTGCGCGCCTTCATCCCGGTCGACACTCTGCTCGCCGCCGACCCGCCCGAACTGCGCGACCTGGGCCTGTCGGTCAACAAGATCGTCTCCCTCAAGGCCGTCGCCCGGGCGCTCGAGGAGGGGGCCCTCGACGAGGCGGCGCTGGAGGACCTGCCGACCCCGGAGCTGCTCGCCGCGCTGGTCGCCCACCGGGGGATCGGGCCTTGGACCGCCGCGGTGATCGCCCTACGCGGCTTCGGCCGGCTCGACGTCTTCCCCGAGAACGACTCGGGCGCCACGGCCTCGCTGCGGCGCCTCTCCGGCGACCCGGCGGTCGAGGCCGAGCCGGTGATCGCGGCCCTCGCCCCCCAGCAGGGGATGCTCTACTACCACCTGCTGATCGGCCGCTTGGTCGAGCGCGGCGAGATCGCTCTGTGAGGTCCGTCATGAGACGGTAAACCGCGGAGGTAACTCAGCAGTGGGGCCAAGAATCGCCGATATCAGAAGACACAGGGAGGTGCCATGAGCGTATCGTCGGTTGGTAGCGGGTCACTCCCCGATCCGGCCAACTACACGTACCCCTCGGGGGCGTTGCCGACGGGGCTCGCCTATGGTTCGGCGCCCGCGTCGAACGCATCGACCGCCGCGTCGTCGTCGGCGAGTACCTATCAAACCGACTATCAGTCGTTCGAGCAGTACAACGACCAGGAGTTGATCCAGGTCTCGCTCGGCTCGGCCTCGGATGCCGCTTCGAACGTCGACAGTGTGCTGGCCCAGGCCGCCGCGCTGCAAGCGCAGGAGACGGCCGCGCAGAACGCGGCCGCCGCGGCGGATGCGAACGGTGACATCCAGGGCACCTCGTCGAGCGGCACGTCCTCGAGCGCGACCGACCCGCTGAACCTCCCCTCGTACGAATCGATCGTCACGCAGAGCGATACCGACGCGTTCAACGCGCTCAACAGCTCGCTCGGGATCGGGTCGTCGGGCACGTCCAACTCCCTGGGCGCCACCGGGTCGACGGTCGACACGACGGCCTGAGCCGGCCCGCAACCGCCGACTCCCAGCGCCGGGTCCTAGCAGGACCATGGCAAGCGTCATCTCACCGGTCTTCTCCGTCCAGCGGGCGAACGACCGGGCCTTTTACGATCACGGCTGGTTGAAGACGTATCATTCGTTCAGCTTCGCCGAGTATCACGATCCGGCGAACGTGCACTGGGGCGCGCTGCGCGTCTTCAACGACGATACCGTCGCGCCGGGCCGCGGCTTCGGCGAGCATCCGCACCGCGACATGGAGATCATCACCTACGTCCTGCGCGGCGAGGTCGAGCACCGCGACTCGCTCGGCCATCACGGGGTCGTCGCGCCCGGCGGCGTGCAGTACGTCAGCGCCGGCACGGGCGTGCGCCACAGCGAATTCAATCACTCGGCCGAGCACGACGTCCACTTCGTGCAGATGTGGGTTCTTCCGCGGCGCACCGGCGAGACGCCGTTGTACGGTCAGCACTCGTTCGACGCGGCCGCGCGGCGCAACACGTGGTTGACCGTCGCCAGCGGTGAGGCGAGGATCTCCGCACCGGTCACGATCCGCCAGGATGCGACGCTCTCGGTCGCGAGCCTGGCCGACACCGGCCTCACCTACGCCTTCGCGCCGAACCGCTACGGCTTTCTGTTCGTCGCCGACGGGACGGTCGAGGCCAACGGCGAGACGCTGTTCGCCGGCGACGGCGTGCGCATCGCCGGCGTCCCCGAGCTGCGCCTGCGGGGGACGGGCGAGCTGGTCCTGTGGGACGTGCCGCCGGTCGCGGAAGAAGGCTGATTGCCGATGGCAGGCGGTCCTTGCGCGCACGCCGCCCTGATCGTCAATCCGGCCCCCCGCACGCCGCAAGGCTGCGAGGAGTGCTTGAAGATGGGCGACACGTGGGTCCACCTGCGGCTGTGCGAGATCTGCGGTCACGTCGGATGCTGCGACTCTTCGAAGAACAAGCACGCGACCAAGCACTTCAAGGCGACCCAACACCCGGTGATGCGCTCGTTCGAGCCGGGCGAGAACTGGAAGTGGTGTTACATCGACCAGGTCATGTGGGAGTGAACGCGTGATGGACCCTACGACGCTGCCGACGGACCTGCCGGTCCCCACCGACGATGGTGCGGCGGAGCATCTGCCCGGGACGCGCCTTCCGGCGCTCGCCCTCACCGCGACCGACGGGACGTCGGTCGATCTCTCGCAGGTGCCGGGGCTGATCGTCGTGTTTGCCTATCCGCGCACCGGCGTCCCCGGCGAGCCGTCGCTGGTGGCAGATTGGGACGCGATCCCCGGCGCGCGCGGCTGCACGCCGCAGACCTGCGGCTTCCGAGATCTGCACGCCGAGTTCGCGGCGCTGGGCGCGCGCGTCTACGGGCTCTCGACCCAGGACACGAGCTACCAGCGCGAGATGGTCACCCGCCTGCACGTCCCCTTCCCGGTCCTCAGCGACGCCGACCTCGCGCTCACCCGCGCGCTGCGACTGCCGACGTTCGTCGCCGCCGGACAGACGCTGCTGTGCCGCATGGCGTGGATCGCGCGTGACGGGACGATCGAGCGCGTCTTCTATCCGGTCTTTCCGCCCGACCGCAACGCCGGCGACGTCCTCGCCGCGCTGCGCGGCTAGGGCTCAGCGTCCGCCGTTGAGGTGGGCGCAGGCCTCGGCGAAGGTCTGCCGGTTGGTCGCGTTGCGCACGTCGACGACGTAGTTCTGCGTCTGCAACTGGGTGATCGGGAGGTTGACGATCGTCTCCGACACCGGCGCGTTCACGCCGGCGTTGTTGAGCGGGGTGAGCGCGACCAGTATGCGTGCGCGGGTGACGCTGTCGTAGCAGTCGGCGCTCCGATACAGCGCGAGGCGGTGCGTGCCACCCTTCGGGATCCGCACCACGATGCGCGTGCGGGTGCTGCCGATCGGGATGAGCGAGACGGAACCACCCGTCCCGGACCCGTTGCGCGCGATCAGGGTCACGTTGACGGCCTGCGCATGCGCGGTCGCCTCCTGCGCGGCACGGTTGGCCTGCGAGCTCGCCGGTGCCGTGGTGGCGTTCTGCGCGAGCGCCATGCCCGCGCACAGTGCGAAAGCGATGACTCCGGTCGTGAG
The DNA here is from genome assembly GCA_050010375.1 of Vulcanimicrobiaceae bacterium. Lineage (GTDB taxonomy): Bacteria > Vulcanimicrobiota > Vulcanimicrobiia > Vulcanimicrobiales > Vulcanimicrobiaceae > Vulcanimicrobium. The sequence goes on from JBEKLD010000021.1 coordinate 10,256, forward strand.
AGTAGTCGTGAGGCGCATGATGTTCTTCGCTTGTACCCGTTTCGCGTTCAGTGCGGCCAGGCGCGGTCGAGGATCGCGCCCGTGTCGGTCGTCGGCGGCAGCGTTCCAAACGCGAAGCCGCCGGCGCCGCCCAGCCGACTGGCGCAGAACGCGTCGGCGACCGGCGGCGGCGCGTGCCGGACCAAGAGCGCGGCTTGCAAGGTGAGCGCGAGCCGTTCGACCAGCCGCCGTGCGCCGGCCTCGAGGCTCGCCGGATCGGGCGCCCGCAAGTCCTCGCGCAGCGCGTCGGCGGCGGCGTCGAGCCGGCGGTCCGCGCCGCGCGCCAGCGCGAGTTCGGCCAGGTACGCCTCCAGCGTCGCCGGCTGCCGGCCCAGCGCGCGCAGCAGGTCGAGCGCGTTGACGTTCCCCGAGCCTTCCCAGATCGAGTTGACCGGCGCCTCGCGATAGAGCCGCGGGAGGATGCTCTCCTCGACGTAGCCGTTGCCGCCCAGGCACTCCATCGCCTCGCCGGTGTGGACCGGGCCGCGCTTGCAGACCCAGTATTTGCCGGCCGCGATCCCGAGGCGCGCCAGCGCCTCCTCGCGCGGATCGTCGGGCGCGGCGTCGACAGCGCGCGCCAGGCGCAGGAAGAGCGCCGTCGCGGCTTCGGCTTCGAGGGCGAGATCGGCCAGCACGTTGCGCATCAGCGGCTGATCGGCCAACAGTGCGCCGAACGCGCGGCGATGGCGCGCGTGATGCGCCGCTTGCGCGAATCCCTGGCGCATCAGCGACGCCGTCCCAGCGATGCAGTCGAGTCGCGTGTGGTTGACCATCTCGATGATCGTCGCGACGCCGCGCCCTTCTTCGCCGATACGCAACGCGAGGGCATCCTCGAGTTCGATCTCGGCCGACGCGTTGGAGCGATTACCGAGCTTGTCCTTGAGTCGCTGGATGCGCAACGCGTTGCGCGTCCCGTCGGGCAGGACGCGCGGGAGGAAGAATAAGGTCAGGCCCTCGGGCGCCTGCGCGAGCACCAGGAACGCGTCGGACATCGGCGCCGAGCAGAACCACTTGTGGCCGGTCAAGGCATAGGTGTCGCCGTCGAAGGGCTCGGCGCGCGTCGTGTTTGCGCGCACGTCGGAGCCGCCTTGCTTCTCGGTCATCGCCATCCCGCACAGCGCGCCGACCTTCTCGCGCAGCGGCCGCAGCGTCGGCTCGTAGGTCGTCGAGGTCAACACCGGCTCGGCCAAGGTGGCCAGGTCGGGGCGGCGGCGCAGTACCGGGACGGCGGCATAGGTCATCGAGATCGGGCAGCCGTGGCCCGACTCGACCTGCGACCAGACGTAGAAGCGCGCGTAGCGCGCGACGTGCGCGCCCGGCCGCGGCTCGCGCCACGGGCTGCCGTGCAGGCCGTGGGCGATCGCGGTCTCCATCAGCCGGTGCCAGGATGGATGGAAGACGACCTCGTCGATGCGGTTGCCGAAGCGGTCGTGGGTGCGCAGCTCGGGCCCGTGCCGGTTCGCCTCGAAGCCCCAGGCGATCGCCTCCGCCGAGCCGGCCAGCGTCCCCAGCGCGTGCAGACTCTCCTCAGCCCAGCCCGCCCCTTCGCGCCGCAGCCCCTCCAGCAGCGCCACGTCCGCCCCGGCGACGTCGTAGCCTGCCAATGGCGGCGGCTGGTTCGTCACCTCATGGGTCGCGTGGCTCGGCCGGTCGATCGTGTCCATGGTGCCCTCCCACTTCGCCCCGGCGCCGGGCCGGGCCCCGGAGCACGGCAAGTCGGTTCGGGCTGCGTCGCGAAGCGGGCGGGATGCTCACCCGCGATGCGCTGCTGGCGTACTTCCACTTCATGTGCATCTTCGGGCTGGCGTGCGTCCTGGTCGGCGAGCTGTTCCTGTTGCGGCCCGTGCTGCCGGGGGATCTGTTCCGCCGGCTGCGGCTGATCGACCGCTGGTACGGGATCATCGCCGGCCTGGTGATCGTCAGCGGCCTCTTGCGCCTCAACCTCGGCCTCAAAGGCGTGGTGTTCTACACCGGCAACCCCGTCTTCTGGACGAAGATGGCCCTGTTCGCCACGGTCGGGCTGCTGTCGATCGTCCCGACCGTCGCGTATCTGCAGTGGAACGCGCGCCGCTCCGACGACGGCTCGATCGTCCTGCCGCAAGCCGAGTTCACCCGCATCCGCTGGTTCCTCTGGCTACAGATCGCCGTCTTCGTCTTCATCCCACTCTGCGCCGTCTTCATGGCTCGGGGGCTGTAGAACCGTACCATGGAGACCGCAGTTCGTTGCAGCTGCGGTGCGGTGTTCTCCCAAAGTGAGAGCACCGTAACGCACCGGTACATCCGCTCTATTCCCGAATGCTGGACGTGCTTCGGCGCGGTGCTCGCTCGTGAGTACGAGAATGCGGTCCTCTTCGGTGGGGTTCACCAGCTGACCGTCGACGCATACGCCGTGCAGCATCCCGTCGGCCAGCCGGCGAAATCGCTGGTCTCGCACCTGGTCTCACTGCGTCTGGCCCTCCACGGGGGCGATGGCGGCCCCGGCGCGATCAAGGCGTTCGTGGAGAGTCGCCACGATTTTCCGACGCTCGTGCCGCCGATCGATCTGGGCCCGCTGACTGTCGCCGACGTCGCCGCGGCGACGAGACCGGACGAGCATCGCGAGCGTGTACGCGACTGGGCGAAACAGGCGTGGGCCGCGTGGGGTGAGCACCACGCGCTCATCGCGACGCTGCTTCGCGTCTAGGCTACGAGGCGCCGTCAACCCGCGGTCGTCGCGCGGCTCGACGTTGTCCAGGGGTCGACGAGGGTCTTGATGCGGGTGGCGCGGCCTTCGACCATCGGGAGCAGGCCGTCGTCGACGAGGCGGTCGAGGGGGATTGCGACGGGGGCGACGGCGGTCCACAGCGAGGGCTCGATGGCGAGCAGACGGGCCGCTTCGGGGACGTCGTCGCGGCCGATCAGCGCGTTGGTGCCGATCAGTTCGATCTCTTTGACGGTGAGGCGGCGCGCGTCGATCGTCACCGGGCGCTTCGCGATCCCGACCGAGACGACGCGGCCGCCGGGGTCGACCGCGGCGATCGCGGCGGCGAGACCGCCTTCGGTCCCGGTGACTTCGAAGATCAGCGTTGGGACGACCGCGAGCGCGTCGAGCCGCTCGCGCAGGCTCGCCCCGTCCCGTGCGACGATCGTCGCGTCGGCGCCCAGCCGTTCGGCGATCGCGAGCCGGTCCTCGCGAACGTCGGCGGCGACGACGCGCGCGCCGGCTTGCGCCAGCGCGTAGACCAGGAATGCGCCGATCCCGCCGGTGCCCAGCACGAGTACGTCCTGGCCCTGCTGCGGTTCGCCGCGACGCAAGGCGTGGACGGCGATCGCCATCGGTTGGGTGAGGACGGCGACGTCGTCGGTCAGACCGAACGGTTCGGCGCGCAGCGCGATCTCGGCCGGGACGCGGACATACTGCGCCAGGCCGCCGTCACGATGGAGGCCGATCGTGGCGTAGAGCGCGCAGATGCTGGTACGCCCGGCGCGGCACTGCGGGCACTCTCCGCACCACAGCGCGGCGCCGGTGACGACCAGCTCGCCCTCGGTGAAGGCGGCGACCCCGTCGCCGAGCGCCGCGACGTGTCCGGCGAACTCGTGGCCGGGGACGATCGGGCCGAGGTGGCCGGTCAGCCCGTGGCGCGCGTGCAGCGGATACATGTGCGGACCGGCGACGAACTCGCTGGCGTCGGTCCCGCAGATCCCGTTCGCGTGGACGCGCACCAGCAACTCGCCCGGCCCCGCGCGCGGGACCGGGATGTCTTCGATGCGGATGTCGCGCGGGCCGTGGTAGACGGCCGCGCGCATCGTCTCGCTCATCCGCTCAGCTACATCCGTTGCACACGGGGTACGTGCGCGAGTAGACGGGGTGGCCGAGGTAGTCCTTGGGGTTGAAGGTCCAGAACTGCGAGACGTGCGGGTAGGTCTGTAGGACGGCGTTCTCGAGCCGGTCGCCGTGCTGCTCGACGCGGCGGATGTAGATGTTCTGTACCGGGTTCCCGTAGGAGTCGAGCGTGACCGGCCCGCGCGGGGCCGCCGGGATCGTCGCGTGCTTGAGCGCGCGCACGAACGCGGCCGTGTCCGTCGTGTCGCCGTGTACGTCGGCGAGCGCGCGGTCGAGCACCGCCGCACCGACGTACGTCCCTTCGGCGTAGTAGGACGGAACGTGGCCGTACGCGCTCTGCGAGGCGGCGACGAACGCCTTGTTGACCGGCGTGTCGAGGGTCGCGCTGTACTGCAACGCGGTGATGATCCCGACCGCACCCGGGCCCTCGGCGTCGAGCGTGCTCTCGTCCGTCGCGTTGCCCTGGCAGATCAGCGGCATCTTCAGCCCGAAGGCGCGGTATTGGTGGATGAAGTTCACCGCCGCGGTCCCGGAGAAGCTGCACATCACGACGTCGACCGTGCGGGGCAGCGCCGAGAGGAACGGCGAGTAGTCCGGCGTCACCGTCGGCGTCCAGACCTGCTTGAGGACCTTTCCGCCGTCGCTCTGGAAGACGTCGACGAAACCGCCGATGCTCTCCCAGCCGAAGCTGAAGTCGTAGCCGATCGTCGCCGCGGTGCGGTACTTGAGCGTCTTGTAGGCGTAGTCGGCCAGCACGTGCGTCGGCTGGCTGCTCGTCCAACCGGTGCGCACGATGTATGCCGACGGCGTGCGCTGGGTGAGGTCGTCGGAGGAGACGATCGGATAGACCGCTGGGATCTGGTGCTGATCGATGTAGGGGACGATCGCCGAGCCGACCGCCGCCGAGAGCGGGCCGAAGATGACGTCGACGTGCTCTTGCTCGACTAGCCGCCGGATCTCGGTCAGACCGATCGATGGATTCCCTTGCGTGTCGGCGCTGACGATCTGGACGTCGCGGCCGGCCAATTGATTGTGGTGCTCCTTGAGGTAGAGTTCGAGGCCTTCGCGCATGTACGCGCCCGGCGCGGCGAAGACGCCGGTGACCGGGATCAGCAACCCGATCTTCAGCGGCGGCTTCGCCTGGGCGAACGCGCGTGGCGGCTGTACCAGCGCCGCCAGCGCGAGTAGCGCGCCGGCGGCGGCGAGCGCGAGCCCGCGTGCTGGGCTCATGGTTTGATCCCTTGGAAGCTGGATGAGTAGACCGGCTGCAGGAGATACGTCTTGGGATCGTAGGTCCAGAATTGCGAGACGTGCGGCCACGTCTGCGTGACGACATTCCAGGTCTTGGCGTACTTCGCCGCCGGACCCGTCGTCGCTACGACGCGGCGCAGGTAGACGTTCTCGATCGGCGAGTTGTAGCGGTCGAGTTCCATGGGACCGAGCGGCGAGTTGGCCAAGCGCACGTCGTGGATGGCGGTCAACAGGCGGGCCGGGTCTTCGATGTCGCCGTGGACGTGGTCGATCGCGGTCGCCAGCCACTGCGCGGCGGTGTAGAAGCCGGCGGCCATGTACGACGGCAGGACACCCTCGGCTGCGCCGTACTTGAGCTCGAAGCTGCTCGTCGCCAGGTCGTCTCGGCCTTCGGCGTAGTGGCCGAAGCTGATGATCCCATCGACGTCCTCGGGCGGGATCGACCGGATGTTGGACTGGTCGGTCGTCGTCTCGTTGGCGATCAACGGGATCTTGTTCTTGAGCCCAAACTGGCTCCACTGTTCGAGGAAGTGGACGTCGTCGGCGCCGACCATCTCGACGAAGACGGCGTCGGGCTGCGCCGCTTGCAGCCGCGAGATGTACGGGCTGTAGTCGGTCGTGCCGAGCGGCGCCCACAACTGCGCGACGATTCGGCCGCCGTTCTCGGTGAAGGTCTGCGCGAAGCCGCCGGCGTTCTCGTAGCCGAAGGCGTAGGAGTTCGCGATCGTCGCGACTTTCTTGTAGCCCTGCTTGGCGGCCCAGAGGCCGGCGACGTGGGTCGGCAGGCTCGAGGTCCAGCCGGCGACCTTGACGACGTACGAGTTCGCCAGGCGCTGCGAGAGGTCGTCGGCCGAGACGGTCGGCAGGATCATCGGAATCTTGTGCGCTTCGAGGTACGGCGCGACGGCCAGCCCTTCGTTGGCCAGGTAGGGTCCGACGACGATCTGCGCGCCGTCTTGTTCGACCGCGTGCCGCGCTTGGTCGAGCGCGTGCGCCGCGTTCGAAGCGGTGTCGTAGGTCGTGGTCACGACTGGCCGCCCGGCGACGGCGTTGCCGTGCTCGGACCAGTACAGGGTCCAGGCGTTGATCATGTCGTGCCCGGCGGCGGCCGCCGTGCCGGACGTCGGGGCGAGCAGCGCGACCTTGATGGGGGCGCCGGGTGCCGAGAACGCCGGCGCGACCTGTCCCAGACAGAACGCGGCGAGCGCGGCGAGCGTCAATCGGAATGAGAGCTTCATCGACTCGATCCTCCGTAGCTAGTGCAACAAAGGGGTCAGACCCCAAGATACGTCGTGCGAACCTCCTCATCATGGCGGATGCGCTCGGGCGGGCCGTGGAAGACCACCCGCCCCTTGCTGACGATCGACGCGGTGTCGGCGACCGCCAGGGCGAGCGGCAGATTCTGCTCGACCAGCACGATCGCCAAACCCGTCGCCTTGAGCTGGCCCAGCGTCTCGGTCAGCTCGCGCACGATGATCGGCGCCAGACCTTCGGACGGTTCGTCCATCAGGAGCAGCACCGGGTTCGCCATCAGCGCGCGGCCGATGGCGAGCATCTGCTGCTCGCCTCCGCTGAGCTGACCGCCGAAATTGCCGCTGCGCTCGCGCAGCCGCGGGAACATCGTGTACACGCGCTCGAGCGTCCACGGGCCGGGCGCGCGCCCGACGGCGCCGATCGTCAGGTTCTCGCGCACGGTCAGCGAAGGGAAGATGCGGCGGCCTTGCGGCACCAACCCGACCCCGCGCCGCGCGATCGCGTACGACGGGAGGCGCTCGATCGACTCGCCGGCGAAGCGGATCGTCCCGCTACGCGGCGGCGTGAAGCCGATGATCGAGCGGATCAGTGTCGTCTTGCCGACGCCATTGCGCCCGAGTACTGCCGTCACCGCGCCGGCCGGTGCGCGCAGCGTCACGCCCTGCAGGATGTGGCTGTGCTCGTAGTAGGTGTGGATGTCGTCGACCTCGAGCATCGCCGCCGCTTCCATCGCTACAGCTTCCCACCCAGGTAGACGTCCTGCACGTACGCGTCGGCGCGAATCTCCGCCAGCGACCCGTCGGCGACGACGCGGCCATGGTGCAGGACCGTCAGCCGGTCGACGACGTCGAACATCACCGCCATGTCGTGCTCGATCAGCACCAGCGTCGTCGCGCGCGTCTCGCGCTTGAGCAGATCGGTGATCAGCTGGGTGTCGCTCGGCGCGAGGCCCGCCGTCGGCTCGTCGAGCAGCAACAGCTGCGGGCGCTGGGCGATCGCCAGCAGGATCTCGAGCTGCCGCTTCTCGCCGTAGCCGAGCGCGTCGACGAGGACCTCGGCTCGGCTCCCCAAGCCGACCCGCTCGAGCAGCGCGTGCGCTTCGTCGTACCGGGCCCGCGCGCGGCGCCGCGGGATCAGGAACTGAAAGCGGTCGCGCGAGCCGGCCTGCAGCGCGAGCACCACGTTCTCGACCACGCTGAGCTTGGGGAAGAGCGTCGTCGTCTGGAAGGTGCGCGCCAGCCCCAAGCGCGCGCGCTGGTGCGCGCGCATCCCGGTCACGTCGCGGCCGAGCAGCGCGACCTGCCCGCCCGAGCACGCCAGCTCGCCCGCGATGATGTTGAACAGCGTCGACTTGCCGGCGCCGTTGGGCCCCAGGATCCCCCGCCGCTCGCCGCGCTGCACCGTCAGCGAGACGTCCTCGAGGACGCGCAGGCTGCCGAAGCGCTTGTTGACGTTGCGCAGCTCCAGACACGCGCCCTGGGTCGGCTGCCCGTTCACAGCGGCTCCGCCGGCGCGAACGTGGCGCGCCGACCTTGCGCGCGCAGCGCCAGCCGCCGGCCCAGGCCGACCAGCCCGTCGGGCGCGTACATCACGATCACGAAGTAGATCGCGCCCAGGATCAACTCCCAGCGCTGGGTGATCGACGAGAGCCCGTTGCTTAGGAAGACGACGATCAGGGCGCCGAGCAACTGGCCGTAGAGCGTCCCGATCCCGCCCAGGATCACGATGATCAGGAACTGCGTCGAGAGGTCGAGCGTGAGGTCGACCGGGCCGACGAACTGGTTGTACCAGGCGAACAGCACGCCGGCCGCGCCGGCGACCGCCGCCGAGAGCAGGAGCGCGCAGTAGCGATACAGCCAGACGTCGTAGCCGAGCGCGCGCATCCGGCGCGGCGTCTCGCGCGTCCCCTGCAACACCAGGCCGAACGGCGAGCGTTCGACCGCGAGCAGGAGCGCGAGCGCGAGCACGACGCCGGCCAAGCAGACGTAGTAGTAGGCCGTGTTGCCCGAGAGATCGAGTCCGAACAGCGTCGGGCGGACCAATCCGGTGATCCCGTTGTCGCCGCCGCTGAGCGAGACCCACTGGTAGGCCAGTCCCCAGACGATCTGGTTCAGCGCGATCGTGATGATGATGAAGCCGACGTTCTCCGCCCGCAACGCGATCAACGAGAGCAGCGCGGCGGTGCCGACGGCGCACAGGATGCCCAGGCCGAGCGCCGGGAAGAACGCCGTGACATGGAAGCGCGTCGCAGCGATCGCGACCGCGTACGCGCCGACGCCGAAGTAGGCCGCCTGGCTGAAGTTGACCAAGCCGGTGAACCCGACCAGGAGGTCGAGGCTCATCGCGACCATCGCGTAGATCCACGTCTGCGTCAGCAGCGAGACGTAGAAGGTCGGGACGCCCAAGCGCGGCAGCGCCAGCGCGAGCACCAGCCCGGCGGCGACCATGAGCGACAAACGGCGTGCCTTCACGGCGTGCGGCCGAACAGCCCTTGCGGCCGCAGCGCCATGATCAGCGCGACCGGCACGAAGATCGTGAAGTAGGAGAACTCGGGGAACATCGCCTTGCCGAAGGCGTTGACTAGGCCGATCAGCAGGCTGCCGACCAATGCGCCGGTCAGACTCCCCATCCCGCCGACGATCACGACCGCGAAGGCGAGCGGGAGCAGCTCGCCGTCGAGGCCGGGATAGGCGCTGGTGATCGGGCCGCCGAGCAGCCCGCCCGCACCGGCCAACAGCGCGCCGAGCGCGAAGACGAGATAGAACGCGCGGTTGGTGTCGACGCCCAGGCCGCGCACCATCTCTTCGTCGTCGACGGCGGCGCGGATGATCACGCCCAGCAGCGTGCGCCGCAACGCGAGCAGCAACACGCCCGCGATCGCCAAGCTGATGACGATGACCGCCAGCCAATACTCGGGGAAGATCAGCGTGCCGAGTTGGACCGACCCGGCCAAGAACGGCGGCGGTGAGATCGACTGCGGATCGCCGCCCCAGATCGCCAGCACCGTGTCGTCGAGCATCAGCGTGAAGCCGATCGTCAGCAGCAGCGAGGTCAAGTGCTCGCGGTGGTAGCGGTGGAGGAAGAGGGCATAGAGCGCCAGGCCCAGCGCTAGCGTCACGACGCCCGCCGCGACGCTGGCCAACCAAAAGTTGAGACCGTGCGCGACCAGCGTCAGGCCGATGTAGGCGCCGAAGAGGTAGAAGGCCGTCTGGGCGAGGTTGAGGATGCGCATCAAGCCGAAGACCAGCGTCAGGCCGGCCGCGATCAGGAACAACAGGCTGCCGTAGGCCAGACCGCCGAGCAGGTTCTGCAGGTAGAACGCGCTGCCCATCGCCGCTTAGCGCTCCGCCTGGCCGGCCATCGCGCGCAGCACGGTGACGATTGCCGCCGTGTCGTCCTTGGCGTGACCGTCGGCCAGCGCGGCGCGGTAGAACGGCAGGCTCTGCGCGAACAGCGGCGTCGGCGCGCCGACCGCGTGCGCGAACTCGTCGATGATCTGCAAGTCTTTCTCGTAGACGTCCATCTTCATCGCCGCCGGCTGGTAGGTTCCGGCGGCCATCATCGGACCGCGCACGTGCAGCATCCGCGAGTCGGCGGCGCTCCCAGCGAGAACCTCGAGCATCAGCACCGGGTCGATCCCCGCCTGCTCCGCCAGCACGACGGCCTCGGCCGTGGAGAGATTGTGGATCGTGACCAGCAGGTTGGCGATGTACTTGAGCTTCGAGCCGGTCCCGAACGCGCCGACGTAGCGCACGTCGCGCGCGAAGATCTGCAACACCGGGAACGCCCTGTCGAACGCGGCGCGCTCGCCGCTGGCGAAGATCGCCAGGTCCCGCTGTTGCGCCTGCGTGCCGGTCCCGCTGACCGGCGCGTCGAGGACAGCGACGCCGCGCGCCGCCAGGACCGAGCGCACGCGCTCCTTGGCGTCGAGGGCGAAGGTGCTCTGCTCGCTGACGACCAGTTGCGGCGTGGCGCCGGCCGCAATGCCTTCAGGGCCGAAGAACGCCGACTCGAGGGCCTCGAGCCCCGGCAGCGCGGTGATCACGACGTCGCTCGTCGCGGCGACCTCGCGCGCGCTGCCGGCCGGTGTTCCGCCCAGCAGAGCGAACCGCTCGCGCGCGCCGGCGTCGATGTCGAACCCACTGGTCGCGACGCCCGCCGCGCACAGGTGCCGCGCGTAGGCCGAGCCCATGATCCCCAGGCCGACCAGCCCGGCGCGCAGCGCCACCCTAGGCCTCGGCCGCGCGCGGCTGGCCGGCGCGCTCGGCCGCGATCGCCGCGTTGACACGCGGCAGCACTTCGGTCGCCATCAATTCCATCGAGCGCCGGCCCAATTTCGGATCGACCCAGTCGTGGCCGGCGTAGAGCAGCGTGCCGAAGTCGCCGATGGTCTTGCGAAACGCGAGCAGCTGCTCGACGACGGAATCGACCGTCCCGCAGATGACCAGCGAGTCGAGCACGTAGTCGAGCGTCACCGCAGCGTCGGGCATCGCAAGGTCGCCTTTGAAGAGTTCGGGGCGGCCGTTCCCGATCAACTTCGTCATCAACGAGTGAAAGTAGTAGGCGTACGGGCCTTCGCGCCCCTTGCCGTAGCGCTGCGCCGTCTCCTCGTCGTCGGCGACGAAGACGCTCTTGGCGACCCGCCAGTCGGCCGGGTCGGCGGCTCGGCCGGCCAACGCGCAGCCCTCCCGGTACTTGGGCCAGTGCGAGGCGACCCAGCACGGCTGGAGGAAGTTGGCTGAGATCGGCGTCCAGCCGCGCTGCGCCGCCGCCACCACGCCCTTCGAGAACGGGGCGACCGCGGTCACGACGATCGGCGGGTGCGGCTTTTGGTACGGTTTGACGATCGCACCCTGCCCCAGCTCGATGCGCATGGTGCGCGCCGTGCTGAACGACCAGAACTCGCCTGTGATGTCGTAGGGTGGCTCACCGGCCCAGATCGCCAGCACTTGATCGATCGCCTCGACGAACATCGCCGTCCGGTCGCGGTCGAGGTTGCCGAAGACCTCCGCGTCGGAGAGCAGGCCGCCCGGGCTGATCCCGAACAGGAACCGGCCCTCGAGCAAGTGGTCGATCATCGCGACCTGCGCGGCGACCTGGGCCGGATGATTGTTGGGCAGGTTGATCGTCCCCGCGCCGAGCTTGATGCGCTGGGTCGACTCGAGCATCGTCGCGATGAAGATCAGCGCGGAAGTCACCGGCTCGGCGATGTCGGTCACGTGCTCGCCCACGAAGGCCTCTTCGAAGCCCAGCCGGTCGGCGAGCACCAGCGCCTCACGGTCCTCTTTCAGGGTCGCGGTGTAGTTGCGCAGCGGGGGGTGGAGGGGCATCATGAAGTAGCCGAGTCGCACCGTGAGCCTCCGTGGCGTCTATCGACCGATAAATTAGGAGGTGGCGCCGAAAATCATGCCGGTCGGCCGCGGCGGGGGAGAAAAATCTCTCCGGGTCGGCCGGCCGCGGCGGCCCGACAGGGAGGCCGCGAATTTATCACCGTATTACCACGGCGTGGGTTCCGCGGCCAGCGGCCAGCGCAAGCGTCTGCCGCGCGACGAGCGCGAGCGGTTGATCGCGCGCGAGGCCGTCCGGTTCTTCTGCGAGGTCGGCTTCGACGGCCAGACGCGCGAGCTGGCCAAGCGCATCGGGATCACCCAGCCGCTGCTCTACCGCTACTTCCCCAGCAAAAGCGCGCTGATCGAGCGGGTCTACCAAGAGGTCTATCTCAACCGCTGGAACCCGCACTGGGAAGAAATGCTCGACGACCGCCGGCGTCCGTTACGCGAACGGATCGTCGCGTTCTACCAGGATTACGCCAAGGCGATCCTGGCCTACGAGTGGATCCGGGTCTGGATGTTCTCCGGCCTCAAAGGGATGGACCTCAACGCGCGTTACCTGACGATCCTGCGCGACCGCATCTACACCCGCGTCATCCGCGAGATCCGGCACGAGCACGGCCTGCCGGCGCCCGACGTCGTCCCGATCGGCGAGCTGGAGTTCGAGCTGGTGTGGGCGCTCCACGCCAGCATCTTCTACATCGGGATCCGCAAGTGGATCTACGGCCTGTCGATCCCCGAGGACATCGACGCCGTCGTCGCCGCGCTGGCGACCGCGTTCCTCGAGGGGGCGCCCACCGTCATCGCGGCGCTGGTGCCGCCACCGCCGCGCGGTACCAGTCGGCGATCTCGCCCCCGCGCAAGGTCGTGACGCCGGCGTGCCCGCGCACGTGTGAGAGCAGCGCGTCGAGGTAGTCGATGCGGTGCGGCGTCCCGACGATCCACGGGTGCAGGGCGACCGCCATGATCTTCGCCTGCCCTTCGCTCTCGCGGTAGAGCCGCGCGAAATGCCGCTTCCCGCGCTCGAGCAGGGTGTCGTCCGGATGGTGCTCGAGCCCGTACATCACGATGTCGTTCATGTCGATCGGATACGGGACGGCCAGCAGCGCACCGCGCGCGACGGTCAGCTCGTACGGCAGATCGTCGGCCGGGCCCCAATCGCAGCAGTAGTCCAGCCCCTCGTCGGCCAGGATGTCGCAGGTGTCGACGCTTTCGACCAAGCCCGGTCCGAGCCAACCGCGCGGCCGCGTCCCGGTCGCGTCCTGCAGCCGTTGCAGCGTGCGGCGCACGACGTCGCGTTCGTCGGCGACCTGCGACATCGCGCGCTGGTGAAAGCCGTGGCCCAGCATCTCCCAGCCGGCCTCGACCGCCGCCTGCACGACCTCGGGATAGGCGTCGCAGACGCTCGCGTTGATGCTGAGCGTGGCGCGCACGCCGTGCGATCGCAGCACCTCGAAGACGCGCCAGATCCCGACCCGCATCCCGTACTCGTACCAGGCGTAGTTGGCGACGTCGGGGATCGGATCGACGCCGCCGGGGGCGGTCAACACCTGGCGCGGCAGCTTCGCGTCGTAGAGCCACTCCTCGACGTTGACGATCGTGTGCAGCGCGAGGCGCGCGTCGCCGGGGAGCGTCAGCCGCGGTCGCGCCGGCGCGGGGACGTAGGGGGCGCGCCCGTGCGGAGGGCGCGCGCTCACCGCGCCGTCTCCGCCGCGCCGCGCGCGCGGGACAGAAAGCCCTGCGCGTTCCCACCCAAGATCGCGTCACGCTCGGCGACGCTCAGCCCCGGCAGCGAGGCGACGAGTCCGCGCGGGTCGTCGATCCCCATGTCGAAGGGCCGATCGGTCCCGACCACGACCTGGCTGGTGCCGACCCGCTGCACGAGCGTCGCGAGCAACGCCGCGTCGTGCGTGATCGTGTCGAAGAAGAGCTGGCGCAGGTAGCTGCTCGGCGGGCGCGGGATCGTCTTGGTCTCGGGGCGCACGCGGTAGCCGTGGTCGAGCCGGCCGGCGATCCACGGCAGCGTCCCGCCGGCGTGCGCGAGGATGAAGTGCAACGTCGGGAAGCGTTCGAACACGCCGGCGTAGATCAGCCGCGCGGCGATCAACCCGGTCTCCGAGGGGTTGCCGAACAAATTGAAGAGGTAGTACGGTGCGGCGCGCTCGCCGCCCAGCTCGTGGTGCGGGTGCATGAAGACCGGGACGTCGAGCGCGCAACAAGCGGCCCAGAAGACGTCGAGCGCCGGATCGTCGAGCGGCGCGCCGGCGATGTTCGATCCGATCTCGACGCCCCAGAAGCCGAGCTGTTCGACGGCGCGGTGCAGCTCGGCGACCGCGTCGACCGGCGACTGCAATGGGACCGTCGCGAAACCGGCCAGCCGCTGCGGCGCGCGCGCGATCGTCGCGGCGAGCGCGTCGTTGCCGGCGCGGCAGAGCGCCAGGCCCAGCTCGGGCGGCGCGCCGTAGGCGAAGTAGAACGGCGGCAGACACACGATCTGCCGATCGATTCCCTGACGCTCGGCGAGCGCGACGCGCGCGTCGAGATCGTACTGCAGCGGGAAATACGGCAAGCGCGAACGCTCGGCGTGGTAGCCGCAGACCTCGCGCGCGAGGTCGAGCACCCCTTCGTCTTTGCGCGCGTCGATCAGGCCGCGCTCGCGCAACGCCGCCACGAACGCATCAGGCAGAAAGTGGGCATGGCAATCGATGCAGATCGACATGGGCGCTCCTTTCGGGCGGTCCCCGGCGGGCCGCCCCCTTGACAAGGCGCTGGCCGAGTGATTTTATCGATGGATAAATAACCCTGGCACGGGGAGGCGACGGCGACGGCACAGGAGCAGGCGACGGCCTTCGATGGGCGGGACCTCCGGACGGCGTTCGGAACCTTCGCCACGGGCGTCACCATCATCACGACGTGCGACGCCGCCGGACGGCTCTACGGCCTGACGGCGAGTTCGTTCAACTCGGTCTCGGTCGACCCGCCGCTGGTGCTGTGGAGTCTCGCTCGGGAAGCCGGCAGCTACCCGGCGTTCGACCAGGCGACCCACTTCGGGGTCAGCGTCCTGGGCGGCGAGCACCGCGCGCTCTCGGCCCGCTTCGCGCAGCCGCACCCCGACAAGTTCGCCGGGATCGCGCACACCTTGGGCGGCCACGGCGTTCCACTTTTGACCGGGGCGGCGGCGCACTTCGTCTGCCGGATCGAGCAGCGCTTCGAGGGCGGCGATCACGTGATCGTGCTGGGGCGGGTCGAGGCCTACGACTACGTCGTCAAGCCGGCGCTGGTGTTCTGGCAGGGCAAGTACCACACGCCCCACGAGCTGCCCGACGAGGGTGACCCCACGCCGTGATCGCACCGGCGAGCGAGGTGCGCGACGGGATGCTGATCGACTGGGACGTCCCGATTGCGATGGACGACGAGATCGTGCTGCGCGCCGACGTTTTCCGCCCGCTCGACGAGAAGCCGGCGCCGGCGATCCTGAGCTACGGGCCGTACGCCAAAGGCCTCGCCTTTCAGGACGGCTACCCGAGCGCGTGGGATCGGATGGTGCAGCAGCATCCCGACGTGACGGCCGGTTCGTCGAACCTCTATCAGAACTGGGAGGTCGTCGATCCGGAGAAGTGGGTCCCCGACGGCTACGCCTGCGTGCGGATCGACTCGCGCGGCGCAGGCTGCTCGCCGGGCCACCTCAACCCGTGGTCGCCGCGCGAGACGCTCGACCTCGAGGCGTGCATCGCGTGGGCCGCGGCACAGCCCTGGTGCGACGGCGGCGTCGGGCTGAACGGTATCTCGTACTACGCGATGAACCAGTGGACCGTCGCGGCGCGCCAGCCGCCCGCACTGCGCGCGATCTGCGCCTGGGAGGGCGCGGCCGATTTCTATCGCGACGTGACGCACCACGGCGGCATCCTGTGCACCTTCGCCGCCAACTGGTACGACATGCAGGTGAAAACCGTGCAGCACGGTGTCGGCGCGCGTGGCGCGCGCAGCCGCGTCACCGGCGCGCCGGTCTGCGGCAACGAAGAGTTGGACGATGCGCAGCTGGCCAAGAACCGGGTCGACTTCGGCGCCTCGATCCGCTCCCGTCCGTTCGACGACAACTACTATCGGCGGCGCTCGCCGGACTGGTCGCGGGTGCGCGTCCCGCTGCTGTCGTCGGCGAACTGGGGCGGCCAGGGGCTGCATCCGCGCGGCAACTTCGAGGCGTTCACCCGTGCCGCGTCGGCGGAGAAGTTCCTCGAAGTGCACGGGATCGAGCACTGGACCGAGTTCTACACCGCCTACGGCGTCGCTCTGCAGAAGCGTTTCTTCGCCTGCTACCTGCAGGGCGACCGCGCCGCCTGGGCCGATCAGCCGCGCGTGCAGTTGCAAGTTCGCCACCTCGACCGCTTCGAGCAGCGCGCCGAGGCCGAGTGGCCGCTGGCGCGCACGCGTTGGACGAAAGCCTATCTCGATCTCGCCGGCCTGGCGCTGAGTGACAAACCCGCGCCCGAGCCCGCCACGCGCGCCTTCGAGGCGCTCGGCGACGGCGTGACGTTCCTCGCACCGCCGTTAACGGCGGAGCTGGAGTTGACCGGGCCGCTGGCGGCGAAGCTGTTCGTCTCGTCGTCGACGCGCGATGCCGACCTGTTTCTCGTGCTGCGCGCCTTCGCGCCGGACGGTGAGGAAGTCGTCTTCCAGGGCGCGATCGATCCGCACACGCCGCTCGCGCAGGGCTGGCTACGCGCCTCGCACCGCGCGCTCGATGCGGCGCTCTCGACGCCGTACCGTCCGTACCATCGGCACGACGAGGGCGATCCGCTCTGGCCCGGCGAGGTCGTCGAGCTCGACGTCGAGCTGTGGCCGACCTCGATCGTGCTGCCGGCCGGCTATCGGCTGGCGCTGACCGTGCGCGGCAAGGACTACGAGTACCCCGGGCCCAGCGGTGGCCGGCTGTCGAACTTCAAGAACGAGCTGCGCGGCTGCGGCCCGTTCCTGCACGACGATCCGCTCGACCGCCCGCCGGACCGCTTCGGCGGAACGACGACGCTGCACGCCGACGCGGCGCGGGCCCCGTACGTGCTGCTCCCGGTGATCCCCTCGGCGGCGCCGGCGCCCCGCGAGGCGAAGGAACGGGGATGAGCCGTCTCTTGGAGCCCCCGACGACCGCGCACCTGATCGACGGCGAGGCGCGGCCGGGCGCCGACGCGCGCACCTTCGAGGTGCGCAATCCCGCCGACGGGACGCTGGTCGCGCGGGTCGCCGCCGGCGGCGCCGCCGAGATCGCACAGGCCGTCGACGCCGCGCAGCGCGCCTTCGCCGACGGTCGCTGGAGCGGCCTAGTGGTGCGCGAACGATTCCGCATCCTGACCGCCTTCGCCGACGCGATCGAGGGCGCGCTGCCGGAACTC
Organism: Vulcanimicrobiaceae bacterium; assembly: GCA_050010375.1. Lineage (GTDB taxonomy): Bacteria > Vulcanimicrobiota > Vulcanimicrobiia > Vulcanimicrobiales > Vulcanimicrobiaceae > Vulcanimicrobium. Next base: position 27,340 of record JBEKLD010000021.1, read on the forward strand.
GCGCGGTTGGAGGCGATCTGCACCGGGCGCCCGCTGCGCGAGATGCGCGCGCAGCTCGGCCGGCTGCCGGAGTTCTACCGCTACTTCGCGGCCGTCGCACGCACTGCCGAAGATACGATTCCGCCGTTCGAAGGGCCGTATCTCAACGTTGTGCGGCGGGTGCCGCTGGGCGTCGTCGGATTGCTGACGCCGTGGAATCATCCGCTGCTGATCCTGACCAAGAAGCTCGCCCCGGCGCTCGCCGCCGGGAACACCGTCGTCGTCAAGCCGTCCGAGTACACGCCGCTGACGACGCTGGAGCTGGCGCAACTCGCGCTCGCGGCCGGCGTCCCGGCCGGCGTCTTCAACGTCGTCACCGGCTTGGGCGCCGAAGCCGGTGCGGCGCTGGCCGGTGAACGGCGCCTGGCGAAGCTCGACCTCACCGGCGGGACCGAGACCGGCCGCGCCGTCGCGCGCATCGCCGGCGAGAACCTGGTGCGCTGCAACGCCGAACTGGGTGGGAAGGCGCCGGTCATCGTGCTCCCCGACGCCGACCTCGAGACGGCGGCGGCCGGGGCGATCTTCGCCGCCTTCATCGCCAGCGGCCAAACCTGCATCGCCGGCGCGCGCATCCTGGTGCACGAAAATCAGGCCGAGGCGCTGCTCGCCCGGATGGCCGCGCGTGCGCAGCGGCTGCGCCTGGGCGACCCGCTCGCCACGACGACGCAGCTCGGCCCGCTCGTTTCGGCTCGGCAGCTCGCGCGGACGGAAGCGTACGTCGCCATCGGCCTGCGCGAAGGGGCGCGCATCGTCGCCGGCGGCAAGCGCCCGGCCGACCAGGCGCTGGCCAATGGGTTCTTCTACGAGCCGACGATCTTTGCCGACGTCACCAGCCGCATGCGGATCGCGCAAGAAGAGATCTTCGGCCCGGTCACCGTCGTCATCACCTACCGCGATCTCGACGAGGCGGTGCG